>JBOICY010000264.1:0-4016 GCA_050740335.1 Methylococcales bacterium | reverse complement strand
GAATACGCACCCTCTTAAAACTGAAAGGGTTTCAGTTTTCCTCTAATACACTTCCAATATGCTGGCGTAGCTCAGTCGGTAGAGCAGCTGATTTGTAATCAGCCGGTCGTAGGTTCGAATCCTATCGCCAGCTCCAGTTATAACAAAGGCTTGTTGATCAATTTCAATAAGCCTTTTTATTTGTGTAGACGTATTGTGGACGACACAGATAACTTTATTAATTCGTTCAGAGGGCTATCCACTTCACTCTCGTAACCCCAAAATGTTGTGGTTGATCATCGAACACCCATGGATGATTTGAGTTCGCTAAATGTGCTCGACTTGGACAGCCTGCTCGAGGAGTCGATAGAACAACAAACCACGGGCTCGAGCGGACCGACGGTTGAACCGGAATGTGTACTCATCAAGGTAGTAGTCAAGATATTTATTACTGACAGCCCCTTGATGGGTGCCAAGCAACCAGCGCTCGAGAGGTGCAGCGATCCGGTGCACTCCGGGCATCAAGACAGGCAGGCAGGATCGCCAGACGATGAGAGAATAGTTTTACTATGGATGTAGTTGTGCTCTGGCAAAGTGTTGTACCCGCTCCAGCCATCGGTTAGTACTTCCGATCCAGCTTCTACCATCTCGTGTACGAAAGGATCAAGACTGGCTCCCGACACATCCGGCACTCGACGAAGACGGACACGACCAAAGCCATAAGGCTCCTGTATTTCCACAGCAACCACTACAATCGCCTTTTTTCGGTTTCGCGGCCGTGAACCCCCGCTTCCTCGCCGCCAACATACGTTTCATCCACCTCAACCTTACCGCCCAGGCGATCTCGACCTGGCCGCACCATTGCGCGGCGCATCTTGTGCACCCAAATCCATGCCGTCTGATGACTCCCGAACCCAACCACTCGCTTAAGGCCGAGTGCATTACCTCGGTACTTCTGACTCTTTACGTACCACATCGCTTGAAACCAAGTGCGAAGCGGTTTTCGCGTACCTTCGAAAAGTGTGCCCGCGATCACAGGGGTCTGCCGCTGACAGCTTGAGCATCGAAGCAACCCTCTGCCGGTCAACCATGCGTGGTCTCCCCCGCAGTTCGGACATCGGAATTCTTCAGGCCAACGCAGCCGCCGGAGGTATTCGACGCGGGCTGCCTCCTCCGCAAACCATTCGTCAAATTCTTGCAGTGTTCGTGGGTAATCCACGCCACCCACCGGGTGGGATTTCTCGCTCATTCATACATACTACATATTGTGTCTACGAAAGTGAAGTGGATAACCCCCTTCCAGCATTTGCCAGTTGCATTCGCATAAAACTTTGAATCTTTGCGGAACTGGTCGTCTTCTAGGAATTAGTTCACAAACTCCCTGGCGTCCTCGCATCGTTTTTCTATGTCGTACATGTCCTAGCCGTCTAAGGATAAAAACAGAATCGCGGCATCCTTGAGCGGTGCGGAATCATTGTACATTTTAAATTTAACTGTCTGATGTCCGAAAATACGCCACAGGCGCAGCTTTCCCTTCAGCCCTTCGCCAATCTTCCAACATTGAACCAAACGACGCAGGCCGTCGCGGTCCCCTCCCTCCTTTCCTATCTGTGATAATGGAAATTATCACCTGCCAGGATGCAGCTGCCTTCGACAAAACAAGGCGTTCAGGCTCCCTTTGGCAAGTCTAAGGACGTTGTCCTCATGCGTTCCAATTTCCTCCAGCCCAAACAGACAGAGGCTGCTTCGTTAGCACGAAGACGGCTTTCCGTTCGCTCTCCCGGTTTCGCCGACGGGCAGAGGTGTAGCAGCGTACACCTCGAACCCGAAACAGAAAGGCGATATACCATGAGCAACGGAAAGAAACTCTCCCTAGCCAAAAAAAGGACGGCAATCGAATCCGGCACTTCTACGGGATGATTGAGGAAGTATATCGCCTTTAGCAACTGGACAAGGGATCATTACAATAGGGGCCATTTTGCCATCTGAATACCCCGCGGTTATTCGGGGAGATTGTCAACCGCAGCCACTCAGCAGGGGCATTGGTCGAGCCTTGAACGGTGATGCGGGTCAGGTTTGGAACCGCCTGTGTGCCATGATCACACCGGTAGCACTGGTTGGGTCGGCAAGGGGATGGTCCGTTCCGAATACATGCGAATCCCCGTTCAATAATAGCACCGGGCCGCCGAATTGGACGCTTGAATCAGCTAATACCTGCACGAATCGCGTGTACTGGTCCAGTCCATCGCCTCCGGGTTGAACGGCAGTCAAATCCCACATATCGCCTTGCAAGGCGATAACCACCGCCCTGGCTTTATTGTGAATTGCTGTATCGAATGCGGCTACCAACCACCGAATATCCGCGTCGGTACGCTCAAGAACTTCCAAAGCCTGTGCAGACGGGTCGTCGAAACCGTTGGTCCAGGGTAGCGTATCATTGTTCGAGCCAGGCATATTTACCGTTACGAAGACAACTCTGGAAGCCCCCCACATGACATTCTCGACGAATTGGGCATCAGCTGGATAGTTCGGATCCAAATTCTTGGCTTGAGTTGAAACTTGCTTCTCATTTACACCCAGGGTATGGCCGGGTTTGGCGAAAAATAGGCTGCGTACGCTCGCCAGTTCCTTGAGGGGAGCCCCGCTTTTAGATCCCTTGGTCTTATGGCAATCAGTCCATTCGTTATCGCCAGGCGTATAAACGACGGGATCATTGAATCGTTGGAATTGATAATAGATTCCTTGATTCCAACCGGGATTCGAGGTCGCTAACGGGGGTAGAATATTGGCGCTCGTGCAAGGCATACTGCCTGAATGGATGTCGCCGACATGGATCACGAGACTGACATCAGGATCGGCGTTAACCGAGTTGATCAAGAGAGATGCATTGGTCAACAGATTTTGATTGCAGGGCCAATCGCCGAAGACTGCAACGGTAAGCGGTCGATTTGCATGAAAAGCATCGATTTCATTTGCTATGGCTGACACCGTCGCCGCACAACCTGTAGCAAGCAGGGCTGAGGATAGGACAAATGCTTTCATAAGTTCTTTTAATTAAAGGATACCTGGAAAAATCAATGGGTATATCACTATTCCGATCCGGAATGGGTGCACTCCCGCTATGCAATTCCCTTTGAATCAATCAAAACGCGCATTCTGCAAGGTATACCAGAAAAATCAGGCTGCCGTGAATTGTTGGCCGAATAGCTGCACGCAGGTTCTAGCCAACTCACAACCTTGATCGGGAAGACGATTGGATACTAATTAAGATTGATTACGGTTTAATGACATGTTTCAATTTGCTCGGATTTACAACGCGGCTCATTCTTGGTCAGTTTGAAAAATTCTTTGAGAATCATGTGGCCACTTTTCTCAGTTTCTCGGAAACGGTTTTTTCGAGATATGGTAAGAGTTACCGTCAGCGTGATGACGCCGATTCAGAAATTCAAACCGTCGGTTGTTTCAACAATCGGCCCTTGCACCCTCCTTGTTTCATGTGAATGTATTCCCGCTGCACGGCTTTTGATGGCGCATTTCCGGGCTATTTCAGCCAACCGCATATCGGGGTGTGGTTCATTTCATCCAGTTGTAGCTCTGCAGAAACCCTATGCGCGTCGTTTAGCCAACGCATATCCGAACTTTCAGTCCGTAATTCGAACTCACCCACTTTAGCGGGTGGTTGTTAAATCAACAGCATTGCGAATTACCGTTACCCGTTCGCGTACTTGGTCGCGTAATCAGTTATTTTTTGGGAAATCTTTTTTAACAGGCTGTCGAAACCTTCCCGGTCGATGATGCTGGTGTACTGTGCCTTTTTTAATGCCAGGTCGCTGATGCCGTCTACGATGATGTTAATGATTTTCCATTTGCTGCCGATCAGGACCACGATATAGTCGAATTCGATCGGTTGTTCCCCGGGTGCTTCCAGGAAGTACCGCAGCAACAGCCGATCGTTTTTCAAGTTCTGGTCGGAATCGAACCTGAACTGCTCACCGCCATAGCCATTCAACTGGGCGGCATAGGTGGCAATGCTGAGA
>JBOICY010000263.1:0-20104 GCA_050740335.1 Methylococcales bacterium | reverse complement strand
TCGGAGTCGGAAGACGCACCGCCATTCAAGATCACCGTTTCGCTGCCGCTGTTATCCGTATCCTTAAGCGTTTGGTCGGCTCCCGCGTCGGCGACAGGCTTCAGATTGGAAACCCCACCGCCGCTTGGATTAAACTCATAGGCACCCGCATCAAGCGCCGTCCCTGCCTGAGTACGCACCGTGCTGCTCAAGGGATGGACATACTGGGCCGCGGGGACCAGCGAGTAGTTGAGAACCGTACCCGGTGCAACCCCCTTGTCGATCCCGGGCGTGTTGGCCGTGGGCCGATAATCATAGGCGGCGATGTTCACGAAGTTCGGAGTATTGGTGGTGATGTTTCCGCTGCCTCCCGAAAATCCGAGCGTACCGCTGTACACGAACAGGTTGTTCTGGACGCTCAGACCGGGCGTGCCGGAAATGCTGAGGAACCTCCCCGAACCCAGGTCGTTGACCAGGGTATTGTTCACCACCGAGAGATTCTGGACCGGATTGCTCGCGCCTTCCGCCGCGTAGGAGACCATCGTCGAATTGCCGGTGTTCACGCCCTGCTGCAAGAGATTGCCGATGATGTAGGTGCGCCCCCCGTTCGGCACGTCGATCGCGTAGCTCGCGGTGCCGCTCGCCTCGTCCATGATCCGGTTGTAGAGGATGAAGTTCTCCTGCGCACGGGTCTTGACGTTGTGACCGATCTTCGCATGGTGCGAATAACTGTTCCTGAGGATGAAGGTGGTGCCGGTATCGACGTAGATGTTATGCGTGAATCCATCGCCGAAACCGTTGTACGCGAATTCCGACCCCTCCACGGTCAGCGTACCGCCACCGCCCAGAATACCGTTCTCGTTGTCGTGGAAGTAGGCGTTGCGAATCGTCAGATTCGGTCCTTCGATGCGGATGCCCGCGCCGTTCTCGCTGGTGACTTTCGCACCCGAGAACTCCATGTTCTCGATGGTGGTGGCCGATCCCTTCACCACCCAGAGACCCTTCCCGTTCGCTTGGTCATTACCCGACTGGAAGGGAATGATCTTCGTCCCTTGAACATGCGCCCTTCCCCCAATCGCGCGGATCGTGAGGTTATTCTGACGCCACACAACGATGTCGTCAGGGTAGGTGCCGGCGTCTATTTCAATGGTGTCGCCGTTCTGTGTCACCGCTGCCGCCGCTGCCACCGTCGGGTAGCTCCTGCCGGGCCCGACCTTGAGTACACGACCGGTTGTCGTTCCATTGAACTCGTCCGTATCCGATGTACTCGTGCAACCCGGATCGTTCGGATAGTCGATCAGTCCATCACCGTCATTGTCGATGCCATCGGAACAGGCGTAGGTTGTAGATACGTACTTTAGTAGATTTTGCTCCACCAACCATCCATCCAGTGCACTCGCAAAGTCCACGTTCCACCATGCATATCCGGCTGCCTGTACGGGTCCGCCAATAATGGTTCCAGTCGTTCCGGCCGCTTGATTGCCCAGGAACGTACCGTTTGCCGTCGAATACACATCGACACCGGCCCCGTCCCCGCCCTGCGTTTTGACCGTATCGCCAATTTTGAATGTCTGCGACACCGGCGCATTGTACTCATCCGTATCAGTCGCGCCCGTGCAACCCGGATCGTTCGGATAGTCGATCAGTCCGTCACCGTCGTTGTCGATGCCATCCGAACAGGCGGCCGCCGCGCTCGGGACATTGACCGTGATCTGCGCCGTGTCTCCCGCGGAGGCCCCGCGGTTGTCCGTGACGATCAGGGAGATGACGTGGGTTCCAACCCCCAATGTAACGTTCGGCTGCGATCCGGAGCCAATTTTCTTGGTCCCTTCATACCAGCTGAAGTCCGCGATATAGCCGTCCGCGTCGCTCGATCCACTGCCATCCAGAACCACCGCTTCCGCGCCCGATCGATCGCTGTCGGTGACCGTCCGGTCGGCCCCGGCGCTGGCGACCGGCGCCTGGTTCTGCGTGGTGCAGGAACCGCTTCCGCCACCGGTCCCGGAAGCGCCGGATAACTTGAAGAAGTAGACATTCTGATCGACCGCATTCACGGCTATGTACAGATTCCTCGAAGGAATGTAGCGAAACCGACCGTAGGTGCCGTTAGGTTGTGCCGCAGTCGGGATGACACTGTTCGTCGCAGCCAGAGGCACCTTGCTCCACACCCAGGTGGTGGTGTCAAGGGTATACACGTTAGCACCGCCGGACCACGCGACGAGTTTGTCGATCACCGGGTCGTATTCAAGGCCGGGGTTCGTCGTGCCGACAATCGCCGTATCTCCAGTGGTGGTCTTAAGGACACTGAATGAGGGGTTCTTGGTCATGTCCCACACCCGCACCTCCCCGCCACCAACCGCAACGAACAAGCGCCGCTTCGGGTCTACGGCAGCGGTACTGTCAGAGCTTATAAACGTACCATCGAGTCCATAATTAACCCAGGTGTTCGCCACGGAATCGTACCGGGTCAAGTAGGCGTAGTTCGCTCCGCCACGCCGCCAAACGGACTTGGTCACCGGATCATAGCCGGTCTTGGCCTGGGTGGGACTATCGCTGATATTTGACTGATTGTTCGTGAGGTTGGCAATATTGGCCCTTCTGGACCATTTGTAGGTATTCATATCCAGGCATGCGGTCTGGAAACGATTGTCACCGGTATTCCCAAACTCGCAGAACGAATTAATTTCCGGAACATACTCGATCGCATCGTAGGTATGAGTGGGATGAGGAGTTCCATCAGAGAGCCATGCCACTTGATCGTACACCGCGGATGACATGGCCAGACTCGGATTCGTGAGGCGTTCCCAGCGCAGCGCATTGACATCGAAGGCATACAATTCATTGCCCCAATAATCGAAATGCCCGCTTCCATAGATCAGAAATTTATCATGAACCCCGTCATACGCGCCCCCGCTCCATACTTTCATGGCCGCCGGTTGGCCTTGGTTTTGGGTGTAGTTACAGTTCCTGGCCGGACAGGGATCGACACTGCTCATGCGCGAGTTCTTCACCTCGTACCATTGCCCCGGCTGGAGGTTCGCCAAGCCGCTCAGATCGGCCGATAAATTCGCATTCGGGGCCGTCGCAACCGGATTGGCGGTCGCCGGCACGCCGCCCGGCGCCGGACTGCTTCCGGTACAGGTGCCGGCACTCACCGTATTCACTGCCACCACGATCGTGGCGCTCGCGGTCCCGCCCACGTTGTCCGTCACGGTCAGCGCCACCACATGGCTGCCGAGCGCGAAAGTAACCGAAGGACTCACGCCGCTCGCCAATAAATTCCCCGCCGCATCCTTCCATTCGTATTTCGCGATCGTTCCATCCGGGTCCCGCGAGGCGCTTCCCGACAACGCCACCGCCTCGGACCCGTTCCCGTCCACGTCGCTCACGCTCCGGTTCGTGCCCGCGTCCGCAATCGGCGGTAGATTCTGCGGAACGCTACTCTTCGCTGCGACCACCACGTTCACCGTATCGCTCGATGCAGCGCCCTGAACGTCGGTGACCGTCAAGGTCAGGGTCGTCGTCCCGACCGGGAGCGTCACGGTCAACCGCGCCGCCGTACCCAGCACCTGACTCCCGTTGCGCCACGCATAGCTCACGGTCGTTCCGTCCGGATCCAGCGAGGCGGATCCGTCCAGGGTGACCGGCTCACTCCCGTTCCCGTCACTGTCCGTCACGTTCACATCGGCTCCGGCATTGGCCACCGGAGGAAGATTCGTGGCGCCTCCGCCAGCCCCGCCGCCGTTGATCGGCACGACTCTCGGCACGATCGCAAAGTTCGGATAATCCTTGTAATTCGGCTTGACCAAGCGCGCATCGAAGCGAGCCCACGCATTGGCAGCGCCCGCAATCCCCGCATCCTTGGCAACCGCCAGCGCCGGCTGCAGATTGGATGGATAACCGACCGCCGAGTCCGAACCCCCGATCAGGTCGGTCGGCCCGGCCAGCTTCAGATAGTTCGCCAACGCCACGCTTGCGCACGGATTGCCGCCGTCATTGATGCTGGACCCGATATTGGTTTGCCCGTTGGAGGCGTTATAGACCTCTTTGATGGTCGCGAACATCGGATCGCTCTTCGCCGCCGTGGAAGGCGCGATCAAAAGATGGTAGGCCGATGCGAAATTCCAGCAATAGTCGTCCGGGTTCGGGGTGGCGAAGCCCATGCGCTGGACCGGGAACTTCGCCTTCCAGTCGCGCACCGGGATCGCCGTGTCATATCCGAACTCCACCAACATGCCCATCGCCGCGGTGAAGAAGTCATCCATCCACGGCGCGGCAATCGGAAAATCATAAGGGTTCGGGGACAACGCTCCGTAACCATTCGGCGGACTCACCGTATACTTGGTATAATTGGTCACATTGTTCTTCAGCTTCCCGTTGAAATACCCTTTCAACGGATGCCCGTCCGGCGTGATATAGGCCGCCTGCCCCAAGGTCCGCATATTCCAGGCCTGCGCCCGCACCTGATCGCCCTCCACCAACCCGCCACTGAAATTCCGATACCCGGGCGTCCAGTCCAACAGGTTGTAAGCCGCCCAGAATTGCAGCTCCTCCAGATAGTAATAATCCCCCGTCACCAGATACGGCAGGTAGGCAAAGGAAGGCTGGTGCGCCGTATCGTGCACGAACGGCGTGCTGCAATTCGAACACGTCGCCGTCAATTCGGATCGCCCGGTCTTCGCATTGAAGGTATCGCCGGGATTGTTCTTGCACGACTGGTAACTGCAGATATACGGGTAGTCATCGATCGTAACCGGCAGATCGGTCTTCTCGTCCCGGTAGTGAATCGACCACGATCCGCCCAGATCCCCCATGCCCAGGGTCGCCTTCTTGCTGGCCGGGCCTTGATCCAAGATATACAAACTGGACCAGCGCGGCAATAAACCGATCCCGTCCGCGGCGCCCGTGGTCGGCATGTACTGCGTAGCCAAACCCACCCCCATCGGCTGCGGATTGAAACCGCCGAAGCGCTGTTGAATATAATTCTGATCGACCTTGCCAATCAAGGCCGGATCGTAATTCGGCAAGGCCCCGCTCGCGATCAGATAAGCCGGGTCATGCGCAAGGTGAATCGCGGGCGTTCCCTGCGACCAGAACTCCTTGTACCAGCGCGCATGGTGATAATGCAAAAGGTTCGCCTGCGTATACGCCAGCTGGCCGTTGATCAGAACCGAAACCGCATAGGTCCAGTTGCCCGGGTTCTGCACATAGGTCCAGTTGTTCTCCACCATCACCCCGGTCCGGACATTCGTGATGCGGCCGTTTCGCGTATACGCCCGGATCGTAAACCGCCCCGTCAAATGCGGGTGCGCCTGCTGGTTGCCATCCAAAAACGGGCCGCCCACGATCCATTCCGTGACCTGATCCCCCGCGAGCCAGGTCTTCCCGGATGGCTGGTTCAGAAACGCCGGACTGTTCAACAGATCGAGCGCCGCAACCGAATACACCACCCCGCCCAGAGTCAAGCGCACCTCGGCCGTGTAGCCCGAATTCACCAGGTCGCCCGGTACGATCCCGGCAACCGCGGTGGCCGTGGGGTCCGGATGCAGTTCCAAGGTCACCTTCTGGTTCGCCGTCAGACCCGCCAGAAGCGTCGAAATCACCGCATGCCGGAGCGACCCGTCGCTATGCGTGGCCTTCTTGTCTACCTGGAGCGGTATCGCTTGACCGCTCCCCGCCAACCGACCTTTCAACCCGCTCCCGGCCGGTACCCGCCCCTTCTCGAATACCTGCCCGAAGCTCACCGGAACATCCGATTGACCGATCGGCAGATTGGCACTGTCCACCGCCCGGTTCTCGATCGTAACCCCGACAATACTGCCCGGCGTTTGCGCCATCGGATTCCCGATCAACACCACTCCCAGCACCATCAGCCAAACTAACCGCTCGCAACTTTCTTTCACAACCTTGATCAATGCAGACATTCCGATAACCTCTTGGACTAAAAACATCAGGAAGAAAATAGATCATCAATTGTCCGGATTTCCGGACCCGAGGACGTGATTCCTGATCGATCGAACAGCTAAGGGCAGCAGATCGCCATGCCCATTCGATCCATGACTTCCACGGATTCGGGAACCGACTTATTTCGTAAATTCGGGGGGATCGTCGAACCGGGCTGGTAGTCCGCGCGCCAAACAAGCGCCCGGACAACACTTCTCACGGTGTGCCTCAGTTCAATTAAACACGGTTAAGGTCCAAGCAAACATCGTTGGACACGAGCCAAGCAATCTTCGGAATTGCCCCCATCGACAACACAAAGCCCCCCGCTCAAAAACAATTCGATCCGGCGAAATCGGGAAACAGGTTACGCAAGCAGGACCATCAGGCCCTGAATCCCGTCCGGATCAACCGGCGCCATGAGCCTCAGGCTCCAGGCGCTCGATGCGAGACGATCGCGTTGCAGTCTAGTTTTCCTAGCTTCTTTTACAAACGTATTCACGGATCGCAATCCGATGATCGCGACACTCGCAATTTTCTCTCGTTGTTTTTATTTTTTCCACGAAGTTTATTGAACCTGGTGGCGCCTGTGCACCGAACATCAGGTACGCATCACTTCAACGCAAATTCACTCGTATGGAAATTCGCGGGACTCTTACCGCAATGGACATCCGATGACCATCATACAAAATCCGGTATGAAATCCGGATTTCTTCCAACATTCAATCACCACTCTGTATTAAAACAGATCGGCTGTATAGTACTACACATCTTTCTCGGATTCAAAAAGGAATTTATTCGACAGTTTATATTGAGATTCTGTCATTTTACAGGTCGCCTACCGGCGCCTCGATTAGTATTGTCGATGGACAACGGATGCAATACTATGAAGTGAAGCCGCTCGTCCCTTGGCTTCGATGTGCGGCGCTTCAGCCTGTCACCGTGTATCCCCGCGCGACTATGATTTCCTTTACGCTCTCAACTGATATCAGCGAGGGGTCGAAATCGATTTCAACCTCGTTGAGTTTATAGTCCGCCCTCGCGCCAGTGACTCCGTCAAGCGCTTCCAGAGTGCTCTTCACCAACGATTCGCACCCACCGCATTTCATGCCTTGTACGGGCAGAACGACTGTATTCATCTCGGTTCCTCGCGGATTACATTCATCGCGCAATATAGCATAACCCGAGTCCCAAAACGAAACGATCGGAAACCAACCGGGACGGGAATCAATGCGAGTGCTACAATGACGATGGAATTGAAAACCGGGACCGAGCCTTGTCTCAAGCCGACAACCAATGAAAAAATCAATTCACAACCAAGCCATCGCTCTCGCGGGACTCGCGCAGGCGGTCTATCTGGTCAAACAGATCGCCCGGCACGGAACCGCGGACGCGGATGCCGTGGAAGCGAGTATCGAATCGGTGCTCAAGATCGATGCGCAGGATATCGAGGATGTTTTCGGCGGGCTGGACAAGCTCAAGACCGGCATCCGGCAATTGAAAAAACAACTGCAAGGCCCTCCGACACTGGACCATGAACAGTTCAACTATGCGGCGACACTGGTTTATCTGGAACATAAATTGGTTAACGACCGCAACCTGTTGCTGAAACTCAAACACGGCATAGAAGAAATCGCCCCGAAAAGTCATGCCGAAAAAGTCGATGAATCGGTGCTGTCCAAGTTGGCGGACCTTTACCAAAACACCGTGAGCACGCTGAGCCCTCGAGTACTCGTCAACGGCGAACCGATCCATCTGACCAATCCCGATAACGCGAATAAAATTCGCGCGCTCCTGCTGGCCGGAATTCGTTCCGCGTTTCTGTGGCGGCAATCGGGCGGTCGCCGCTGGAAGATTGTACTGTTTCGAAAACGCTTGCTTGACGAATCGGATAAACTCGCGCGCGCGGGTTAACCGGGCGAATCGAGAAAAATTACTCGCTGGGCACATGGAATCCGGCCGTCGCATTTTCATCATTCTTATATATGAGGTACGACCGGCGAGTGCTTCGAAACCACCCTTCCCGATCCGGGAAACCGCACACCCCTGACTATGAACGCGTTGATTCAGGCTGAAAACCTGGTCCGTTATTACGGGAGCCAGTGTGCCGTACGAGAAGTCGGTTTTTCGCTCGAGGAAGGTCAGGTTGTCGGTTTTCTAGGACCCAACGGAGCAGGAAAGTCAACCACCCTGAAGTTGATTTCCGGTAATCTCGCACCCGATTCGGGCCGGGTCCTGATCAAGGGCGTCGATATCGTTACCAAGCCCCGGGAGGCCAAACGTTTTCTCGGTTATCTGCCGGATATCCCTCCCGTGTACACCGATTCGACCGTGGACGAATACCTGCTGTTTTGCGCAAAAATTCATCGCCTCGCGGCGCCTCGCCGAAGGCAGTGTCTGGAGGTGACCAAACAACGTTGCGGGCTCGGCGAAGTCGGCGCTCGCTTGATCGCCAATCTTTCGAAAGGATTCCGGCAGCGGCTCGGAGTCGCGCAGGCAATCCTGCATTCCCCTCCTCTGATCATCCTGGACGAACCGACCGTCGGACTCGATCCGATCCAGATCCGTGAAATGCGGGAATTGATCCGTGACCTCGGTAGAAACCATGGTGTGATACTTTCCAGTCATATTTTGCCGGAGGTCCAGAGCACCTGTACGCGGACCCTGATCATTCACCGGGGTCGACTGATCCTCGACACCGACATACCCGGTCTGGAACAGAGCATGGAGAATTCGAGCCTCCTGGTCAAAACCCGGCACCGGGCGGACAGCAAGTTACTGCGGCAAATTTACGGGGTCGATTCGGTCGAGGTCTTGCCGGAAAATTGTTATCGAATTGTCTTCCGTAAAAAACACAACCCCTCCGAACAGATTTCGGAAACCGTGGTTGGATCCGGCTGGGGTCTCCTGGAACTGCGCGCCGAACACAGAACCATCGAAGAACTGTTCATCCAACTGACCGAATCCCCCGCGGTGATGGAAAGCGCTGCCCGATCATGATCCGGACAATTGCGGCCCGCGAATTTAATAGCCTTTTTCTGTCTCCATTCGGCTGGATTCTGCTCGCGGTGATCCAAGCAATTCTGGCCTACCTTTTCATGGCCCAGATCGATATTTATTTGACAACCATTCAACCAAAAAGCGCTGGGGTGGGCGAAATTCCCGGTGCCACCGACCTGATCGTCGCGCCGCTTTACGGCAATGCCGGCGTCATCATGCTGCTGCTCACCCCGTTTGTCACCATGCGCGCGATCAGCGCGGAACGCAACAGCCGGACGCTGCCATTACTGATCACAGCGCCGCTCGATGTCCATGAAATCGTGCTCGGTAAGTTTTTCGGCTTATTTGCATTCGATCTGCTCGTGGTCGCGATGATCAGTTTGATGCCGCTGGGCCTCGAATTCGCCACCGACCTCGACCTCGGCAAACTGGCAGCCTGTAATCTGGCGATAATCCTGCTGACGGCCAGCTTCAGTGCGGTGGGGCTCTATATCTCGAGCCTCGCCGACCAACCCTCGAGCGCCGCGGCCGCAACGTTCGGAATCCTTTTACTGATGTGGATTCTGGACTGGAGTACGGCGGCAACCGGTTTGTCGGACGGGGTATTCCAATACCTCTCCATCCTGGGCCATTTTAATCGCTTGCGCAGCGGGCTGATTTCCACGGTGGATCTGATCTACTATTTTTTGATCATTCTGGTGTTCCTGGGCATGACCATCCGGCACCTCGATCAGGAGCGCATGTCAGGCTGAGTATGGGAAGCCCTGCTTACCGTAAACGGATACTGGCGAACCTGGCTTTTTATCTATGCCTGTTCGCGGCGGCCGGGCTGGTTTCCCGGACGAGCATCCAGTACCCGTCCGAGTTCGATTGGACGCTGGACAATCGCAATACCTTATCCCCGGCGAGCCAGAATTTATTGAAAGAACTGGAAGGGCCGGTCCGAATTATTGCCTACGCGAGCAAACCCGGAGAGCTTCGTAACAGAATCCGGATCGCGATCGATCGCTTTCGAAGATTCAAGGAGGACTTGATTTTGAGCTTCGTCAATCCCGATGAAGATCCCGATGCGGTGAGGGAATTGGGCATCCGGGTCGACGGCGAAATGATCGTTCATTACCAGGGTCGCTCGGAAAGTCTGCGCGAACTCAGCGAGTCGGCGATCACCAACACGCTGTACCGGCTCTCCAATATTGAACAACGCTGGATCGTATTTCTCTCGGGGCATGGCGAGCGTTCTCCGTCCGGACCCGCAAATCACGATCTCGGACAATTCGGCCAACAACTCCAAAACAAGGGATTTCGGATTCTCGAGCTGAAGACGACTCCAGGCGCCAGCATTCCGGACAACGCATCGCTTCTGGTGATCGCCGATCCGGTTGTCGAGCCGTTACCCGGTGAATCGGACTCCATCGTGAAGTATATCACTCATGGTGGTAACCTTTTTTGGTTACGCGATTCGGAGCGAATCAAGGGACTCGACGCTGTTAATGACCTTTTGGGTATCCGTTTCCCGCCTGGAATCATCGTGGATGCGAACAGCAGGGCCTACGGCATCAACAATCCCGCGTTTGTGACTTTGAGCGAATACCCCCCGCACCCGATCACAGAAAACATTCATTCGATCAGCCTGTTCCCCAAATCGGGTGCGATCGAATCGGAACCGAGCACACCATTTCACTCTGCGCCGGTTCTGGAATCTTCGGCGCAGTCCTGGTCGGAACAGGGTCCCATCAAAAGCCATATTCAATTTAATCCGGAGCAAGGTGAGAAACGCGGGCCCTTGAACCTGGGTCTCGCGCTGACCCGCGCGTTTGAAACCGCGGAGCAGCGTATTCTGGTTGTCGGGGACGGAGATTTTTTGTCGAATACCTATCTCGGCAATGGAATAAACCTCGACCTCGGGCTCAATATGATTCAATGGCTCACTAAAACCGGCAATTCACTCTCCATTCCGATTCGTTTCCAGCCGGACCAATCGCTGCTATTAAGCCCTGAACAAACCGCCGCGCTGGGATTTTTCTTCCTGTTCGTGATTCCGGCCATGCTGATGGTTTCGGGCTTGATGATCAACCGCAGAAGAAAACGCAGTTGAGGCGCGAAAAAGGTCTTGTGGCCTTCCGATGCAAACAGCGGTTATACTCGGGAGTCAATCGTTGCAATCAGCGTATGGAGGAGATACGAAATGCCTGAAATCAAGTACGAGCCTGTTCGGCACGATCACAATGCCTTTCTTGAAAAGGCGTCGAAGCGCAACGGGTTTCGCGAAGCCTATGATGCCTTGGAGGTTGAGTACGCGCTTGCGCGCGAAATGCTGTCGGCTCGCAGTCGTGCGGGCCTCACGCAGGAAGCAGTCGCTGTTCGTATGGGCACGACTAAGAGCGCCGTCTCGCGACTTGAAGCAGCCGGCAAGCATGCGCCCTCTGTGGCGTCGCTCAAGAAATACGCTGAAGCGCTTGACTGCAAGCTGAAAATCGAACTTGTACCCCAGTGAGCAAAACGACGCGCAGACGCCCAACCCGGCGTTCGAGCGGATGCGCCAAAAGCAGCACGCCGCTCAACTTAGGATTTTGCTGTTAATAACTTCCCGGGTTCCGCTTCATATCCGGGAAGACTGGTATGTTGAATAGTGACCAATTCCATCACTTGGCGGTTTCCCGCGGACGGTCCGGAGTCCCCGAATCTACAACACCACGGGTGTCTGAATACGCTTCGATTATTCGAACGCGCTGGGTCACCGCGCAGAGCAAAGTATAGGGGATGGTCCCGGCACATTCGGCCACTTCTTCGACCGCTAAGCCTTCGCCCCACAATATCACGGGTGCGCCGATCGAAGCAGTCGGACAGCGGGAAAGGTCGACCGTGAGCATATCCATGGATACCCTGCCGGCAATCGGCACCCGGCTTGCGCCGACCAGAACCGGGGTTCCATTGGCAACCGCACGAGGATAACCGTCCCCGTAACCGATCGCCACGACTCCGAGGCGTGTCGCGGCCGGAGCGACCCAGCACCCCCCGTAACCAACCGCATCCCCGGCTTCGATGTTTTTAATTGCGATCAATCGCGACTGCAATGTCATGACGGCGCGAAGGTGATGATCCGAGCCGTTTCGATGCGGAAACGGCGACACCCCGAACAACAGGATACCCGGCCGGACCCAATCGCTTCGAGTGCGTGGCCAACCTAGAATGCCCGCCGAATTGGCGATACTGCGTTCGCCCTTCAAGCCCTCGGTGACACGCTGGAAAACCTCGAGTTGCCGCTCGGTTTCCGCGGAATCGATCTCATCGGCCCGGGCGAGATGGGTCATCAATGGAATCGGTGTGCGCACGATTGGGCATTGCTCCAGCCTCCTGAGAGCCCGAAAAAATTGCTCTTCGGTCAAGCCGAGCCGATTCATGCCGGTATCCAGTTTCAACCAGACCACGAGAGAAGCGATCCCGCTTGCCGCTTCGATCATTTCCACCTGATACAGGGAGTGCACGACCGGTTCCAGGCGATGTCGCCTCACGAGTTCCAGTTCCTCTTGCGAGATAAAGCCTTCGAGCACCGCGATCCGTTCCCGGATTCCGGCCTCGCGCAAGCGAAGCCCTTCATTCACCCTGGCGACGGCGAAGCCATCGACACCCCGCAAGGCCTTCGCGATTCGAAGCAGACCGTGACCGTAGCCATTGGCCTTGATCACCGCCATGACCTTCGAAGCCGGGGCGTAGCGCCTGACCTCACCGAGATTATGGCGCGGGGCAGACAGATCCAAGACCGCATGCGCGGCTGGAATCATAGATATCCCTCGTCTCCGTAATGATTGGGAGCAAAATTCTCGAAGCGGGTATACTGGCCCAGGAAGGTCAGGCGGGTGGTGCCGATCGGTCCGTTGCGCTGCTTGGAGATGATGATTTCCGCGCTGCCCTTGTCCGGGCTGTCCTCGTTGTACACTTCGTCGCGGTAGATAAATACAATCACATCGGCATCCTGCTCGATCGAACCGCTTTCACGCAAGTCCGACATGACCGGCCGTTTGCTCGGGCGCTGTTCGAGATTGCGGTTCAGCTGCGAAAGCGCGACCACCGGGACATTCAACTCCTTGGCGAGGGCTTTGAGCGACCTTGAAATATGAGAAATCTCGGCGACCCGGTTTTCTGCGCTTCCGGGCGCCTGCATCAATTGCAGGTAATCCAGCACGATCAGGCCGAGCTGGCCGTATTCCCGTGTCAAGCGCCGCGCCCTAGCCCGCACTTCGGTGGGGGTCATGGCCGGTGTATCGTCGATGAACAATCGAGCTTCGGCCAGAATATTGATCGCCGAGGTCAAACGCGGCCATTCATCGTCATCGAGTTTTCCGGTCCGAACCTTGTGCTGATCGATCCGGCCGAGCGAGGACAGCATGCGCATCGCGAGTTGCTCGCCGGGCATTTCCATACTGAAAACCGCGACCGGTTTATCGCCCTTGATCGCAATATTTTCCACCATATTCATTGCGAAGCTGGTCTTGCCCATCGAAGGCCGTCCCGCGACTATGATCAGATCCGAAGGTTGAAGACCCGCGGTCATGCCATCAAAGTCATGAAAACCGGTACCGGCGCCGGTTAATGAACCCTCCTGCTGGTAGAGCTTTTCAACCCGGTCGACCGCCCTCGCAAGCAATGTCCTGATGCCGACGAAACCGCTTGAACCGCGTTGTCTCTGTTCGGCGATCTCGAAAACCTTCTGTTCGGCGAATTCGAGCAGTTCCGCGGTGCCGCGCCCTTGGGTGCGGAAGGCCGCGTTGGAAATTTCGGTACCGACATGGATCAGTTGGCGCAATACCGAACGTTCCCTGACGATATCCGCGTAGGCGATGATATTGGCGGCGCTCGGCGTGTCTTTCGCCAGCGTGCCCAGATACTTGAGCCCTCCAGCATCGCTGAGTGCGTTGTCGCGTTCCAGGATCTCCGACAGGGTCACTACATCGAAAGGGCTGTCGTTCTCAGCAAGTTTCCGGATCGCCCGGAAAATCAGACGGTGTTCCTTGCGATAAAAATCCTCTTCCCCGACCCGGTCCGCGATGGAATCCCAGCTGCGATTGTCGAGCATCAATCCGCCCAAAACCGACTGTTCCGCCTGCATGGAATGGGGTGGAAGTTCGAATGCCGGCTTGGTCTCCAATTCGATACGGACGATTTCAGACATCACTCAAGATTGCGACGAGTTTGAAAAGCTGCTGGGGGTTGCTTGTATCGACGCTCGTACCGGGCTCGAATTCCGCGTCCGAACAAGGCCGCCAAGACACAGACAAGAAAGAGCTATTCTAACCGTTTTCACGCAGATTTCGAATAAATTCCGAAGTCGAAAAACCCTCCACAAAATCGAGAATCCGGACCTCGCCGCCGTTCGCGGTGATGCAATCATGGCCCGCGAGCCTCGTGGCATCCTGGTAGTCCCCCCCCTTGACCAGAATATCCGGCAGAATCCGGCAAAGCAGGGTTTCCGGCGTATCGTCCGCGAATGAAATGACCCAATCGACGCATTCCAGGGCAGCCAGCATCGCCATCCGGGTCTCCAGATTGTTGACCGGCCGCCGCGGTCCCTTGAGCCGCCTGACCGAATCATCGCTGTTGACCAGCACGACCAGTCGATCGCCGAGATTCCGGGCTTGCTGCAAATAGGCGATATGGCCCGGATGCAGGATATCGAAACAACCATTGGTCGCGACGATTTTCTCGCCCTTGTAACGCGCCACCAGAAGCGTTTCGACGAGCTGATCGAGTTCGATGAACCCGCGGTGATGGGCGCGCTGTTTCTGCAGGGCGTAACGCAATTCGTCCAGCGTGATGGCCGCGGTCCCGAGTTTAGCAACCACGATGCCTGCCGCCACATTGGCGAGCGCGGTCGAATCGCGGAATGAACGACCTGCTGCCAGACCGGCCGCCAGCACTGAAATCACGGTATCGCCCGCGCCGGTGACATCGTAGACTTCGAGCGCCTGGGTCGGTAGATGGAGCGGTTCCGCATTACGCTCAAGCATTGTCATGCCATGTTCGCCGCGCGTGACCAGCAGGGCATCGATCCCGAGATCCCGAATCAGCCGCTTGCCTTTTTCGACCAGTTCGGACGAATCGTTGCAGGCTCCGACGACTCCTTCGAATTCGGCAAGATTCGGAGTGATCACGGTCGCGCCCGAATAGATCGAGAAATCCCTTCCCTTCGGATCGACCAGAACCGGTTTGCCCGCGTTTCGCGCGATTTCGATCAGGGACCGGACCGAACGGAGTGTTCCCTTTCCATAATCGGAAAGCACAACTGCATGGGCCTTGGCGACTTCGGTATGGAATACGTCCACGATTGGTTCGGATTCGATGCCATGGAATCCATCCTCGAAATCGAGGCGAATCAACTGTTGATTCCGGCTCAGCACCCGGAGCTTGGTAATCGTCTCGCACTCCTGAACGCGATGGAACACGCAAGCAACCTTGGCCGATTCCATCAGTTTTTGCAGCGTATCGGCAGCCTGGTCGTTGCCGCACAATCCAATCACCGTGGGATGGGCCCCGAGCGCCGCGATATTGAGCGCGACGTTCCCCGCACCGCCGGCCCGCTCTTCCGACCTGGCGACATGCACCACCGGAACCGGCGCCTCTGGCGAAATTCTTGAAGTGCTCCCGTACCAGTAGCGGTCCAGCATCAGATCGCCCACGACCAGGACATTCGCCAGAGAAAAATCCGGAAGGTTCATCGCGTTCCAAGGACCCTGAATCAAAAGTTTGGATGATACCATAGAGCGGGTACTTGGCACTTGGCCGTGCGCCCAGTACTATACGCCCCTGTCCGACAGGTTGGAGCGAATCATGAGTGTCACGATCTATCACAATCCACGTTGCAGCAAATCCAGACAAACGTTAGAGCTACTGCGCGATCGAGGCGTCGAACCCATTATTATCGAATATCTGTCCACGCCTCCGAGCGCTGATGAACTCAGCGAAATTCTGAATCGATTGAAGCTCGAACCGCGCGATTTGATGCGGAAACAAGAGCCTGAATATCGGCAGGCCGGGCTCGACGACCCCGAACTCAGCCGGGAGAAATTGATCCAGGGCATGGTGGACAATCCGAAAGTCATCGAACGCCCGATCGTCGTGACCGATGACAAAGCCGCGCTGGGTCGCCCGCCGGAAAACGTGCTGAGTATACTGTAACGATGGCTGAAATCCTGATCCTGTATTACAGCCAGTACGGATCCACTGCGGAGATGGCCAACCAGATCGCGCGCGGCGTCGATGAAATCGCCAATGCGAACGCCCGAATCCGCACCGTTCCCAGGGTTTCCACGGTTTGCGAAGCGATCGAAGACAGTATTCCGGAGTCCGGCCACCCCTATGCAACACTGGAGGATCTGAAAGAATGCGACGGCCTCGCGCTCGGCAGCCCGACCCATTATGGCAACATGGCCTCACCCCTGAAGTACTTTCTCGACAATACCACCGAACTCTGGTTTTCGGGGGCAATGACCGGCAAACCCGCGGGTGTTTTCACCGCTGTCTCGAGCATGCACGGCGGGCACGAAACCACCCTGCTCTCGATGATGTTGCCACTGCTGCATCATGGCATGCTGGTCCTCGGCATCCCGTCCACCGAACCCGCGTTGATGCGGACCGTATCCGGAGGGACACCCTATGGCCCGAGTCACCTGTCGGGCAAGGACAAGGCCGGTCTCACCGATGACGAAAAAGCGCTCTGCAGAAATCTCGGTAAAAGGCTCGCGAGAACGGCCCTGGCCTTGGCCAATGCCAGGCTGTAACGTTCAGCGATGGCTTATCGATGATAGCCTCGTTTTAACCGGCTTCCCGCGCTGGTGACCTTGGCGAGCAAGATATTCTTTTCCGGCACGGTCTTGTACCAGAAGACGGAAAAATTACCCTGACGATGCCGGTTCAAGTTCCGCTGCCATTCGTATTCCACGGCACCCAGGATTTCGATTCCTACTTCGCGGGACCCAATCAGCAGGTTATCGAATCGCTCAAGGCATTGACTCAACCCGATAAGGGCGGCCATTTTCTGTTTATCCGGGGGGATCCGGGGCTCGGCAAATCCCATTTATTGCAAGCGACCTGCCGGGCCGCGAGCCAGTTCGATCAGAGCACCTTTTATATGCCCTTCCGGGAATGCACGACCTTGAGTCCGAGCCTATTGGAAGGACTCGAGGCCTATCGGCTTGTCTGTGTCGATGACATCGATTCGATCGCGGGAAAATCGGACTGGGAAACCGCATTTTTTCATTTTTTCAACCGCCATCGGGAGAAAGCGAACAATCTGGTCGTGAGCGCCTCCTTGTCGCCGCAACGACTTCCGATTCAACTGCGCGACCTGGCTTCCCGCCTGCAATGGGGTCTGTCCCTGGACATCAAAGAAATGAGCGACACGGACAAACTCGGTGCATTGACTCTCAAAGCGAAACGGCTCGGTTTCAATTTGCCGCAAGAGGTTGGGCGTTTCCTGTTGAGCCGGTATCCGAGAGATCTGCCAGCCTTATGGAGTCTTCTCGAAACGCTGGACTATACCTCACTGTCCGAACAGCGCAAACTGACCATCCCGTTCCTGAAGAGCCACCTGCCGGAGCGCTAAGCCGTTAATAGGTCCATATCTATGAGGGAACAGCGACCCTGATATCCAAATTTAGTCAGTCGCCAAAGCGGCTGGGGAAAGACGAACGGGCCGTGTCGGAAGCGGGTTATCTAGAAAAATACTTTCAAGAGGGCGGCGCCCGCGTTCTGGGGCATCGCTGACGGCGCCACCCAATTGCTTTTTGTAGAGATCGAGGGCAGGCTGGTTTGCCCGGACTTTACTGAACCTGGAGTTTCAGCCGGTTCTCCGAAAAGGTCAGCATGAGAACCCCGATGGATCCAATGCGGCTCGCCGCCAACGACACGATGCAGACGGCATCGGATCAATGGAGATGATTCATCGAATTTGCCTGAGCAAATCAACCCATCTGGCAAATCGATTCGATTCACGTCGATGTCGAAAAACTGTTCGGACGACCCTGAGACTTGCCCGGTCAGGGCTCGTTTCAGTCACCGACCCCGACGATGCGATCGAAGATCAGCGTGTTACAAGCTAACTAAACTCCCCGCACCGGTGTCCCAAAGTTGTTGACACGCTCCATTCGCACATCCAAATCGTCGCCTACAGCGTATATAAGGGTGAGAGGGGGTCACACCAGATCGATCTCTCAACCCAAAGGGCCCGGTCGCATCCGATCGGTTGTTGTTTTCGGATCGGAGCACAAGGACGATTTAACACGTTATATCGGTGAGTAACCCAGGAGTCTACTATGAACGCAATGATGAAAAAGTCACTTCTTGCCGGAAGCATCTGCTCCGCCCTGTTGCTGGTGGCATCCGTATCATCGGCCGACGAACTCGGTGTAGCCGAGGTGCGATTGATGTCCGACGAGGTGGCTGTTGAACCATAGGAATCGAGCTCCGACGGGGATGGAGGGACAACCGGAGGTGGAGCGACAACCGGGGGCGCCGGCACTGGCGCAACATTCGTACGTGCCGGCGGCGTGATCACGGAATTTACCCCCGAGGGAATCCAAGAGTATATCAGCGGCAATCCGGGTGCGGGCAACACGGAAGGTGTGCCGATCACGACCGCAGCGGAGTTCCTGCAGCATTTGCCGGAAGAATACAAGCAGAACTGGATCATGATGAGCGAGAGCGCGCAGAAAGCCACTGGAATCCGCCCGCGATTCATCCTGCCGAGCGAGGATTCCTCCAGGATATTCAGCTTCGACATCTCGGCGGATAAAGCTGGCAACCATACCAAAAACACAGTGGAATACATGTACTTCGATTCCGCCACCAAGAAATTCCAATTTCACGAAATCGACCTTGGGACCCAAACGGTCAGCGAGAACGACCCGGTCATCGAGACGGGCGAAAGGTGTTCGACTTGCCACCACGGGAGGCCGAACTGGGACGCCTACGACAGTTGGGGCGGCGCGCTCCCCTTCAACCGCGATCGGCTGTACGAGGGCTCGATCGAGGCCATAGCAGTGGAACGGATTCTCAACGACCTGAAAGACGACGCGATCGTCAAGCAGCTCGATCCCGGGCTTCCGTCCGAGACGGAACTAGGCACCGCAGGTAACATCGTGAGGTCTCCCGCGATGAGCCGATACCCGATGACTCGCAATATCGACATGATGAAATTCGGGAGGGAAGACCTCGGTGCACCCGCGACGATATTGGGTGTCGGTGTTTTTCAGTGGGGCAAATACCTGCTCTTCAATCACACCGGCAACGACGAATCTAAGAAGGGGCTTGTTTCTAACAAAGGGAATGCCGAGGGCCGAGGTGTGGCGCTGTTCGACAACCTCTCGGGTTTCAACAGCCAGCGCATGGCGCGGGAGATCATCGACCATAAACGCGATCCCGTAGATGTTCGCCACATCGCGCTGGCCGTAGCCAAAGACTGCATCACTAAAGGCAATATCAACACCAAGGTTTCCGCCGACACCCTGAATTTCCTGCTGGATAAGCACAAGATGAGCACTGTTGCTGATCTCATCACCGACACCGATAGGCGCAGGCACAGCCTGCCGGAACTCAAGGTGGCCTTGCAGCAAACGAATCTGACGAAACCAACGACCGGACTCATCGAGGCAAACGGTGACACCGTTTTCGAAGAGGAGATAGTCCAGAGTATCTTCCAGCGCTCCGCGGAGGGATTTCCCATCACCAAGCACTTCGTCGATCGCGAATCGTACGACCAAAGCGAGAAGATCGCCTTGTTTCGGCTGTTCCTGGAACCCTGGAACGTCCCGGTAAACAGGTGGTCGATGTCGGTCATGGGTCGCTCCAAGACCTACACCTTCGGTGATGTGTTCGCCGTGAGCAACCGCTACCTTAATGTCTTAAAAGACGAGACAGAGGAGCTTGTGAAGTCGCTTAAAGCTGATGGCGTCGATACCAAGGACTGTGATCAACTGATAAGCACTTACGATGACGCCGTGATCTTCAGTCCGGGCTCGACAACCGGGGGTGGAGGTACAACCGGCGGTGGAGCGACAACCGGCGGTGGAACGACAACCGGCGGTGGAGGTACGGAAGCGCCGCCAGCCGAGACGACCACGGATGTCTTTGAGGACTGGTATGCCTCCTATCTCGATTACCTGGACGCGGTGTCCGGCGGGGACACTGATGC
>JBOICY010000262.1:0-3852 GCA_050740335.1 Methylococcales bacterium | reverse complement strand
TGGTCGGCTCCACTCCGACCCCGAAAGTCCGCCTATCGTTCAGGACACCGAACCCACTCCAATCCAGGCACGGGCCTTGGCCTGGATCCGACTGTTCCCAGTACCAGACAATTAAAATAGTCTCTTTTATATTTTATATCAGTTTGTTGTATTATTTCTTCAGCTGGAACTTCGGTTTAAGAAACGCTTCCGACCATTTCAAAACCAGCTTGAATGGGGTGCCGTCGAGTGTTCCGAACAAGGAATGGTCGCGTAATTTAGCCCGTGAAATGCGCGGGCTTTGAATACCGCATAGAAACCGGGCCAAAGGGCGGGCTCTGAATAATATTCCGGTGGATTTTCCTTCATCCTCGAAAAGGGCCAGGACCTTCTCGTCAAGATTCGCGGGAATCGACTGGAAAGGTCGTTCGGCCATCCGTACCGGGCCATTCCTGCAGCATGAGCAATGTCCGCAGTTCTGACCGCGATTTTCACCGAAATACCTGCCCAAACCCGTGGTTTGACAGGTTGAGCTGTTAACCAGATCGACGACCTGCTGCAGGCGATGAATATCCGCGCTTTCCCGCTTTAGCATCCGTTCAGAAAGCTGGAACGCCAACGATTCCAAATCCTCCGGTTTTTTCAATCGGTGGTAACGATGGCGTATGCCGGACACATCGACTTCCAGCATGTTTTTTGTTTCCAGCCAGTCGAGCGCCATGACGATACGCTCACGCCCGGTGTTCAAGGCTTTCGCGGCACTTGAGAGGTCGATATGGAACCAGGTTCTCGCCTTGGTTGCCTGACGAAACAGACTGGCTAAAAAGATTCTTCGTTCACCGCTGAAGTGTCCAAGGATGTCAGATGAAGACATCCGCGGCTTGAATTTATAGTTCCGATAAAAGGGTGTTCCGCTGCGTAAATAACCTTCGAGATCCAAATGAGTCAGCAGAGTGCGTAATACTAATATTCGAATATCACAGGTGTAACTCAGGTTGTAAAGATCAATGTCAAATTCGTTTCCCAAGGAAAACAGGCCCTCGAGCAGTTCGCGCACCGCCTGTTGATCCGGGGTATCGCCATACACAAAATTCTCCAGAATGGTCAGATCGTCGGCACACGCGAGGAGCTGGCAGACGGAAGGTAGATTATCACGCCCGGCACGGCCTATTTCCTGGGCGTAATTTTCCAGGCTTTTAGGCAGATTGTAGTGGTAGATATAGCGAATATCCGCCTTGTCCACCCCCATGCCGAAGGCAATAGTCGCTGCGATGATGCCATCTCCGGAAGCCATGAACCACTCTTGAATCCGGCTGCGCTCGTCATCCTTCAGACCCGCGTGGTAAGCCTGACAGCGTAAACCTGCGGCACACAAAACTTCGGCCAGCTTCTCGGCGGTGTTCTGCAAGGTCACGTAAATAATGGTCGGACCGGGCGGCTGGTTTTTCAATTCGCCTAGTAAAATCCGGTCTCGGTCGGTCCGGTCGAGCGGAGTGTAAAGAAGCCTTAGATTGGATCGGTAAAAGCCGGTTCGTACTGTATGTTCTGCCGCAATTTTAAAACCCCGGCATATATCTCTAAGCACCTGATCGGTTGCGGTGGCGGTTAAGGCCAGAATTCGTTCTGCTTCAAAGTCATTTGCAAAATCGATCAGTTTTAAATAATCCGGTCGAAAATTATGCCCCCATTCCGAAATACAATGGGCCTCGTCCACCGCGAATAGCGATATCGGCAAAGGGCGAACCGTTTCCCGGAATAATTCATTATTGAAGCGTTCGGGAGCAACATAAAGAATTTTCGTTTCACCCTTTCGCAACTGCCGGACCACTCGACGATAGTCCTCCGCGCTCAAGGATGAATCCAGCCTTTGAGCAGCAATGCCCTTGGCCGTCAATGCATCGATCTGATCTTTCATCAAAGCGATTAAGGGTGAAACGACCAAAGTAATTCCGGGCAGCAACAATGCCGGTAATTGATAACACAAAGACTTTCCACCACCGGTCGGAAACACCGCCGCAGCCGAATGTCCTCCCAGCAGAGATTCGATAACCGGAACCTGTCCTTCCCGAAATTCGGTAAAGCCAAATTTATTCTTCAATGTTGAATAAATAAGATCGTTCATGGATCCGGTTCGAAGTCTAAGACCAGGGTTATTCGACAACAGGCCGGAATCGATCAGTACATTCAAGGTTCAGGTCCAGAAATGAGTA
Source organism: Methylococcales bacterium (assembly GCA_050740335.1). Taxonomy (GTDB): domain Bacteria; phylum Pseudomonadota; class Gammaproteobacteria; order Methylococcales; family UBA1147; genus UBA1147. The sequence goes on along the minus strand of JBOICY010000262.1, from coordinate 1,663 downwards.
TAGTCTACTCCCGATTGCGGCACATCGAATGCCTCGGCCTGACTTCGTACCGGGCGCGCCGTCGAACTTGAGCCTGGTCGGGTGCATCCCATGCACCAAAAACTCAATTGGAAACAACAACCAATTATGAACAAATGGAGGCATTCGATCGTCAACCACAACGATCGAACACGAAAATACTCAAAATGCTATACGAGAACCGGTTTGAATTATGAATCCGGAAACCGGAGAAGGGCGGAGCCGGGCGCTGGCTATTTCAATGTCTCCATCTCGCGCTCCACGACCGAGGCGGGTAATGGAATGTAGCCGTCCTTCACAACGGCCCGTTGGCCCGATTTGGACAGGACCAGTTTGAGAAATTCCTGCTCCAGGGGCGGAAGCGGTTTGTTCGGATGTTTATTGACGTAGATATAAAGAAATCTGGCCAGCGGGTATTTTCCGCTGATCGCGTTTTCGGGCGTGGCTTCCACAAATTCCTCGCCGCCGGCTTTCGCGAGTGGGACCGCTTTGACATTCGAGGTGGTATAACCGATTCCTGAATATCCGATCGCATTGGGCGATGTGCTCACCGACTGGACCACCGACGCGGATCCCGGCTGTTCGTTGACATTCGACTTGAAATCGCCCTTGCAGAGTGCATGTTCCTTGAAATAGCCATAGGTTCCGGAGACCGAATTGCGTCCGAACAACTGAATCGCGCTGTTTTCCAGATTTCCCTGCACACCCAATCGCCCCCAGCGATCGATCTCGTCCGGGTATCCGCAACTGCGGGTTGAAGAGAATACCGCATCGATCTGAGGGAGCGTCATCCCCTTCACCGGATTGTCCTTATTCACGAATACAGCCAGCGCATCGATCGCAACCCGGATCGCGGTCGGCTTGTAACCGAAGGCCTCTTCGAACATTTCGATTTCCTTATCCTTCATCTTGCGGCTCATCGGGCCCAGGTTCGCGGTGCGTTCGGTCAACGCGGGAGGCGCGGTTGACGAACCCGCGGCCTGGATCTGGATATTGACGTTGGGATACTCCCGTTTGAATTCTTCCGCCCAAAGGGTCATCAGATTGGCCAGCGTATCCGAGCCTGCACTGGACAGATTCCCGGCGACTCCGCTGGCCTTCTCATAAACCGGGATTGCGCTGTCGACCTCGGTGATCGCCGGTATCGACACTGAAACCATCAGGGTCAGGAATGAAACTGCCAAAGCACTACGATTGATTCTGAGCATAAAGTTCTCCGATGTTTTCGACTGAATCGGGCGCCGATCAAACACCCTTCGGAGGATTTTATGACCGTTGTATTACAGTTTTATGACATTGTCTTCTTGATTCTTCAGAACCCGCTCCGCCGGAAACCGAACGCTGAAGCAACTGCCCTTCCCGACCTCGCTCTGGATTTTCAATTCGCCACCATGCCGATTCACCACATGTTTCACGATCGCAAGGCCCAAACCGGTCCCGCCCTGCTGGCGAGACCGGTTCACATCGACCCGATAGAACCGTTCGGTTAAACGCGGGATATACTCCGCCGCGATCCCGTCTCCGAAATCGATCACGTCGAGCCTCACGCTCGCCTGTTCATCGGCCCACCGTACGGTTACAACCGATTCCACCGGGGAATATTTCAGGGCATTACTGATCAGATTGGAGACCGCACTGCGTATTT
>JBOICY010000261.1:0-2844 GCA_050740335.1 Methylococcales bacterium | reverse complement strand
GTATTGGATTCTTCGAACTGTGATCGGTTAGAAGATGTTTTCTTTTCTAGTTGTGCCGTTTTAGGTTCAGGTTTAGGTTCGAGAGGGGCCGACAACCACAACGCGATTGCATACACCTTGAACTGATGGATGACATGCGTTCGAAATTGTGCTGCGAGAGGTGCGGTGGGTTTTTGTTCGATCGAATTTTTGGTAAAGCAGTTAATCGCATCAGACAACCTATTAACAGCATCCTTTTTTAAATAGTTCTTTATCAAAACTCTTTCCCGGCTCTTCTTTAGTAATAAAGAAGGACCATTGTCGATAAATTGGCTTACAACTATCGCCGAAATAAGCTGTGGATGGTCTTTGAGAAACATCTCGGCAGCGTCTGTCAATTCTTCTAGGTAATTCTTTTTCACATATCCGCTAAGCCGGTCTCGTGCCTCAGCGCAGGCTTTCTCGTCTTTCGGTCGATCGGATACCCACTTGGTCAACCAGTCTTCAATATGATTCGGCATTTTCGCGGCCTCCTGTTGCTTTCTACCCTAGTCGCCAGTGAAGGCGTTACCTCGGAAGTCTAAATTTTTCGTACCAAATTGGGACATCTACGACAGCGGTTGATGTAATTCTTCAACTCGCACGGCGTATACATCTACCTGCAACCATGCAACTTAACTGTTCTCAGGCGACGCATTGCATGCTGCATCATCCGTCCATATCAATGTGAGGATTTCGAAATGAAACTGCCGCGTATTCGCTTTCGTTATAGAGACGACCCCTACCGCAACCGCTGGTCCCGAACAATTGGCGGACTCGGAGACCAGACCGTATGGGACCGTTTAATTCGTTTACGTATTGGAATTATCGGTTGCGGGCGTAGCGGTTCTCTCGTTGCCGGTATGCTCGCACGCTCCGGAGTGCGAACGCTATCACTAATCGATCCCGATATTCTTGAAGCGCATAACCTTGGCGAAATGGACTGTATTTTAGATACGGATTTGGACCGATCAAAAGCTGATTCGATTGCCGATACGCTAAAAATTTCGCTTAGTGGGACAGAAATACGCATTGAGCCCGTGATTGCGGGTATCGAAGCCCCGGTCGCCTGGCAAGCGTTAAAAAATTGCGATGTACTGTTTAGTTGTGTTGACAATGACGCGGCACGCTTGCGCGCAACGTTTTTAGCCAGTCAGTATCACAAAGTTCTCATTGATATAGGTACCGGTGTGTTTTTCTCCGACGATGACCTTGCCCAACCTCGGCGCACCATGGGAGCAGACGTCCGTCTTATTTTTCCGGGTTCGAGTTGCTTGGTTTGTTACGGAAGCGTTAGCCACTACGCCGAAGCCATTGCGACGCTCGCCAGTGCACGGGACAACCAAGTTGAGCACTGGCAAAACAGACGGGCGGGTTCACTCCGATCGATGAATCAGATAGCAGCCGGAATCGCGGTTCAACTTCTGCAGGATCTTGTTGCCGAGCGTATTCACGACAGCACATGGGTGCATATCGAGTTTGGAAGCGATGGACGTATCAACGTGACTTATCCAGAGCCTTCTCGAAATACCCGTTGCTCCGTGTGTGCGCATAGCGGCCAAGGCGACCTGGAGATCGTATGGGATGATTAGAAAGGTACGCGACACCTGCTCGGCCGAGCTTAGTTGATGATCTTTCGTTCGGTCAATCGAATCGCAGCCGCCCCTCCACACGGCATGCTTTCCGTCTATGTAGACACGTTGTACAAATGACAAACGTGTTTTTATCTCATTTACCTGCGTGAGAAAGTATCCATCTGCACTATTAAATGCGTTGAAATCCTACCATCCTGGGTACCCAAACAGCCCCTGAAGAAATAATCAATTTCGTCGGTGCAAAGCAAAATGTAACGGTTGCACCTTTGAAATAGGTATGTCCGCTTATCAGACGCGTTGATCGCGGAGTTATTCCGCGGTCGGCGACTCTGGAACCACAGAGAACGAAATCGTAACCGGAGGGGGCACCATGATCAGTTCATTTATTGACGAAATAAAGGCTTCATATCTTCGTGTAGCCGACCAACCCTTGCGCAAAAACAGCGTCAACTCCGCCATGGGTGTGCTTGTGCGGCAGACGGCCCGGAATGATGGGATGCAGGCCGCGGCCTCGGGCAATCCTGTCCAGATCGTTAACGGCGGACCGATGGTAGCGTTTACCAGACAAAAATGCGAGGAGTGTTTCCAGGCTACTATTCGCCAATCGATGTTTGTCAGAAGGAAATTATGGCGGGCACTTCTGGCAATGAATTTAGAGGGTTTTGATCGCATCGTAACGATTTTCAAATATGATCGCGACAGGATTCTAACGAAATATGGCCGGCTGATTGAAAAGGCGGCCCATGATCTGGTTTTGGCGGAACAGGGGGTGCGCGAGAGCAATGAAAAGTACGGCTTATCGAATGCGCAAATAACCGGAAAATCCTTTTTTCGCCACGTCTTTCACCTGGCTTGCTTTTTGGTGATCGAGAGTTCGGCCAACGCGCCGTTATTTGGTCTCGGATCGGAGCAAGGTCTTCTGGGCGGCCTTTGGATCGGAATCATGGTCGCCGCGTTCAATGTTTTTGTCTCGTATTATGGCGGAATCGCGTGCCGTGCCGCGCGGGAACAGAATTCGGCCTTATGGCGGTTTCTGTCTTCCCTTGGAATCGCGGCCTATGGCGCGGCCTTGATCATCTATCATTCGATCGTTGCCTGGTATCGGTCGCTGTTGATCTCCGATCAGCCGGACGACGTCGTAAGGTTGGCGCATGAATATTTTTTCCAGAATCAATTCAATCTACCGGATGTGACCTCGTGGTTTTTGTTATTCGTCGGTTTGATATTCGGT
>JBOICY010000260.1:0-2030 GCA_050740335.1 Methylococcales bacterium | reverse complement strand
GCCGCCCGTTAAGGGTTAACGGAGGGGGCCGACAGTTTGAGAACGAAATCAATTGTTCCCAAAGATCATGTCGACGTCTACGCGCTGCCGCCCGCTCCTGGACCAAGGGGTTCAGATTGCACCGCCTGGAAATCATGTCCACTACGAACGACGGCGAACGGAAATGGCCACCATGTATCAGTTGGTGGAAGAGCACGTCGAGACCTTCTTTGCGCAAGTCGAGACTGAAACCGGAGCAGGTTTGCCCGAATTTGTCAAAGATGAGTTCGATGCCTTTCTGGAATGTGGTGTTTTAGCCCATGGCTTTTTACGGCTGCGTTGTACCAATTGCGCCCATGAGAAGTTGGTAGCTTTCTCCTGCAAACGGCGTGGATTTTGCTCCTCGTGTGGGGCACGGCGTATGGCGCAGACCGCTGCTCACTTGGTGGAACATGTCATCCCTCGGGTTCCCGTGCGCCAATGGGTGCTCTCGTTCCCGATTCCGCTGCGATACCTTCTCTCCAACCATCCGGACCTGCTCTCGCCGGTATTACAGGTGATTAACCGCGCCATTTCGACATTCCTAGTCAAACAAGCAGATTTGAAAAGCAATGCGGCGCAAACCGGTGCCGTGACGCTCATCCAACGGTTCGGCTCGGCCGCCAATCTCAATATCCATCTGCATGGCCTGTTCCTCGATGGTGTCTATCGGATCGAGGGCCGCGTACCGGTATTCCAGCCCGAGCGTGCGCGCACCGCCGAGCAACTGCACACCCTGCTCAGCCAGATCATAAAGCGAATCATGAAGTTATTGACACGTCGAGGCTATCTTATTGAAGAGTATGGCATGACCTACCTGGCCGAAACCGATTCCGATCTTGCCGTGGCACCCCTACAATCGGCGGCCTGCACCTACCGGATTGCACTCGGCCCCCGGGCCGGCCAGAAAGTCCTGAGTTTGAAAACCGTCCCCAGGCAAGGGGTGCATTCTACCGCCGAGCTGTGTGTCAGCGAGCACGGCTTTAGCCTGCATGCCGACGTGCGCTGCGCCGCCAATCAGCGCAATCAACTCGAACGCCTGTGCCGCTACATCACGCGTCCGGCAATTGCCAATAACCGGCTCGAATGTAACCCCGCAGGCGATGTCGTGCTGCAACTCAAAAGCCCGTACCAAGACGGGACTACCCATATCGTGATGTCACCGCTTGAATTCATGCAACGCTTGGCCGCTTTAGTTCCGCGCCCTAGACTTAATCTGATTCGATTCCATGGCATATTGGCACCTAATGCCAAACACCGTTCCGAAATCATTCCGAACGGAGGAGACAACGTCAATCAGGCGACAGATCAACCGGAGGAAACACCTTGCTCTCCGTCTGCCACCCGCATCAGTTGGGCTCGATTGCTGAAACGGATGTTCAATATCGACCTCGAACACTGCTCCCACTGTGGAGGTGAACTGAAATTATCGCCGCCATCGAAGAACCCACGGTGATCGCCAACGTCCTGGACCATCTCGGCTTGCCGACGAGAGCACCGCCTCGTTCACCTGCGCGAAACTTCGATCTCTTCGAACCCACCTGATTGGAATTTACTACTTGCTTTCACCGGTTCAGTTCGCAACCGGCTCTCCCACTCGGCCATAATTCCGCCATAATGCCACAACGCACCCAAATCCTGGCTAAATTGCGCATTTCCAACACTCTGAAATCCGATTCTTCCATCCATCACATCCGAATTGACAACTCTTGGGGATTCGAGTACTTTTCCGTTGAACAAAAAAGGCCGTTTATTTTTCCTATTCTCCAAATTGTGTCACGCTGCCACGATCGGCGACAGACCCCGCCGCGGGCGATTCTGCGCGGGCGCATGCGCGAGATTCCGCGACGCCTTCGGCCGCGAGCCGCTGATTGGCTCGCCGCCGGTCTGCCTGGATCTCAGGGCGTGTCGTTTGGATCCGCGGGGTCGCTACCGGCGAGGAGCTCGTCGCCGTCACGATGACCGTCGCCGTCGCGGTCGATGCCGAGGCGAAGGCCGGATCCGGGCGGGGC
>JBOICY010000259.1:0-15904 GCA_050740335.1 Methylococcales bacterium | reverse complement strand
GTACGGGAGCTCCTCCGGAGCCGGAGCGAGCTATGTGGTCTTCGGGGACGCGGGGATAGGCGCGAGCGGCAATCTCAATCTCTCCACCCTCGATGGTACCAACGGCTTTCGCTTCTCGGGGGTGGCGGCCTACGACTTCTCGGGCTTCTCGGTCAGTACCGCCGGGGATGTCAACGGCGATGGGGTCGATGATGTGCTCATCGGGGCGAATCGTGCCGACCCGAACGGGAGCGAGTCCGGAGCGAGCTATGTGGTTTTCGGGGGCGCGGGGGTAGGCGCGAGCGGAAATCTCGAACTCTCCACCCTGAATGGCAGCAACGGCTTTCGCCTCTCGGGGGTGGCGGACTACGACAATTCGGGCTACTCGGTCAGTGACGCCGGGAATGTCAACGGCGATGGGGTCGCTGATGTGCTCATCGGGGCGCCTAACGCCGACCCGAACGGTAGCTCCTCCGGAGCGAGCTATGTGGTCTTCGGGGGCGTGGGGGTAGGCGCAAGAGGCAACCTCGATCTCTCTACCCTGGATGGCAGCAACGGCTTTCGCCTCTCGGGAGTGGCGGCCGACGACCTATCGGGCTACTCGGTCAGTGCCGCCGGGGATGCCAACGGCGATGGGGTCGATGATGTGCTCATCGGGGCGCGTTCGGCCGACCCGAACGGTAGCTTGTCCGGAGCCAGCTATGTGGTCTTCGGCGAGCCCCCCGGAAGCCCCGATAGAGACGGGGACGGCGTCCCCGACGCTCGCGACAACTGTCCCGTGGTGCCCAATCCCGGCCAGGAGGACCTCGATGGGGACGGTGTCGGCGATGCCTGCGATACGCCCCTCTGCTACGGCGTTCCGGTCACCCGAATCGGTACCTCGGGCAACGACATCCTCTTCGGCACCCCGGGGCCGGATGTCATCCACGGCCTGGCCGGTAACGATACCATCTTCGGCCTGGGCGGTAACGATGTCATCTGCGGGGGCTTCGGCGCAGACACGCTCTTCGGCCACGGGGGTGATGATCGCCTTATTGGCCAGAACGGTGATGATCGCCTCCATGGCGGGGCGGGTAGCGATGCGCTCGATGGCGGCAGCGGGACCGATGTCTGCCGCGGCGGCCCCAATCCCAGCGCCAGCCCGGATAGGGCCAGCAACTGCGAAACGGTAAGCGGCGTGCCTTAATCCCGGCTACGCACCCTCCCTCCCCTGGCCCAAGCGGCCAGGGGAGGTGACGGGCGCACCGATCCAACGCCTCTTCCATGACCGACGCCCTACCGGTTTCCCAAGCCTCCTCGCCCCAGCCCACGGAGGCGGCGGCGCGCTTTGAGTTTTTCGCCTCCCGCCAGTTCACGGCTTGGCTTTATGAGCAGCGGGTGAGCCTGGCGCTCACCACCTATCAAGCGGGCAAGCTCTTTCTCCTCGGGCTTAAGCCCGACGGGCAGTTGGAGATCTTCAACCGCACCTTTCCCCGCTGCATGGGGCTGTACGCCACTCCCGAGAGCCTCTACATGAGCAGCCTCTATCAGCTCTGGCGCTTCGAGAACAGCCTGGTGGCCGGTCAGTGTTACCAGGGTTATGACCGGCTCTATGTGCCCCGGCTCGCCTACACCACGGGCGATCTGGACATCCACGACATCGCCTTGGATAAGGCGGGGCAGCCGCTGTTCGTCAACACGCTGTTCAGTTGCCTGGCGACGGTGAGCGAGCGCTACAGCTTCAAGTCCCTGTGGCAGCCGCCCTTCATTAGCAAGCTCGCGGCCGAGGACCGCTGCCATCTCAACGGGCTCGCTGTGCTCGAGGGCGAGCCGCGCTACGTCAGTTGCGTCGGCCGAGTGGACGTGGCCGACGGGTGGCGGGAGCATCGCCAGAGCGGGGGGCTGATCATCGAGGTGCCGAGCGGTGAGATCGTGCTCGCGGGGCTCTCGATGCCGCACTCCCCGCGCCTGTATCGGGGCCGGCTCTGGCTGCTTGACTCGGGCCGCGGGCAGTTCGGCTATCTCGACCTGGCCCGCGGATGCTTCGAGCCCCTCACCTTCTGCCCGGGTTACGCGCGCGGTCTCGCCTTCGTCGGTGACTTTGCGGTGGTGGGGCTCTCCCGCCCGCGGAACAACACGAGCTTCTCGGGGCTTGCCCTCGAAGAGGCGCTTAAGGGCAGAGGCGCGGAAGCACGCTGTGGGCTGCTCGTCATCGACCTGAATACGGGCGATGCGGTGCATTGGCTGCGCATCAGCTGGGTCATCGAAGAGCTCTACGATGTGGCGGCGCTGCCCGGGGTGCGCCGCCCGATGGCGGTGGGACTACAGAGCGACGAGATCAGGCGCGTATTGAACATAGCTCCCTTGAGTTGATTTCCCTCACCCTTCCGCTTCCAACTCGCGGAGGTCGGCGTAAAGGTGTTGAGTATCGTAACGATACTTTACCGAATCCCGGGGTCCCGACCAATTCCGGCATAGCGAGACTTTCTCCATGATTTCAATCGATGTTTTGTTTATCCGGCAGCCTGGCATCGGAGGTCAGAATCTTCTTCCGCTCAACTTTTTTCCAGACCCCGGCGAAGGAGAAGCAGCCCCAACCCCATTTCAGCCAATTCAACAGCGACACGGCCAACCATAAGGACCAGGCCAGCATCAACACTCGATAGGCGGTCAAGGGGACCGAAATGACGCTGGCTTGAGGCAGGACCGCCGGACTGCGATCCTGATACCAGTTCAACTGAAACGCCGTAGAAAGGTTACCGCTGATCTGCATCTCGGGAGAACCCAGGAGCCCCTGATTGATCGCGAGGAACAACAGGCTCAGCGACAGCAGCGTGAGCAGCGCGATACCGATTTGCGTGGCGTTGAAATAGCGAGCGTTCTGCTGTGGATGGGCAGCGCGATAACCCAGGATGATCAACCAGGCGACCACGAGAAGCGCCGACGCGACCGGAATCTGGCTTAAACCGAGCAAAAGCAGGAACCATTGCCAGTGCCTCAACGGTGTCAAGGGTATTTTGCCCAGGGCATAGGACAGGGCGGCAATGACCAACAGAATGCCCCAGAACAGCACCGCGGGACCGAACGCGGGGCCCGAAGTCAATAAAGTCCATCGATCCTCACCTAAAACCACATTCAGGGTGGTGTTCACGCTGTCGATCCCGAGGTTCATCTCCGGTGTCGTCAACCAAGTGGAGATCGGCAGGGCTTCGCGCCAGTTGATCGAGACCTCCTGGCTTCCGGGCCTGAGCGGCAGGGTGACTTGCCGTCCTTGCTGGCGGATCGGTTGAGTCTGTTGATCGATACTCACCGATTGCAGGATCGCCTGCTCCGGCAACGTAACGATATGCTGAGTTCCCTGCGAACTGCGCAACGTGATATTCAGCGTCGCCTCCCGGACTCGCTGGCCGGGCTTCACTTGCAACTGGCTTTGATCGATGGTCAAGGTCTGTCCGGATACGGCCCGGGGTCTCCCGAGAGACAAAGTCACCGCTTCGCCGGGCCAGGGCCGCCATTCGGGCAGCCAAGCCCCTTGCGGGTCCTGATGGTGGACCACCGCGATCCCCTCACTTTGCATATGCCAGATCGGGCTGATATTGGCTCGCCAGACCTCGGTCCAGTCTTCGGTTTGCGCGGCCTCGAGTCTGATTGCCGGACTTTGTTCCAGCACGGATTGCCATTCCAAGCCATTCTGATCGGCCGGCAAATTCACCAATACCTTGGCCTCTCGAACGCGTATGCCGGCCGCCGTGACGGACTCCCCGCGCAACAGCGGAATTTCCAAAACGACCGCCGCACCGGATGGGCTGATTCGGATTACGCGGGTATCGACCCGCCAATCCAGATCCAATTGCAAGGTCCGCTCGACCCGCACAAAAGGCGGTAACCCGCCCGATTCCAATTCGGATTGCCGGTCTTCTGCTTGCGCGCCGGGTTGGCGCGTGAACTGTAACTGTCCATCCGGGCTTCGGTTTTCGTGCATTCCTTCGACCAGCCAGCCCTCGGCCTGGACTGCCACGCGGTGTGGATTCAACGGCAGCGGCAGGGAAAATTTATGCAATGCCGGTGTCATACCCTTCAATACCAATAGATAACGCCCCGGATCGAGATTCACCCACAAAACCCCGTCCTGCGTCCGGTAAAGTGCCTCCGCATCCCTGGAGTCGATCGAAACGCTCCGCGCGGTCCATTCTTGCGCCTGTCCCGGCAACGGAAACGCGACCCCTTCCTGAATGTCGACCTGCAATTCGAGGGTCAGGGACTTCGGATCGATGTCCACGGCCATTTCCACGATCTCGGCGCAGGCGGGCAAGCAATCCGGCGGTTGCACGATTCGGGATTTCAGTTCCTTGAGCAAATCGGGATCCGGAAACGCGGCCTCGGCCCGCTGAACCGGCATGGAGAATAGGGGTATGACCAAAAGCCACGGCAAACAGGCGTTTAAGCGGAATTTTCCTTTCAGCATGCCCATCATCAACAATGCCAAGAACACGACCACCAAGGCGCGCATGAAATTGAGCAGCCTCGTCAATCCGGGACTCAGATACCAGAAATGGATTTCTTGTCCGCTGTCGACCGGACCGTTCCAGGATAATTGAACCGGCGTCCACTGCCATCGGGGCAAGCCGGGGCCCGTCTGCACCTTGGCATCGGGATCGACGCGTTCCAGTCGATGAGGCTCCTTGGACGCGACCGGAGCCGAAGCGATGGCCTTCTCGCCTTCGAAAATTTCATCGGCCGACTCCGGCAAGGCCTTGTTTTCCAAGACCCGCGGCATGGACGGCGTTAGTTCCGCGACCCGAGCAATACCCTCATGGAGGACCGGGCTGATTTCCCGCCAGGGCTTTTCCAATTGAGGATACATTCCCATCCGAACCTGGTTGATCATGAACGGAACCAGAATCACCAGCAGCACGGCCCAACTCGAGTTGCGGTAAAATTCGACCAACCGATAAAATCTGCCGTGCGGCAGCACGCGTAACAGCGCTAGTGCGGCTAAACAATTCAACCAAATGAAGCGTGGCGCATCCGCTTCATGCCAGATCAGCGCCAATGCGAATAACGCGAAAAGAGCCCAGTAAAAATTCCACAAACGGCTGATCGCGAGCGCGCCGATCAATACCAGAAACAGATCCAGCAAGGTCCAGCGGGAAATCCAGCTGTCCGGCACATTATCGACCCCGCCGGCGGCCAACAATCGCCATCCGGGAGGCAGGTTCAGTACCGCGCGCGCCGGATGAAAGGTTTGTTGCCAGCCGACCGCGTTGACTCGGTCGATCGGGGCGTCGATGCGGCTGTCCGCGCTCACATCGATCTCGCCTTTGCGCACCTCGATCCCGGTGTGTTCCGAATCCGGCAGACGGGTGATCGATTGATCGCGACCGTCGAGACTGACTTTACCGAGTAGTGTCCGCGGCAAGGCGTTCAAACGCCAGGATTGAGTCATCCGGCCGTTGATTTTGTCGTTCACGGTATAGCCTTTACCATCGAAATCCAGCCATAGCGTTCGTTCGATGTTCAATCGATCGGGTTCGGGTTCCGGATCGCCGCGGCGAATGACCTTGAATTTCATCGTAGCGCCGTTTTCGAGTCGAAAGGCCGGCAGTTCTTTCCAATGGCCGGGCAAATTCGTGAGTTGCGCGTCGATGGCCGGGACATTTTCGATCTCAACCAGACGCTGATGGGGATGAGCCGCGAACACCCAGATTTCCTGTGCCGGCCAGTTCGGATCCCGGTTATCCAGGCTGAGCTTCTCGACCGGCCCGATATGGCGGCTCACAAGATTGACCTGCCAGCGGCCGGGACGCAACTGCAACAACAAACCGCCGGCCGCTTCGATACGCGCCGGCAAGGGACTCGTCAGTTGCAGCGGAATGAAATTTCCGGGCATCGGCAGCGCGAGTTTGAGTTCCCTATTTTTACCGGCGACCTGCAGTTCCAATCGGGTCAGGATCCGCAACGGTACATCGTCTTCGATGCGCCGGAATACCTGCAAATCGAGTTTATCCTCGAGCCCTTGCTTGACGTCCCCGCCTTTCAGCCATAATTCGCCCTGTTTTACGAGGGGATAGTCGATGGCTTTGCCTTTAACGGTCAAGGCGATCAAACCGGTGTCCTCGGGTATCTGAAGATGGTCCGGGATAAAATCCCATAAAAACCGGCCGCTGACGCTGTAATACCCCGGTTCGAGCTTGATAGAGGGTTTGCCTTGTCTTTCCATGACCCGTGCCGGTTCCTGGTTAACCGATACGTTCACGGGCCATTGTTTCCGGTCACCCGGCAACTGTACCCAGCTTTCGGCGAATACCTTCCAGTCGAACGAAAATCCGGCGGACCGATCATTGAGATTCAGAATCAAGCGACTCGGCCAACTGCAGCGCTTTTCTTCGAAGCTGTTGTAAAGAAAGGGACAGCGATAACCTAGATCATCCTGCAATACCCAATCGATCCAGGGCTGCAGTGGCTCCGGCACCTCATCCACCGCCAGCGGCTTGGCCTGGATGGCCACGGACAAGAGCAAGACCGTGGTCAATAAAATCCACCGAGTTCTTTTCATTTCTCCTCCCAAGGACTCACAGTCGATTAGGGACCCCTGATACACCTATCGTATTCCAAAGATCGGTACTTTGGAAATAGAGTTCCGGACTATCCAGGCTTAACGCATAAAGTGGGATTAAACATCGGGAGCGGGCGTATCGGGTACTCCCTGCAACAGACTGCGCATATCCTGTGCCGATACCGGCCGGCAGAATAGGTAACCCTGGCCGATTTTGCAGCCTATGCCGACGAGGAAATCGCGCTGCTGTGAGGTCTCCACCCCTTCCGCGACCAATTCCAGTTCCAGGCTGGTGCCCAAAGCGACGATGGCCCGAGTGATGGCGACATCATCGGCATCGTCCGGAATATCCCGAATCAACGACTGGTCGATCTTGAGGCGGTTGATCGGCAGGGTTTGGAGATAGGTCAGGGAGGAATCGCCGATTCCGAAATCGTCCACGGCGAGCCGGACTCCGAGCGCGTGCAATCGAATCAGTTCTTCAATCGCCCTTTCCGAACGGCTCATGATGAAGCTTTCGGTGATCTCTATTTCCAGGTGTTCAGCCGGAAAGTCAACCGCTTCCAGAAGCATTTCAACACGTTTGGAAAACCCGCCCAGATCGATGTGCCGGCCCGAAATATTGACCGCGAGCGTGCCGATCGCCAGGCCCTGATCCAGCCAGATTTTCGCTTGCCGGCAGGCGGTGGCCATGACCCACTCGTCCAGGGATCGGATCACTCCACAGTTTTCGGCGACGGCAATGAAGGTATCCGGCAGTACAATTCCGCCTCCCGGACGGCTCCATCGAACCAGCGCTTCCATGCCGACTATCCGCCCGTTGCGAAAGTCGATTTGCGGTTGATAATGAAGGCTAAACTCCTGGTTCTCGATGGCCTTGCGAAGTTGGTTTTCGAACCGGGCGTGTTCCAGCGCATGGATGGTCAGCGCTTCGGTATAGAACTGATAGGTGTTGCCGCCCTCTCGTTTAGCGCGGTACATGGCCGAGTCCGCATTGCGCAACAGGCTTTCCGCGTCATCACCATCTTCCGGATAAACACTGATCCCGAGGCTCGAAGTGATGCGAATCCTGTGTTCTCCGATCAGAAATTCCGAATCGAAAGCGCGCAGAATCTTTTCTACGGTCAGAATAACGTCGTCGGAATCGAAAATATCCTCGACCAAAAAAGTGAATTCGTCCCCGCCGATCCGGGCGACGGTATCGGTCTTACGCAACTGCCGTTTCAACAATTCGGCGGTCCGCGTCAACAGTTGATCGCCCGCGCAGTGTCCAAGACTGTCATTGATATTCTTGAACTGATCGAGATCCAGGAACACGACCGCCAGTCCCGAGCCTTTTCTCTGCGCGCGATCGATCGCGTGTTCGAGACGCGCATTGAACAGTATGCGATTGGGCAGGTCAGTCAATGGATCGTGGTGCGCGAGGTACTCGAGTTCAGCCTGAGACTGCTTGATCTTGCTGATATCGGAATACACGGCAACATAGTTCAACAGGCATCCCTTGTCATCGAGAACGCTCTTGATCGTGAGCAACTCGGGGATTAACGACCCATCCTTGCGCCGGTTCCAGATCTCACCGCGCCACTGACCGAGCGCCTCGATCGAGCACCACATTTCTTTGAAGAACTCCGCGGAATGCCGGTCGGATTTCCATAGCCTCGGATTCCGGCCCACGACCTCGGCTTTGTCGAAACCCATGATCTCAGAAAACGCGGGATTGACATCGACAATCGTGCCGTCCGGCGCAGTAATTACAAGACCTTCTCCGGAACTTTCGAACACCTTGGCGGATTGGCGCAAACGATTTTCGGCTGCCTTGCGGTCGGTGATGTCGTTGGAAATGCCACAAATCGCATTGACCCGTCCGTCCGGATCGTGAAGCGGAAATTTTACCGACAGATAGTCGTGAATACCGTCTTCGTGAGGCGCCTGCTCGTCGACCTCGATCGCGTGATCGCCGTCGATGACTTTGAGGTCGTTGATCCTGAACTTGTCCGCTATTTCAGCCGGGAATAACTCATGGTCGGTTTTACCGATGATCTCGCCGCGCTTGAATTTCGAAAATTTCTCATACGCGATATTGACAAGTCTATATCGTCCGACCCGATCTTTGATATAAATGACCGAAGGAGTGTTGTCCAGAACCGATTGAACCAGCGCCTCTTTCGTTTGCATTTCCTCCAGCAAGGCCCGATTGTGATCCAGCGAGGTCACGAGCCGCTCGGTCTTTTCATCGAGATTCCGCGTCAACGGGCGTATGAATCCGTAAGTCAACCAACTGCCAGCCAGAATCAACGCGAGGATGGTCAATGCGGTAAAGCGAGCCTGGTCCACGGCGGATCCGTATAAGGCGGGGGCGTCGCCGATCAGTACAAAAGCCCATCCGGAATCACCAACGGCCTTGTGAACGATCACCGGCGAGTCCGAGTCTGCACCAGGCGCGTCAATAAGACCGACCTTCCTGCTCGCGAGCAGTATTCGAATCAGATCCGGGCGCGATATAACCCGGTCGGGGCGTGCACCGAAGGCGAGAAAGGTGCTTACATTGGATTCCTCGATCGTGGCGAGAAAGATGGCCCGGGCGCTTGGATTTTTGCGGTAAAAGTCGCCCATAAGCTCATTCAAGCGGGTATGATCGACCAAGACAATGTCGGTACCAACTTGGACGCCGTTACGATTCAGAATCGGCGCGCTGATCGCGAAACGGTAGTTCTCGGAAATCGACTGCGGAATGCCGAGACTGGGCTGTAGAGTGCTCACGTTTCGGGGCCATAACGGCTTGGCGATCGGCTCACCGACCTCTACGAGCAAAGCGCCTCGCGGGTCGATGCGCGTAATCCCTTTCAAATCCTGTATCCCATGCAGGGGGTCCTCGAGTTTCGGCCGTGTAAACGCGATCAGGCTGGGCAGATCGATCTCGCGCCGGTTGTACTTTTCCAACTCGTCCCGGATCTGAGTCCGACTGGTAATCTGAGTCGCGATCCCGATCAGCCGTGAAACTTCGGAATCCAAGGCCATGGTCTGCAGCTCGACCTCGAAGATAAGTTCACTCGCAAGCGCTTCGTTCTGGTTCTGATAGATCAGCCAGATCGCGATGCCGCCGATCACCAGACCGGTGGCGAAGATTCCCAAGACGGCCCGGAGTTTGAGGCGGTGAACTAGATGAGTCCGACCCGGCGCCGGCGTCGTTATCGCCTCATCGTTTCTGGGAGTCATGCGGACAACCGGCCAGGGTTAAGGAATTTTACGGATATTCATGCGGATTTATCCAAAATTCGTTAAATTGGATCATCCTGTTTTTTTGAGTCCTCACCATAGTATCGGCTTTTAGGAACCGAACTTTAATGGTAATCAACATCGAATCATGGGGTTCCCACAGAGATCCTCCAGTAGGAGAAGAAATGTTGGCGTCGTTTCAGGGCAAATTTGCTTGCGTTCGCACCGCCCGTCGGCTTTTCACTAGAGATCCACAGGGATTCTCGTGTTACCATGATCACTTCCTGAAAATAACAATACTATTCCGCTTGTGAAAGCGGCTTGGATTTGGAGTCGGCCCATGAATATCCTGCTGGTTTATCCCAAGTTTCCTTATTCATTCTGGTCCATGGATCATCTGATGAAGATGTACGGCAAGAAATACAGCTATCCGCCTCTGGGTTTGTTGACGGTTGCCGCGATGTTGCCGACAGAATGGAACAAAAAGCTGCTCGATCTCAATATCGGGGATGAAATCAGTGAACAGGATCTGCAATGGGCCGACTATGTGATGGTCAGTGCGATGAATGTTCAGGAGCCCTCCTGCCACGAAATCTTCGCGCGCTGCCGCGAGGCCGGAACCAGGGTGATCGCTGGCGGCCCTTTGTTCACCCATGAATTTTCCCGATTCAACACGGTGGATCATTTCGTATTGAACGAAGCCGAGTTGACTTTGCCTCGATTCCTCGAGGACCTCAAAAATGGTTGCGCGAAACGGGTCTACGGTTCGCCGGACCTGGCGAATGTCCACGAAACGCCGATTCCTTTGTGGGAACTCGCGGATCTCGAAAAATACGCCTATGCCGTCGTGCAATATTCTCGCGGTTGCCCTTACATGTGCGATTTTTGCGATGTGACCGCGCTGTTCGGACGCAAGCCCCGGACCAAAACTCCCGCACAGATGATCGCCGAACTCGAGGCCTTCGGTGATATCGACCGCTTCGGCATGGTGGTTTTCGCGGACGATAATCTGATGGGCAATAAAAAGGTCTTGAAATCGGATTTGCTGCCCGCGCTGATCGAATGGAGAAAACGTAATAAACTCGTGGTGACTTTCGCGACCCAGATCACGATCAATCTCGCGGACGACCCGGAACTCATGGACCTGATGCTGCAGGCCGGGTTCCAGAATATCTTCATCGGAATTGAGACCCCGGACGATGAGGGACTCGAAGCCTGCAAGAAATCGCAGAACCGAAAACGTGACATGATCGAGAACGTCAAGCGGTTGCACAGCGCCGGGTTTATCATCACCGCCGGCTTTATCGTCGGTTTCGATACCGATACGCCGTCGATTTTCCAGCGTCAGATAGATTTCATCCAGGAAAGCGGGATCGTGATTGCGGGTGTCAGTGTACTCAAAGCGCCACCCGGAACCGAACTGTTTGCGCGCATGAAGCGCGAGGGACGGCTGATCGAGGAATTCAATTTCCACGAGAGCGAGACCAATATCATCCCGGTCATGGATCCGGACGATCTCAGGAACGGCTATAAACAGGTGCTCGAGACCATTTATTCGCCGGAAAATATATTCCGGCGGACCCAGAATCTCCTGAAGTGTTACCGGAGTTCCCCGCGCACCGCTGCGCTTAAAATCACCGAGATCAAACTCAGCGTGCTCGCGCGCTATCTCGCGGTCATGGTCCGGATCATCTATTACCTCGGCATTCGAGGCGAGCACCGCGGTCATTTCTGGAAATTGCTCGGCTGGACCCTGAAACATCACCGCGGGGTTCTCGACGTCGCGCTCGGTTTCGGTGTCTGGATTTACGATCTGGGCAAAATCTATGAAAACCATATGGCGCTGGGTCATTACGATTCACATGTGGCAAAGATAGCTCCCAATCAGACACGCCAGCCAGCATTGGAGAATGTCTAGCCGGTTGGCGCGGTAAGGCAGACCCGCCGCAGTCCAAGCTGGCGGCATCACTACACTCCGTTTCGGAATCGGCCCGCGAATTCGGGGCCGCGTTTTATTCTGCTCGCGCAAGCTCCGATGCATTCAGTATGAAGCGATATTACATCGGTCTCTGCGTATCGACCCATGATCCGGCCCTTGCGATCGTCGGCCCGGATGGCGAGATCCTGTTTGCCGAGGCCACCGAACGTTATTTGCAGTACAAGCGCGCGCCGAATTGCGAACCGGATAACGAGCGCCTCGTCTCGCTGCTGAAACGCCACTGCGATCCCGGAGCCGAATTCATCGTCGCGGTCAACTGGAGAAAATTCACCGCACGATTTTCACGACTCCTGAGCCAGATCGGGATCACCTCCGCGAAAGCCATCTTCAAATCCAGGAACCCTGACGTTAAATTCAACACCCCCTGTTCGTTACGTACAAAAATGATCAACGCGTTCGCGGCGTCGATGTATGACCGGCTCGGAGTCGGCTTTACCTACGCGATGAAGCTGGCCTTCCGGGATAGCCGCTATTCCATCCGGTATTTCCCGCACCACCTGTGCCACGCCGCGCTGGCTTGTTATTCCAGCCCTTTCAGCGAAGCTTCGTGCATGATCGTCGATGGCGCCGGGGATTTCGGTTCATTCGCCTATTACCGTTATCAAAACGGGGCGATCAAAACCATCCGGGAACAGAAAGGCTTCGCGAGTCTCGGTCGCTTCTACGCCGACATGACCTGGTTGTGCGGATTCAATCCCGACAAGGGCGAAGAATGGAAAGTGATGGGTTTTGCAGCCTACGGTTCGCTGGATCGACAGGCCTATGCATTGCTGAAATCGGTGTTTGTGTTCAGCGGATCCGAAATACGCGGTATTTCCAACCGAGCCTACCACAATATTCTGAAACAGTTACAAGAACGGCTCGCCGCGAATACCTTGGAAGC
This sequence comes from Methylococcales bacterium, assembly GCA_050740335.1. Lineage (GTDB taxonomy): Bacteria > Pseudomonadota > Gammaproteobacteria > Methylococcales > UBA1147 > UBA1147. Next base: position 3,292 of record JBOICY010000259.1, on the reverse strand, counting down.
CTCGAATCTGGCTTTTACGGCCCAGCAGGTTTTCAGCGAAACCCTGATCGAAGCGATCCGGAATTTTTATCGGATCCGCCCCTCGGATAACCTGGCCATGGCCGGCGGTTGCATGCTGAATTCTTCTGCCACGGGCTTCATCGAAGAACAAACGCCGTTTAAAAACCTGTTTGTCCCCTCAGCACCCGCGGACGATGGAACCGCGCTGGGCGCGGCACTCCTGGCCTTCCACCAGGACCATCCGGAGCGAAGGACCCATAAGCAAGTCGGAAGTCCTTATCTTGGATCGGAAGTCTCGAAGAACAGGCTGGAGCGGGTGGTACAGGTTTCCAACACGCCCAATCTGTTCCACTTTCCGGGTACGATCCATACAGAAACTGCAAAACTGCTCAGCGACGGCAAATTGGTCGGCTGGGTACAGGGTAAGGCCGAATTCGGCCCGAGGTCTCTCGGAAACCGATCGATCCTAGCCGATCCGAGACCTGTGACGATGAAGGACAAGATAAACGCAAGGGTCAAATTCCGCGAGGAATTCAGGCCTTTCGCGCCGTCCATATTGCACGAGTTCGGACCCGAGTATTTCGAAAATTATCAGGAAAGTCCCTACATGGAAAGGACGCTGCGATTCCGGAAGGACGTTTGGACTACAGTCCCGGCCGTTGTGCATGTGAACGGGACCGGGCGCCTGCAAACCGTCAAACTGGAATATAATGAGAAGTTCTATGCATTGATCCGGGCTTTCCATGACTTGACCGGCATACCGATTCTGTTGAATACCAGCTTTAACGTGATGGGCAAGCCGATTATTCATTCGATCGAGGACGCACTGAGTGTTTTTTACTCGAGCGGGCTCGATGTGCTGGTAATACACGACTTTTTGATCACGAAATAAAGAATTGTCAGCTCAATCGCCAACATTCCGAAAGCAAACGTAGGGATGTTCGGGAACCTGAATCTCCCGTATTCCGCTACGCGGCATACAGGCTACGGCACTGGCCGAAACGCGTGCCGTCGCCGGCCATCCCGCCGGTGACCGGCACGCCGGCCACGTTCAGACCGCCGGCGAGTTCGCTGCCGTTGACCATCAAGCCCTCCGAGAGCACCAAGACATGGCGCAGGTCGTCGGCACGCAGAAAGTCCATCCGGTAGCGGCCCAGCGCGGAGATGTCCTGCCCGGCGACGTCCACCGTGGCCACGGCGACGGAACCGCGTTCGAGGCGGATCGCTGTCGCGACGATATCGTCGTCGCTGATGGTGGTGCCCATGACGCTGCCCGAGGACGAGCAGCCGACGATGTGGGCGCGGTGAAACCTGGCGCGCAATTCATCGTAGCAGGCGGCTTCGCGAAAATGCGCGGCATCGGCGAAAACCAGTACCAGGTCGGCGTCGGCCATGCCGCGTGCGTCGCCGCTCCAGCCGGCTTCCGCGGTCCAGCGCAATGGGCTTATTCGCATAGCAGGTGGTAAAGCTTACGCATCGAAAGTTGCCAAGCAATTCACGAAACAAAGCAGGCTGCGGCCCACCAGGCCCCGCCCGGAAAACCTCGACGATATTGCGCCTTTCTGCCCATACTAAACTATGGTGCACTGCAATATTACGCTTATAGGGATGGAATTGACAAGTTTCTTGCAACGGCCTGTGCAAGCGCGTGTGTCACCGCCGGGTTCCAGAACGCATCAGTTCAGCTTCAGCCGTCAGGACACGCGGCATCCGGAGGCGTCAGGCCGCGCAAACGACGGTATTGCGGCCCCGGCTCTTGGCGAGGTACATGGCCGAATCCGCCCGGCCGATGGTGGCGCCGGCGGATTCCGGCGGTTGATGCTGCGCCACCCCGGCGGAAATCGAAATTCTCGCCTCCGCGGGCAGCGCGGCGATCTTCAGTTGCGAAACGGCAAGCCGCATGCGCTCGGTCAGCGATTTGGCTTCCTCGATCGAAGTCTGCGACAGCACCACCAGGAACTCTTCGCCGCCGTAGCGGCCGAGGAAGTCGGTTGCGCGCAGCATGCCTTTTATCGCCTTGGCAAACTCCCGCAGGGTATCGTCGCCGGCCTGATGCCCGTAAGTGTCGTTGATCGCCTTGAAGTGGTCGATGTCCGCGAAGACGATGGACAGTTCGCTGCCGCGCTTGGCGCGCGCGCATTCGATGGCGAGCACTTCCATCAACGAGCGGTGATTCAGACATTCGGTCAGGCTGTCAAGGCGGGCCAGCGATTTCGCTCTTGCGCAGGGCGCCGGTCAGCTCCGCGCGGGCGCTGCTGAGATCCGTCCGCAGCCTGGCGATGACGGCGCCCATGGCGATGCCCCACGCATAGGTGATCGCAAGGAACAGGAAACGAAACAGCTCGCGTTGACCATCCAGGGTTGCGGGGCTCAGCCAAGCGGAAAAGCCGACGACGCCGGCGTAGCAACCGAGGTAGAACACCGCCGCCAGCACCAGCCGCGGCAGATCCAGCGTCAGCACCCCGAACGCATACGCCATGAGGTAGAACCCGATGAAGAGCGGCCGCACCGCGCTGCCTGCGAAGGCGAGATAGGAAATCGCCACGCCGGCGCCGAGGATCAGCGCAAGCCTGACGCCGGGATCGGACAAACGCTCCGGTTGAGCGCCGCGCAGCGAAAACCAGGCCACGGCAGCCATCACAACCACGGCGATGAAAACATTCAGTGCCGCGGCTTCGGGCAAATACCCGATCCAAACCGCCGCCAGGACCAAAAACGCGGCCAGCGCCAGCGTGGCAGCCAAAAATAGTCGTCTCATGCGTCGGGGTACGCGGTCACGGTCTGGTTGGGGAAAACACAAGCCGCGATGTTACCTAAACCCGAAAACGGCGGGTTTCGTCTCAAGCTTCCCTTCGCATACCCGTTGATGGCAGTGAACGATCGAACCGCCGCAATTTGCCAAATATCAAGGATCCGCCGAGCGAGACGACGTTGCGCGAAACAATGCAGCGCCGGCGCACGCGTCATTTGGCCGTCGGTAGCAATATTGACGGGGATTCAATGGTGGTGGCGATCCATCGAGAAGCGGAAATATTTCGCCGCATCTTCCTAAATGGTGGCCATTTGCGCCATATCAAGGTGGCATTAGGAAAAATAAACGCCCTTTTTCATCAAGCAGCAAACTACTGGAAGTGCGGCACATTGTCAAATAGGTCCGCCATCGGGGTAAAAAAGGGGGATTCACCGTGAAATTCCGGCGCCGATGGCAAAGATTGGAGCCATGAGCGTTGTTCAGGTGGAAAAAGGCCATAGGAACGTGTCGGCTCAGGGGCTGAACCGGAGGGAATCGGGA
>JBOICY010000258.1:0-4933 GCA_050740335.1 Methylococcales bacterium | reverse complement strand
AGACCATCCCATTAAAATGTCTAATCATCGGCGCAAATTGCCCTTGCTCTACCTTGCAAATATTCCTTTCCAACCGCCGGAAATCAAACGGGTAACGGTCATCAGTATAAAAGGCAGCGAAAAACCGTCAGGGGCGGCCAGATATCGAGGTTCCCAAACGGGATCGAATTTGGCTTTATAGTGGTATAAGCCCTCGAAATTGTAAAATTCGTCGCCCCGATCGAAAATGATCGTGCCGATTTTGTGCCAAAGCGGTGCGAGGGGACGGCGTTCCAATCCTGAGAGCGGCGCCATGCCCAGTGAAAACCATTGGTAATTTTGTTGTTGTCCCCAAAGCATCAGCTCGACAAACAAAAACTCCATGACACCGCCTGGAATATCGGGGTCGTAACGCACCAAATCAATGGATAATTCTTGCTTGTTGACGGTTTGCCAGAGATTGGCAAATGCCACGGTTTGGCGGTTTTGATTCCGCACTACGGCAATGTCAGTTCGCCGCAGATACATATCGTCAAAAAAACCGAGCGAAAAACCCTTTTCATGTGTGTTTTTGCCCGTTAACCAGCGATCCGATAGTTGACGTAGTTCTGGTAGCGATAGCTCAACTTGGTTTCCTGTTAAGATGGCAAAACTGAAACCCTGTTTGGTAAATCGGTTACGGGCGCCACGCTGCGAATCGCGCCTCCGGCCTTGCAGAGTGAAGGTCGATAAGTTGACCTTGGCTTCTTCTCCCAGTTTATAAAATGACAATCCTAAATCGAGATAGGAGGGTAAAAATGCTTCGCTGGCTTGATAAAAAACAGCGTTGGCTCCGTTTTTGTCGGCTTGTTCACGGAAAGACCAAATAAGGTTATCGAAAGCATTTTGGTCGCCTACCGGATCCCCCATGGCAATCCAAAATTTTGCGGCGATGTCGAACATAATAAAAGCCCTTCGGTCATCGCTCCAGCATAAATATTTGTCGCCCGATAGCGCAAGATAACCCCTGGTATCCCCTGAATGGATGATAATCTCGGTTGCCCAGTCGAGTTCTTGGGCCGATGGTTTCACCAAAAATTTTGACGGAGCAACACTGAATAGCCGAAATAAAACAAAGGTAACCGCCAGAACAGAGGTTAACAGCAAAGCACGCATGAATCGGGGAGCATCCCCCTCAAAAGAAAACTGCCACCACAAATCATGAGAATATTCTAAGGATCAAGCAGAAATAAGATGAACAAACAAGCCATTTTATAGGCTATTAATGACCTGATACGCTTTGCTAACTGTTCAAGTTATTTTTTCTCGGCTACTAAGTTCCAGTAGGCAAAAAATCCCAGCCAGGTAGAAGCCATCAACACGATAACAATCATGCCAATCCACTGCCGGGAGAAGGGCATGTGCAACAAGGAGGAAGAGCGCTGAAAACAATCTTTGGTCGGCGACAGCAATAGCAACATAATCGACAGCACTAGCGCTTCTTGCCAATCGAATCCCTTAAACAGAGAAACGACTATCCCGAATGCCAGGAAGAATAGGCTGCCGTACCAAGCGGCATCAATTTTTAACCGTACCCCTCGCGCCAAAAACAATAAGGCCATGCCGATTAGGCTTCCTACCAGATGAGAAAACTCAATAATGGGCAAAGGAGTCCAATTCTGCAACCAACTCATAGCCTCCGAATTAGCAGGAGTTGCGCCTGAAACTAACAGCATGGCACCTGAGAAAAGCAGTATGATTGAGTAGAGTTGTGGCACGATAGCCGAAAGAACGGGGCGTACGACACTGCTGCTGGCAATTAAGAAATCTCGGCGACTATAAATTTCGTAGCACATCAGGCTGACACCGGCCAACAGTAACGGTACGAAATAGTAAATGACCCGGTACAAAAGTAAAGCGCCAATCAAAATCAAATGCTGTTCCGTTACTTCGATATCCGACATCAGCCACACAAAAGCGCTTTCAAACACGCCGATGCCGCCGGGCACCTGGCTAAGCACACCCACAACCTGCGCCACCACAAAAACCACCAAAGACGCACCAAAACCAAAGTCGACTTTACCCGCTAGTAGCACCCACAACACCAGCGCCGAGAGGACGACGTCGATACTGGATACCAAGGTTTGCCAGAAGGTCATGGCCGGCGATGGCAAATATAACTCAAACCCTTTAATCAACAACGGCTTGCGCCATAACCATACAGCCCCCCAATAGACCAGCAAAGAAGCGGCGCAAACCAGGCTGACCCAATGGATGGATTGTGGTTCCTGGACACCGCTTGATAAATAGTAGGGCAATAGTAAACTGCCTATAAATCCCAAACTCAGTGCACCCAATAGATAGGTGATCGCTTGAAAAAATGAAATCTTTATAATATCCCAACCCGGTACCCCCCATTTAGAGTAGAACCGGTAACGGATCGAACCACCGGCTGCCCAAGCATGGCCGGTGTTATTGCTGATCGCATAACTTAACAATGAGGCTGCGATCATTTTCGGCAACGGAATTTGCCCATGACCGGTGAAACGTAGTGCCAGCCAGTCATAACCGGCCAGCACCAGATAATTCATCACCGTGAGTGCCAAAGCCGCGAGAGCAATGCGCATCGACATTGTATGCATCGACGACAGGATATCGCGGAGGTCATGCGCTTTCAGTTCCTGGTGAACGATGTAAAGCGCACAGCCAAATAACACCAGCGGCATTAATGGTGCGGCTTTTTGGGTAATTCGGCTTAGTGTTTCTCGGCTCATGATCTGGTTACAATGTGGGTGCGGAGGTTTTGACGACCGCTCGCATTTGGCGTCGAACGGTTGCTTCGATCCGCGGTGTAAAATTCGCCGCTCAACGCCATCAGAAATTGTCAGCATAGAAGCGAGCGATCTGTTTCGCGACCGTCCTGTTGAGATAACCGGTTCCCAGGTGAGGTCCTTTGACCATTAGCGTCCTGGATGGCGCCCCTACCGCAATGCTTTCCGTTACCAGCAAGGATCCATTTTGAGCGCTGTTAACCACCCTGTCGTCAGGACTTATCACAGCCAAAATCGGCGTCCGATTAGCCCGAAAGCCGTCGAAATCGGTAACTGGATCGAATCTCCTGGTAGCGGCGGGCAAACCTTTAACCAGAACTTTGACCACCAAAACTAGCCGGAGCTGAGTAATATTAGGTGTTTCGGCTATTTTTTTGACGGATTGTGTACCCATATATTCTGTTAATATAATGCTTGTATTATAGTTTTATATGGTGTATATATTTACCATGTACGTCGAATCGGTCCCCAACCGCAACTCACCCCGGCCGTGCTGCTTCGCGAGTCCTTCCGTGACCACGGCAAGATCCGCAAGCGCACCTTGGCGAACCTGACCCATTGGCCATCGCAACTGGTCGAACATTTCCGGGTATTGTTGCGGGGCGGTGTGGCAGTGTCCTCGGCGTCCGAGGTGATGACGATCGAACGCTCGCTTCCGCAGGCAGTCATGTCGCGGCGGTGTTGAGCACCTTGCGGGGGTGGGGATCTCAGTGGTTCGACAGTGCGCCGCCTCGGTTCCGTCCGGTGTTGGAGGCGATGGTCGTGATGCGGGTAGTGGAACCGGCTTCGAAGCTGGCCACTTGGCGGATGCTGGACGGTGAGCGAGCGGTGACGTCGCTGCCCCTCTTAGTCGGTCTGGAGGAGTTGACGAGGCAGGATTTGTATCGGGCCTTGGACTGGCGGCAGGCAAGGCTCAGGCAGGGATTGAACGGCGTTTGGCGAGGCGCCCTCTTGCCGGTGGAGTCTTGGTTCTCTAACGACCTGACCTCCACCTGGGTGACCGGACACAGTTGCGAACTGGCGGCATACGGGTATAGTCGGGACGGCAAGCGGGATGAGTCCTGCGATCGTGTTCGGCCTGATTTGTACGGCGGAGGGTTGTCCGGTGTCAGTGGAGGTGTTTCCGGGGAATACCGCCGATTGTGCCACCGTGGCCGCGCAAGGGCAGAGAAGTTGAACGTGCGTTTCGGCCTGTCGCGTGTAGTGTGGGTCGGTGACCGGGGGATGCTTACGCAGACTAAGATCGACACGGTGCTGCGCCCGGCTGGGATGAGTTGGGTCACCTCGCTGCGGGCGATGCAGATTCGTAAGTTGCAGGAGATCCGGGGTCCTTGGCAGGTATCGCTGTTCGACGAGACCGGCTTGATCGAAGTTTCCAGCCCCGACTATCCGGGGGAGCGGTTGGTGGTGTGTCGGAATCCGCTGTTGGCCGAGGAGCGCGCCAGAAAGCGCGAAGAATTGCTGGGTGCCACCGAACGAGAACTGGACAAGATCGTTGCCGCCACGCTCCGCAAGCGTGCGCCGTTGCGCGGGAAAGCCGCGATCGGCCTTTGGGTCGGGAAAGTCATCGCGCGCTTCAAGATGGCGAAACACTTCGAGATCACCATCACCCACGAGACCTTCGCCTACCTCCGCAAGCCCCAACAGATTGAAGCCGAAGCCGCCTTGGATGGGATTTATGTGCTGCGGACCAATACCGCCCCGACGCAACTGTCGGCCCCCCGGACGGTGGAAGCCTACAAGCGTTTGGCCTGCCCGTCGAACGGGCTTTCCGTTCGCTCAAAACGGTCGATCTCAAGGTCCGACCGATATGCCGACCGGGTACGGGGCCTGCCCGTGTTCCTGTGCATGCTGGCTTACTCCGTAGAATGGCAGATGCGCCAGAAGCTCAAACCCCTTCTGTTCGATGATGAAGAAATCCCAGACCAGCGGCCGACCAACTCTTCGCCGGTTCACCCCGCTGAACGCTCGGACAGCGCCAAGCAGAAAGACGCCACCGGCGTCAATCAAAACGGTATGCCCGTCCACAGCTTTCGATCCCTGCTGGCTGATCTGACCACAGTCTGCTACAACGTCGCGTCGACCCCAATCGACCCCGCCGCCAAAATCATTCTCACGACCCGTCCCACTCCCTCGCAACAAAA
>JBOICY010000257.1:0-9912 GCA_050740335.1 Methylococcales bacterium | reverse complement strand
GGTCATTCGCGCTACGAATACCGGCATTTCCTCGGTGGCACTGGCGTCAGGGGAAATATTGAAGCGCTCGCCGCTGCACCGGGAATGGTCGGGCCGATTTCGGGTGTCCTATCTCGATCAGCCGGTTGCGACCATATACCAGCACTGGTCCTGGCTGGTTCCGGGACTTTTGTGGTTCTCTCTGGCCATCCTGCTCGGCTTCGGTTTATGGATTCGGAGGCAACGCACGCGCGACTGACGCGTCGTTAAAAGCGCTTCGACCATTCGATCTCCACCGCATTGCTTTCCCGGGCCGATTCGGCGATCAGGGACCAGGCCGGCGTAAGCCGGTAAATGGCTTTGATTTTATAGCCCTGTTCGATAATCCCTTGCTGATAATTCAGATAAAGATTCTCGCCGATTCGTTTTCCGAGCGAGACGATGCCGGAGGTCGTATCCTCGCTCGAATCGAAGGACAGCTCATCCAGCCCGAGCCGGTCACGAGTTTGGTTGACCAGGGAGTTGCTCCCGGTGAACTCGCTGCTCGCCGCGAGCAGCAGCGCCCCGAATCCCTTACCGGCCTCGCTGGAAGGACGGCCCAAAACCAGCCAGGACAGGATTTCGGAATCCGCCATGGCCGGTTCCGACTGTAATTGGACTTCCGGGGCGCTGGCCGTGCCGGTGACCTGCACGCCGACCTCGCCGACCTTGATCTTGCGCACGGCGCGGATATCCAGACCCGGATCGTTGACCGGGCTCCGTGCGAACAGCAAAGTCCCGGTCTTGATCTGAAGAACCTGTCCATAGGCGGTATAGGTATTTTTCCTGAATTTGTCGTCCACCACAGCCAGTCTGCCATCGGCCATCGGAATTCCCGCGCGCGTCTGAAGCACTTTGAGCTTGCCGCCGAGTAAAAGATCGGCTCCGGCGGCTTTGACAGAAAAGCTGTTCGGGATGTCGACATTGATATCCAAATGAATACCCCGCCCGCCCGTTTCGGACCCGGGCGGCTTGGGGCTGGTTTCGGTGCCGGCCATCACGACGTCCGGGCTCAGGCTGACGCCGTGATGGGTGGACAGGTCGGCGAATAATCCTTTGTCGACCCGCAGATTACCCTTGATCTCGAATCGGTCCGGGATACCAGAGATCTGTAGATTCGGAGAAAGGATCAGCTTCAAGGCATCCTGATCGACCAGTTGCAGGGACGAACCCTGGAAGGCCAGGGTAAAATTGCCGAGTTGTCCGGGCGCCAGCGACAGATTGGCCGTCGCGTGTGCCCTACCATTGGAATCCGGGGTCGCGAGATCGAAGCGGGTCAGCCGCAGATTCCGCCGGTCGAATCGGGCCTCTGCAACGGGAATCCCGGCATCGAGTCCAAGGTCCGGAACCGAACAGATGAAATCGTCCAAACGAAGCGTGCCGTCGATTCCCGGATCATCGAGGCTTCCTGAAAACAGGGCTCGGGCACCGAATCGACCCGAACGCACCGTAATCTTCGGTGCGATCATGGCCGAAAAAGACCAGTCGTCCAGTGCGAGCGCGGCCTGTCCGTCGAGAGGTATCATTGTCGGTCTCAGCCCCTGTTCGATCAGTGTCCTGAAAGCCGGCAGTCCTTCCGCCCGAATCCGCGATTGGAACCGATAATGCGGGTTCTGAGCCACGGTCAGGTCGAGTTCTAGCGCTTTACCGCGCCCTGAAACTTCCAGGGACGCGGTTTCGAAGCTCAGGGCCGAGGAGGAAGCGCCCTGACTCAGCGCGACATCCAGATCGGAGATTCCGGCAGTCAGGTGGCCTGAAAGCGGTATGGTGCTATTGTCATAAGTAAAGTTCCAGTTCGCGGATAGAGTTCCCTTCGGAACCAGGTCATCCAGTCCTTCGAGTGAAAAATGTTCGATTCGCCCCTGGCTCTGAAGTCTGAAACGATCCCGATCCAGCATCCCTGTGACTTCAAGATATTCCGGCCCCGGAATCGCCGAAAGCGCTTTCAAGATCAATGGACCGAGAGTGATTTTTTTGGGGCTTGCTTCGAAAGGGGTGGCTTTCGCCAGGCCGAATTGTTTATGCCGGGCGGTATCGATGTTCAGAGTGCTCAGCGTTCCGCGATAGGAAGGCGAGGAGTAAGCCCCGGAAAGGCCGACAGTCGCGTGGATCGGTCCGCGGACGATTTCGGTTCTCAAACGATGCGCCGACGGAGTGCCTTGAAGCTCCAGGCTTTCGATGCGGGCTTGCCCGATGTCGATGCGGTCGATCCGGAGCCGGATCGCGAACTCCTCGGGCTTGCCTGTGTTCCCTCGCGCCGTGACGGAGAGATTACGGCTCAGCAGATCTCGATAACGGATTTCGGGAGTCCTCATTTCGAGATCGATTCCGATGCGATCCGCTTCGAACACCAGACGCGTATTCCCGGAAAGTTCTGCGTTCAGATCATCGACAAAGAACCGCGGATTGATCCGGTTGAAACGGACAATCAACGTTTTGTCCTTGCTTTGAAGCGCGATCCGGCTGTCTCCCCAGGACAATCCGCCCGCACCGCGCGCGAGGCCGTTCCGCGACAGATTGAAGGCCAGATCGCCCTGCAGGGCTTCCGATTGCAGTGAACTGCCGGTTTCGAATTTCAGGCGCGTATCCAGAGTCGGGGGCTCTATCGAACCTTTCGCGTCCACCGAAAAACTCAGATCGCCATCGAGACTCTTGATAAAGCTTCCGGGTTTGAAATGGCGGGCCCTGGCGCTCAGGGTGAAAGCCCGATCGCCGGATAACGCGATCCGGCCGGACAGTTCGGCGGAACCCGAAGGCGACTCGAAGCGCAGATAAGCCAGATCGGCCTGTTGCGAGGTCAGGCCGATCAGTCCGTTCAGCGCTCCGAGGATTTGATCGGAGAGATCGAGTCGGACTTCGGCATTTTTCTCCGCGGGTCGCAATGTGAGGTTACCCTGTAAATCGGTCTTCGGCAGATCGGCGCGAATCTGCGCCAGATTCAAACCCGTGATCGCAAGATCGGCCGAGGCTTTGGTCCATTCGGCATATTTGAGCTGCAACTTCCCTTGCAGTACGGATTTGTTTGCGATCGAGGCGGAAAGGTCGCCGATCCGCAATTGTTCGGCTTCGGCCGAAAACAGAAATTCCAAATGCTCAAAGGGCTGAATGGCATTGGGAGTCAAACGGCTCAATTCGAGGTTGCCGTCGGCTTTTTCCGCATTCCCGGCGGCTTTCAGATGCAGATCGTATTGTCCGAGATTGCGAGCGAGCAGAACTTCCGGATCGATCTTTCTCAGGTTCATGTCGAGTTCGAATCCGGGCTGGATTAACAAATCCGAGATTCGGACGCGGAGATCGAGATCGCCGGCATTGCTTTCTCCGGTTACGGTTGCTTTCAGGGAGGTCAGGGGACCTTGAGTTTCAAGGCCAATCCTTCCTCTGATTTTGTCGATACTGAAATCAGTCGATGCGTGACTCTCGAGCACCCAGACATTTTCTTCGGGGCTGTGGTACAAACGGACGGATCCCTGCGCGCTCGAAGCCGACCATGCGGTGTTTTCGTACACGAAAGACCGGATCGACCATTGCCCGACCGCGATCTCGTTCAGAAAGGGGATGGCGCCGAATTCGTCGGAGGATTGCGCTTCTTGTGAGCCTTCGTCCGAATGCCGGTAGCGAATTTCGCCGAGGTCGATCCGCTCGATCCGGGCTTTTCCTTCCAACAGCGCCGGAACGTCGATTTCGAGCAGGACGCGATCGCTTTGGATCCTCTCGGAAACCGTGGTTATTCTGAATTGGCTGATCTCGATTCCGTCCCACAGCGTGCCCGATATCCGCTCCGCCTGGATTTCGGGGACTTGTGACTGCAAAAAGAACCACAAGGCCGAGAGCCCTGAACGGCTGCCAAGCAGCCAGGCCAGCGCGCCGGATGCCACCGAAACGATCAATACCAGAATGACAATTGCGATCCGAAGTGACGGATTCATCAGAAGCTGCCGACCGTGACGACCAGACGGAAAGTCTCCGTCGTGTTTCGGAGCGGAAAAGCCACGCTAAGGTCCATCGGTCCGACCGGGCTGTGCCAGCGAAGCCCGGTACCGAGCGAAAGTCCGAAAGAGTTGAACGAAAAATCATCCGTAGCGCCGCCGAAATCGCTGTATGCGACCCAGCCGAAACGCTCATGGATTCTGATTTCCGCTTCGATCGAACTGGTGAGGATCGCCTTGCCGCCGACAATGTCGCCGTTCAGCGGATTTTGCGGTGCCAGATGCTGATAACGATAGCCGCGCACGCTGCGCACGCCGCCCGCGAAGAATCTCAGCGAGTTCGGAAGATTGATCGGTTCTTTCGAAGCGAAGAGATAACCGAGCTGGAGGCGCGATCGCAGACGGATCAGTTGATCCAGGAAGGCTTCGAAGGCTGCGCCGTTTCCTTCCAATCGCAGCGCGCTGAAGTCCGAAAGCAGCGGTTCCGCGATGCCTTCTCCGGCGAGATCGAGACTGAAGCCCGTGGAAGGGTCGATATTGTTATCCAAAATAAGCCAGCTTCGGTGGCTTTTGACACTGAAATATTTATTGGTCGTACGGTTTTGCGCCTGATCCGTGAATTCTTCGAAATTGTAGGCTGCACCTGAGTTGTATTCGCCATTCCTGCCGAAATTCGCGTTGTAACCGAAGCCGAGATTGAACAGTTTCTGTTCGTCATCGGGCAGGAAACGGTTCTGCAAGGTCGAGAATACGGTATAGGTACGGTTCGCCCGGTCGGTTACCGGAATGGCGTAATTGCCTCTCAGAAATTGCTGGCGCATGTCGACCACGATGTCCGTGGTAAAGCTGTGACCGGTACCGAAAACATTGTAGCGTTTCAGATCCAGTCGCAGCCTCGGGCCGAAATCGGTCGCATAGCCGAGCGCGGCCGTGGCCGAATAGGGCGGATAGGGTTTGACGCTCAGGATCACCGGAACTTGATCGCTTTCCGACTTGTCCGGGGAGGCTTCGATCGCCACGTTCTCGAATAAACCCGACTCCTGGACCGCGCGATAGAATTTCAGCAGTTTTGTCTGGGAAAAATATTCACCGCTGTCGAAGGCTTGCCATTGGCGGTAATACTCATCGGGGTAATCCGACATTCCTTCGATGACCAGGGACCCGAAGCGGTAGCGCATCCCTTCGGCAAGTTCCAGCCGGATCTCGACAATCCGATTGCCCGGCAGAATTTTCACTTGGGATTTTTGGAATCGCGCTTTCAGATAGCCGTCTCCGAGAAAGGACTGGAGTACCCGGGTCTTGGCCTGCTCGTAATCCGGGTGCCTGAAAACCTGGCCCTGTTTCAAGCCAAACTGCTGTTTCAGCCGGTTCAGACCTTCCTCGGTCCGGGCGGTGAGATGAATTTCGCCGATGCTCAGGGGATCTCCTTCCTCGACTTTGAATGCGACCGTTTCATCCGCGACCCCGGTGTTGATGCGCGCATTATAGAACCCGTAATAACGCAGGACTTTTCCGGCGGCTTCCCTGGCGGCTTCGAGTTTTTTCTGAAAGCCCGACGACTTGGGACTGACTTGCTTGTCGAGATCCTGGAGTGCGGGTTCTAGTTCAAGGGTGGTAACGATCGAATCGTTCAGCCCCTGGTAAATGATTTCGATCGGATAAGCCGTCGCGCTGAAGCAGAATACGATCAAAGCACATGGCCATCGAAAAGCCGGCCCAATGCGCAAGATCTCAAATCGCATGTACCGGAGCGCGATCGGGGATTCTGCGTCGATTGCGCGTTCCACTGGCCCGATGCCGGATCCCTATCCCTAATCGACGATCCGGATCCAGTTGCATTTCTGATCCACGATCCTCGCGGTGTGCCCGTTGCCGATGCCTCTTGCGACCAGTGCCACGACCCGATCGTCGCTGTCGTAATCGGTATGGGCACTGACCGGGTTCGCGAATGCACCGAGGCCAATCAAGTCGATGATTTCGGCCACGTTGATGTTGATATTGACGACATCGATGCACAATCTGGAATCGAGATAGCTTTCGACAAAGCCCTGCGGGATCGCATAACTCAACAAATCATTGGGATCACTGAAGGCGATGATCGTGGTCTTGTTCAAGATCCGATCCGCATAGTGGTTTCCTCCAGGGCTGCAATAGTCGTTTTTCCTGCCGTGGACCTCGGGCAGTTTGCGGCCCATCTGCAGAAGCGGCAACTGGTTCGAAAGCATGTACAACGGAATTTCCTTGTTTTTGAGTTCCCGGAGGAATCTCGAATCCTGTGACGACTGCCCTGTTCGGACAGGTTCCAGGGTTACGCTTTCGGCGATCTGTTGCATGCCGTCGATAGTGATCCGACTGCCCAGGCTGTGCGAGACGAATGCAAAATCGTCCACGATCAGATGGTTGATTTCGTCGTCCGACAGACTGTCGTTTTCCAGCAGGCAGGCCTGATCGGAACTTTCCGGCAGGCTCTCCCAGTCCTTCTTGATCATCCAGCAGAACGACTGCTTGAACGACATCAGGATATCGTCATGTCTTTCTCCGAGATAAATCATCGGGTCGGGCCCGGTATCGTTGGAAAATTTTTTCATCAAGTCGTTGACCAACGCCCTGCGATAGGAAAACTCCCCGGAATTGTCGTAAGACAGCACGGATTTTTCATCGGCGGTAATCGGAGACCAGGTCAGTTCGTAGAAAAGCAGCTCACGGCTTTCGGTTTCGTTGGTCTGCCGGTGAACGCGCAAGGTCCCGAGCTTTTTGTCCGCGTTGTCGGGATGCGTCAGGGAGATCTCTTTGAAAGTTCGGTTTTTCACGCCGAGCGACAATTCGTTGGACAGTTTTTCGAGGAATTCACTGCTGTAGCCCGGAATGTGGCTGCCCACCCCGTGTACCATCAGCACCTTGGTCGTTCCTCGGCCTTTTTCGAGGCTCGGGGCAATTCCTTCGAAACTTTTTCCGATGATCTGGCACAGGCGGCTATCCTCGGACTTCTGCTTTTCCAAGAATGCTTTTGCGATTCCCTCGCCGAGACTCGCACAACCGGACAGCGTCAGGGATAGGACTAGAATAATCAGATTTTTCATAGCTGAGACTCCTTAAAAACAAGGTCATTGTGCTCGGAAGCCGCGTTATTATACTGATCCCGCAGCAAATTTCACCGCCGGGCAAAGGCTGGACGATCGGCTGCTTTAAACTCTAAGGCTGGGTCGCCTCTCATCGAAGCGGATGGCGCCCATCAGGATCATTACGAGCCCGTAAATGATCAAGCCCAGCGGAATGCGGATAAAAATATTCGTTTCATCGACCGCGATCAATACCGCGACCATCGCGAGGCTGCCGATGGTCGGTGCGAGCAGCCTGAGCGGCGCAAGAAATCTCAAGCCCTCGCGAGCCGAATACTGGAGCATGAGGAAGGCCGTGATCGTCTCGGTCGCGATCGTTGCCAGCGCCGCGCCCACCATTCCGAATGGAATGATCAGCGCCAGGTTCAAGGCGGTGTTGGCGAGTGCCGAGAGCACCGTGGCCCGCAGCAGCAGACTCTGTTTGCCGCGGGCGATCAGCGCGGTCCACGGTGGATTGCGCAGGCTGGTTGCCGGCAGAGCCCAAATCAAGAGTGCCAGGATTTCTCCGGCCGGCTCGTAGCCGGGGCCGAACCACAGTGCGATGATCTCGGGAGCGACCAGGCAGCCGCCGGCGGCCAAGGGCAGCGTGAGCGCATAGATCTGAGCCAGCGAACTGTGATACAGGGCCAGCTCTTCCGCGCCTCCACCCTTGTGCCGAGCCATGGCCGGCATCAGACTCATGGCATAGCTGGTGGTCACATTGCCGAGAAAACTCAGCAGCATGTAGCCGGCGGCGTAATATCCGACGGTTTCGCTGCCGCGCAGGACGCGTAGAAAGACCAGGTCGGAATTGTAGATAAACAAGCCGAGCATGATTTGAGCAACGAGCGGGGCCGCACGGCGGAACACGGGCAGCGCGGCGGCCGGATCCCAGCGCAACCCGAAACCGAGTCCCCGGTGCGCCAGTAACAGGTAAAGGAAGGCGGCCGCGCCCGCTTCTCCCGCGAAAGCGCCGAGCGGTATCTTCCATAAATCGCCGAGGTTCCGAACCAGCCCGAGCACGCTGCCCAGGAACAGACTCTCCCCGAATATGCGCGCGACAGCCACCGGCAGGGCGTTTTGAAGTCCGAGGTGGATCCACCGGGTGTTCGCCGCGATCGGCAGCAGCGTGAACAAGTACAGTTGCATCACTGTGCGTTCCGGATCGAGGAGGATCCACTGTGCCAGGGCCGCGCTGAATCCGATCACCACGCTGGTCAGGCTCAAGCGTGCTCCGAGGATGGCCGACGCGAAGCCGCGCAGACCATCCGGATCCCGTGCCACATGGCTGGTACCGATCGACTCGAGGCCGAAGTCGGCGATCTTGGTCAAGTAAAGCTGGATACCGACCACGAATGCAATCGTACCGTAGCCCTCGGCTCCGAGCGAGCGCGCAAGGTAGACGTAGGCGCCGAACGCGATCAGACGGGAGACGATTTCGCCGCCGCCAAGCACCAGGAAATTACGCGTGACCCGGCTTTCGACCGCCGCGAGCGAACTCGCAGACGCGCGCGCCTTCCGCTTCGAAGCCGATCGTTTAACACGGAATTTTCTCATCCGCGCAGCAGGGGGTGAAGAGTATCGATTTCGCTAAGGGATTTCCGCGCTCCGCGCGGCGATTCGCTTCGATAAACGGCGAGCAGCGAGGGTGAAATATAGCCCGCGATCTCCGTGAGTTCGGACAGCTTGATGCCTTGCCGGACCAGATACATCAGATAGCTATGTCTGAGGGATTCGGACGAAAGTCGATCGTTCGGCAAATCCGCATCGGTCGCGAGACAGGCCAGAAGGGCCCTGAGGTCTTCCGCGCTGGTTTGCGGAGCGATCCTCCACGCAGGCAGCTTCGGCGACTGCTCGAGTAGCGCCTTCAGCGCGGTGGGCATCGCGATGAATCTCGGGTGCTCTCCCGGAATTTCGATTCGATCCCTCTCCAGATCGAAATGCCGGGGACTCAGCAGGGCCGCTTCGTCGACCGTGATTCCAGTCAACAGCACTGCAATCAGTTGTCTTCCCTTCAGGGGTGAGCAATCCCAGAGCGTTTGCAGTTCGGCCTCGGTCAGTTCCTCGGGAGTCGGGGGCGCCAGAGACTCAAGCGGCGGTTGTGCGGCACCCAATTGCAGTGCTTGTAAAGGTGACGGCAAAATGGAGCGGGTGGCGTCCGGATACAGGTGAATCCCGCTCAGGCTGATCGTGGGGGAAACCGCGGATTTTCTGGGAATCAAAACATTCGAAATCCAGATTCCGAGCAGACCGAGCAGCAGGGCCGCGGCAAGCGTGATGCCGGCATCGCGTACATAATCCGGTCCGATCGGCTGTTGTGGCAGAAAGGCCTCGCTGATTACTTCGATATCGGGATATTTCTGGTGCTGCTGGACTTCGGTCCGGAGGATTTTGTCTTCGGTCGCCCGGTAGTGTTCTTCGAGCGCCCGCAAAGCCTCCTGCTGTTCCTGGTACACGGAAAAGCGGGCCGTAAATTCGCTCGCGGTCTGCTTGTATTCGTCGAGCTGTTGTTTTAGATTTCGAACCTTCTGTTCGGCCGCCTGCGCTTCTTGTCGGGCGGCCGACAGCACGCGATCCTGATCGACTTTTCCGAAACTGGCAATCTTGGCCTCGACGTCTTGAAGTTGCTCCGGAACTGCTCTGAGATCCGGTACCAGACGAATGTAATCCGGAGTATACTGCTGCTCCAGCTTGGCCACTTTCTCGCGCAAGACCTGGGCGCTTTTTTCAAGTTCTGCAAGGCTTTCAGGATTGTTACTGTTGTCCAGAAAGACCGGTTCACCGCGCGCGATCGCGTCCTGAACCGATTCCAGCCGGGATTTCGCCTGGACCGCTTCTCCATTGGCCTGATTCAGTGCCTCGTTCAGTCC
>JBOICY010000256.1:0-11123 GCA_050740335.1 Methylococcales bacterium | reverse complement strand
AGCAAAGGACGGGAATAATAGCCGTGGGTTTCCCGGGTCACCAGAGTGACCCGGACGTCTTGGCCGCGTTTCAGGATTTCTTCGGAAAAGGTCACGCCGCCGATTCCCGATCCGATGACAACAATGTGCATGATGTAACCGTTAGTCTGATAGCGCCCGGTAAACCGTAAATTCAATCGCTCGACCCGCCTGCGACACCTGAGTCAAGACGAAACCTGACGAAGCGGCGGTCCATTCCGGTTCACATCGGATCGAAATCGCTTTTCGCCGCACCGCATTCCGGGCAGACCCAGGTGTCCGGGACATCGTCCCAGAGGGTTCCCGGCGGAACGCCGCCGTCCGGATCCCCCTCGGCCTCGTCATAAACATGTCCGCAGACCACACATACATATTTTCTAAATTCGGTCATCGTGTTTCCTCCTGGTTGTGAATAACATGAGCGCCAACGTCGAATCGATCGAATGTTGACACGTTAAAGCGGGGTATTCTGCGCAAAAATTCGGCGGGCGTAAACAGTTCGTCTGTGTTCTAGCGTGAATCCCGGCTCGCGAGGGCAAGCCTAATGGCTATTGGATCGCTTCGCGCTCGGTCTGGCTCAGGTTTCGAGCAGAACCGCCATCCGGGAAAGTCTTTGCGTCCGCTTCAGGTGCTTTTTCAGAAAGGCCCTGGTGTTCTGCTGTCCGCGCGAATCATCGGTCAGCCAATAAGCGAAAGTGAGTAGATAGATACTGGTCAGAACGGTTTCGCCGACAATCCGGCACAGCCCGGTTGTTTCGAGGCGCGCCGCTTCTCGAAACCATTGCACGGTACGGCTGACCCGCAGGATTCCCTGTACCTGCAGGTGCAGGTGACCGAACTCCAGTGTATAGGCCATCATCTGCCGGGTTATCCGATGATGCGAAGATAATCGATCTAACCAGAGCATCATCACGTGTTCCAGCAGATCGCTCTTGGCGAGGCTGAGGAATTCGCCGGACGGATTAAACTCAAGAACGGCCGCATCGGCACGGTCGAACCAAGCCTCGACCAGATCATCTTTCTGCGGGAAATATTGCCTGATCTGGTCCAGGGTAATGTTCAGCCGGCTCGCCAGCCGATACAAATGCAACCTTTCCCAGGACGACGACTCGGCCAGTTCCAATGCGGTATCGAGTATGAGGTCTGCGGTAATTTCGTTCATCGCGTGTCACCTAATGTGGGTCATCGTCTGTTGGACAACGCAGATCGCCGGATATTATCGCTTCACCCGGCATCCGGGGTGTGACAGTCCGGTTAATGGCTTCGTCGGATGATGACTCGTCCGCAAGAAATTTCAGAATCGCCTCGGCCACCGGCAGAGGATTTTCCAGATGCAGATGATGACCCCCGGGAAGTTCGACCACGGAAATGTTCGGTACCGAGACGATCCGCTCGATCGAACCGAAGCGATCGATCAGGCCGCCAATCGCCTTGATCAGAAGAGTCCGCGCGGATATCGAACGCAAAAAAGCCAGAACCTGAGGTTCCGTGAGATATAATGGCGAGGGCAGGGTCAGACGGCGGTCATGGCGCCAACTATATCCACCCGCGGTTTTCCTGAGCCCGCGTCTGACCAGATATTCCACCGAAGTTGAACTCAGGTCTCCGACCCCTTGTCTGGCTGCGATCGCGGTTTCGATATCCGGATAGATTTTTGGCTCTCGTTTTCCTCGTTCCCGGCGCTGAAGCAAGGCCTGGCGGAGCTGTTTCGGGGCATCGCCAGGCTGGTTTGAAATGGGTCCGATCCCATCGATCAAGACCAGCTCCGTGATGCGTTCCGGAACGGCTCCCGCGACCAGGCTCGCAATTCCGGCCCCGAGCGAATGTCCGATCATCCCGAACCGGTTCCATCCCAGGGCGTCCGCGGCGTTTAAAACATCGTCCGCACAATCGATCAAGTGGTAGGTACTACGAGGGCTGCGGTGCATCGATTTACCGTGACCCGGCAGGTCGATCGCGACCAGGTGGTAACCGGTCAGATGTTTTCCGAGATTGGAAAAACTCGCGGCATTATCGAGCCATCCGTGCAAAGCCAAAAAGGGCCTGTCCGATGGATTGCCCCATTCCAGGCCGGCCAGCACACCGGCCCGGGTATCCAGTTCGATTTCATTCGGGACTATGGCCACTGGCAAATTGATTGGTCAAAATGGAGGTCCGGCTCGATCGGCGGGATCATCCAGATCGGCCGCACCAATATAACGGTTGAATCCGCGTTCGGCAAAAGCGGGTTGATGATTCTGGAGTCGATCCAGAAATCGTTGCAGATTGAGTGGCTCCCGGCTTCGGTCATTATCCGGATGCCATAGATGCAGTACGGGAACCGCGTGGCGTCCCGTTTTCCGATAGACTCCCGCATGAATCAGGCGGACAACGAGATCGGAATCTTCATATCCCCAGCCCTCGAACGTTTCGTCAAAACCGTTGACCCTCGTAAAATCGTTCCGCCACATTCCGAGATTGCAAGTCTTCGCCTTTTTCCATTGAGTTGTGTGGAGCCGTCGCAAAAAACCCAATGGTAAACGGACAAGGCTCGCGCAATGATTGATTTTTCCAGTTAAGAATAATCCCAGAAAGTATAAAAACGATTTCTGGTATAAAGGAATGTCCTTGTTCAGCACTTCGCCGGTATATTTCTTCGATAGTAAAACGCGATTTCCGGGTACGAAGTAAGCCGATTCCGCAAGTTTGCGATGCATCGCGATGAAATCCGGAAAGACCACGCAGTCACCGTCCATAAACACAAGGTAATCTCCGCGGCTCTTGGCGACCGCCTTGTTCCGGATGGTTCCGGCCCGGAAGCCCCGGTCTTCCTGGTACACGTGTCTGACCGCTTTTGCGCGTGTATTTTCGGTAGTGTACCGAAGAATCGTTTCGCGCGTTGATTCCCCGGAACCGTCATCCGCGATCAATATTTCGAAATCCGGATCGGATTGCAGGGCTAAAGAATTCAGACAGACGCGCAAGGCACCGGGCCGGTTATAGGTGGTTACGATTACTGAAATCCGGCTCATCTCGTCTCCTCTCGCCGGAATTTGCTGGTAGCCGTCCGGCAACAATTCCGGGGTAACGCGGCAAAGCTCAGCGCGATCAGTGAGGCGTACCAATGCCCTTCGGTATGATCCAGAAAGGTGGTATTCAACAAGCTGTTGACGGCAAGCGACAGAAAAACACCCTGGGCAAACCAGCGCCGGTCTTCGGAAAGATCGAAGGAACAGCGCCATAGAGAGGCGAGAAAAAACAGGTACGCAAAAAGGCCGATCCCACCCAGTTGTACGGCAATCATCAGATATTCATTATGCGGATTTTCGGTGATTAGATCCTTGCCCCCGTTTTTCCCGCTGAACTCCCTGGCGAAACTACCCGTGCCGTATCCGACGATGGGGCTTTTACTGATCAGATCGATCGAGTTCTGCCAGAAATACAGCCTTTGTCCCATGGACGTTCCGAGATTTCGGCGGCCCTGTAAGTAGTCTCTCGATTCTTCTATTCCCTCCTCGAAACGGTTGCCGCTTCCGGGAATGGCCAGCGTAGCCAGAAAACCGAGCAATACCAGGGAAGCCAGGATCAGCGCCAGCTTGACCTTGAAGCGCTGAAAAAAGAACAGCGCGATCAATAGAACAAAAATGACCTGTCCGGTTCTTCCCTGCACGATTATGAACAGATTGAAGGTTGCCAACAGACAGAGTCCGACCCAGAACACACGTTGGTTTACTGCTGTTTTAGCCCGATGAGCACAAAAATAGGCGAGAAAAGCCATGAACAGATTATGCGTTATCCGGCTTTTGAAGGGCGGAGTGCCCTGCTGGCTCATAGGAAAGATTCCAAATTCTTTCCAATAGGAGGCCATCAAAGTCACTACCGAGGCTATGATAAATGCGGTGATCGCCCAGCGCCGGTATTTTTCTTCCTGCATGAAAGGCAGCAGAATAACGAGGAGTGGAAGCTCTCGATACTTCCGCAGCATCGACAACGAATCGGCGGTCGCTGCATCTCCGTACAATGTGCCCACCAGAAGGAGTCCATACAACAACAGTGCACTCGCCGCGACGGGATTGCGCCGCACGAGAATTGGCAGGCTTCGGAACCTGGCAGACAGGATCCAGCACGCGAACACGAGAAAGGTCATGACGATGGAAATCGTCGTGGATAAAGGGACGGTCAGCATCAACAGCGCGGCGAAGAACGCCCCGGCTCGAACGACCGGGTCTTGTTTGCCGGTTGATGGCGTAGCGCCGTTCATTGGGTTTAGAAAGTTCATTTGAGGTTTCTTGTCAGGTGTAATCAAAATGACAAAGGAATCCGATGCCTTTTATGAATCCTGTCCCAGCCGCTCGGTGGGCAGAGAAATCGATAAAATCTGACGGATCTTGTCGATAACACGGCTTGCGGGCAGGGTGTCGAGGCATTCACTGTGACTCAAGGAGAGTCAAAATCGTCGTACGCGAGAAATGCTAACGTGAAACCTGCTTCTTGACGAGCAGCGCTCGATGAAAACTCCACTCACGCAGAGCCATCGATCTGTATTAGTTCTCCAAGGCAGGGACGACGTGGCCTTCGTTGATGAATACGAGCCTGCTTGTATTGTTTGCTCCGCCACCGACCGTCCGCGATCATCCATTGCCGTAGCGTTTCCACGAAAAACGCATAGCCATGCACTTTTATTTATATGCGATTTCGTGCTATATTTGCCAAACTTATGATCGCCCCGGACCCGTTCAAGACCGAAACGCCCATCAGCCGGCGCGGCATGGCGACCTACGATACGATCGCCGCGCGGCTTGCTGCGCTTAATCCGCCGATCTCTATCCAAAAGCACATCGCCCAGAGCGAGAAACAGCAGAAGACTCAGTTCAGCACGCTGGAAGCGCACGACTCTACCCTCGACGGCATCAACTTCATCGCCAACAGCCCGAAACAGTTGGCTAGAGAGTATGAGAACGTTACGGACAAGTGGAGCAAGCGGGCTCTGACGAGCATGAAGGAAGACCCCGAGCACTGGGCGCTGAAGGCCTCGTTCGGAAAAACGATTGGCACAGGCTGGCGCGAAGTGTGGCGTGAAGCGCCTTACACCCACCCGGCCACGGTGCCGGAGGAGCCCGGCAAGGCCGACGACACGTTTAGAATGCGCTTCGGCACCGTGGGCAGTCCCAGTCCCATCCGCTTCACGGCGCTACACTGCGCCGTTCACGAGATCGGCGGGCAGTGCAATGTCCACATAGACGAGAGCGGCTTTGCCCTGGCCCTCCCGTGGGGCGTCTCGCTCACGCCCAACCTATACGACCACATCATGAATGAATTGAAATGGAAAACCGACTTCCGCGACTGGCTGTCCGGAAAGATGAGCAACGGGATGGCCAAGCAAATCATTAAAGAGGTCGTCCGGCGCGTCTCGTTTACCTTCCCCAACGCCTCCAACGGCTACGCCGGTCTGGACAAGACAATCAACTCGATCGATCGTCCGCGCGTGCCGAGCGGCATCGTTGGGCCGGCCTGGCGGATCCTCAGGCCTATTGGCGCGACGGTCGATGTGTTCGACAACGACTACTTCAACGTGCAGGTGACCGGCACTGACATCAACGGCGACCGCACCATCACCATCACCCTCGGCGGAGAATGGTGAGAACGGCGTCCGCCGTTGATGTCAGTGCCGACCTGGGACGCCTGGACCCGTGCCAAGGGCGCTGCGTTGGGAAGACGTGGACCTGCGCGGCCGCTGGTTTTTCGCTGATAATCAGTGATTATATGGTTTCCTATATCTTCTATGTGCCCCTATGTAACCCACAAAATGGATTGTAGTCCGCCATTACCAGATATCGTGCGCCAACGTGCTTTCCACGCGAGTGGTTCGCCGTGAGTTATTGAGAAGGTACCAAGGATCCGATGCCTTTATGAATACCGTACCAGCTTCTCGGTAGGTAGCGGAATCGATAGAATTTGACGAATCTTGTCGATGACACGGCTTGCGGGCAGGGTGTCGAGGCATTCACTGTGACTTTCTTGATGCCGGTCGCAGCCTTCCAGATGACACGGAACACAATCCCGCTCTCCCTGAAGCAGATAGATGTTGTTGACGTCCTGGCTTCCGGTTCTCCGAAACGGATTCTCGCTTGCATCATAATCGATCGGCCAGGGGGCCCATCTTACCGGATTGGTCGGACCGAACAGCGCAATGACCGGAGTTCCCGTCGCGGCGGCCATATGGGTGATGCCGGTATCGGGCCCGATGAACAGGCAGGCGCCCCGAATAATACCGGCAAGTTCGGCCAGCGAGACTTTTCCGGCAAGATTGACCGTATCACAAGCTAATTGGCGCTGAATTCCGCGCAGATATTCAAGCTCTTGTTCAGCGGGACTGCCCGAAAGGACCAGTCGAATATGCTGTTGTGCCAGGAAACGGCCAACCGCCATCCAACCTTCCAGGGTCCAGCGTTTATACACCCATTGCGGGTACATATGAAGAACCGCGTAACGGGGTTTTTCCGGGCTGCCGAGCGAACCGCCCGATTGGGCCGGCGAGCGCGGCGGAATTAATTTGGAGCAGGCGGAAATCCCGGTCAGTTTCGCAAGCTTCAGGTGCTGCAGCACAGTATGGGTGTCCAGATCGTCGAATTCGGTCCAATGTTGCATGAACAAGCGTTTCCACCAGCCCGTGGTGGTCCTTGGAGGCACGGCCCCGACCCGGATCGGAGCCGCAAGCAGCGAATAGAAAAACGGCCGGTCGCCGGTCTGGGTTACAAAGGCAATGTCGTATTTTCGGATAAGCCGCGGCAAAAGACGAATGGACTCCCCGAAACCAGCCCCTTGGCGGGTTTGAATGATCGAGTCGATATCCGGGTTACCTTCGAGCATCGCCGCGGTATTCTCAAATACCAGTACGTCCAGGCGGGATTTTGGATGGGCGATGCGGAGCGAATGGATCAGCGGGGTGGCCAGCAGGACATCCCCGAGGTAACGCATCACAATGATCAGTATACGTTCAGGAGCTTTTTTCAGTGCTTCGGGTTGGGTCACACGCTTAGAATTCCGAAATCCCGGTAAGGAATAATATTTAGAAAGCCCGTGGAGCCACACTTCCTTTACCGAACAGTGATCAAGACCCGAATTATACAAAATTCCGCGACAGTTCCGGCGGGAGCAGGTACCATGCGTTCGGGTATTCTGCGGCCAGCGCGGTTGCCCGTACAACCTTGGCGGGTTCGATTATCCATGAAGGTTCCATCGATATCGGACTGAGCGTTTGAACAAAAATGGATCCGGGACCGTCGTTCCGGAGACCGCGCATCACTTTGAACGCCCTTGTCCCGTCATACTCAATATGAAGAAATCATTAAGCGATAAAATCAGATCGTCCGAAGGCCTCGGGGTTTATACCCGCCTGATGCGGTATGTTAAACCGTATTGGCTGCTTTTTGTGATCAGTTTTATCGGTTTTCTAGTGTACGCGGGTACGCAGCCCTTGTTCGCGGCGATGATCAAACAGGTGATCGATACCCTGCAAAGTGAATCAAAGCAGGGAATAAAGGCTTTGCCTCTACTGTTTATCGGGCTCATGCTGGTTCGCGGAATCGGGTCATTTCTGGGTAACTATTTTCTGGCGCGCGTATCCGCCAGCGTCGTTCACGCATTGCGATGTGAAATTTTCAATCACTACACCGTGTTACCGACCGCTTATTACGATGCAAACAACAGCGGGTATATGATTTCCAGGATCACGCATAATGTCGGAGAGGTCACCCGCGCGACGACCGATTCCGCGCGAACCTTCGTCCGGGAAGGGTTGACCGCAGTCGGACTGTTTGGTTATCTGGTCTACACGAATTGGCTGTTATCGTTGATTTTTGTGGGGATCACGCCGTTTGTTCTCGTGATTGTAAACCATGTCAGCAAACGCTTGCGCAGAATCAGCAAGCGGATTCAGGATTCCATCGGGGAGTTGACCCATATTACCTCGGAACTGGTCAGCGGCCACCGGATAGTCCGCAGTTTCGGTGGGGAATCCTACGAGAAGCGGCGCTTCCTCGAAAACAGCCTGTATAACCGGCATCAGTCCCTGAAACTGGCCGCGACAAATTCCATTCAGGGACCTGTAATGCAGGTGATTCTCGCGATTGCGCTGGGGGGGCTGATGTACCTTGCCCTCGCGGTCATGAAAGAGGCCAGCGCAGGAGAGTTTGTCGCCTATCTCTCCGCCGCGTTCATGCTGCCGCGCCCGTTTCGGCTCTTGGGCGATGCCAATGCCGATGTGCAACGCGGAATTGCCGCCGCGGAATCCTTGTTCGAAGTCCTGGATCAGCCTCCGGAAAAAGACAGCGGTGATTTCAAAACAACGATGTGCCGGGGCGAGCTTGAATTTCAAAATCTCTGGTTCAGTTATCCGGGGTCGAATCGCCCCGCGTTACGAAACATCAATATCCGGATTCCGGCCGGAAAAACGATCGCGCTGGTCGGCGCATCGGGCGGAGGTAAGAGCACGCTCGTGAACCTGATTCCACGCTTCTATGATCATGAACGAGGCGAGATTCTGCTCGACGGAATCGACGTTAAAGAATATGCCTTGGGCAATCTGCGCCGGCATATCGCGCTGGTTACCCAGCACATCACGTTATTTAATGATACCATCGCCAATAATATCGCCTACGGGGGCCTCGCGGGAGCTTCCCGCGACCAGGTTCGCAAGGCGGCCGAGGGTGCCTACGCGATGGAATTTATCGAGAAACTACCCAATGGGCTCGATACCGAAATCGGCGAGCATGGCTTCAAATTATCCGGGGGTCAGCGGCAACGGCTCGCGATCGCCCGGGCCTTGTTGAAAAATGCCCCAATCTTGATTCTCGATGAAGCCACATCGTCATTGGATACCGAGTCCGAACGGTACATTCAGGAGGCCCTGAAACTGGTGATGCGCAACCGGACAACCCTGGTGATCGCGCACCGGTTGTCGACCATTGAGAACGCCGGCCTGATTCTGGTCATGGCAAATGGTGAAATCGTCGAACAAGGAAGCCACGATGAGTTAATACTCTTGCAGGGAGTCTATGCGCGGCTCCATCAAAGCCAGTTCCGGGAAAATCACGAAAATCCTAATTAGTTTTTGTTCGGAAAGGAGCTACAACCAGTTCCGGGCCGGTCACCGGCAGGGGATCATATCGCGAGCACCCGCTCTACGAACCAGAACGCACCGGTGATGATGATCGAAGTCGTGCCGAAAACCACCACCCGCTGCGCGACGATCGGGTTACGCGCATTGAGCGCCAGAAGAATCGGAGCCACAATGAGTACGATACAGGCTTGACCGATTTCAACTCCCGCGTTGAACGCCGCCAAAGACCAGCCGAGCGCGCCTTCCGGAAGTCCGAAGTCGGCAAGAACGCTCGCGAATCCGAATCCATGGACCAAGCCGAACGCGAACGCGAGGATTACTCTGTGGTCGCCTCGTTGCCGCTTTCGCGCATACAATGTTTCGAGACCGAGCAGGACAATACTGAGCGCAATCGCCGGCTCGGCGATGTTCGCGGGAGAATTGACAATGCCCAGTGTCGCAAGGACCAGGGTCAAACTGTGCGCGATCGTAAAAGCCGTGATAATCGTAAGGAGTCGCGCAATACCTCCACCCGGTAACAGCAATCCAATGACAAACAGGATGTGATCGGGTCCGATAAAAATATGATGAATCCCTTGAAACACGAACTCGCGGACCACTTCGATCCTGCCCTGTGTGGTGCCACTGTAATAGCTGGCGATCCTATTCATCTTATCGAGTAAGTTCTGATGCCGAATGGTGCCGTTTTCGTAAATATTCAGATAGGTCTCGTGCGGCGGATCGTAGGGAAACAGCGGGCCAAATACCTCGACTTTCGCGGCGCTTTCAGAAAGCGGTACAAACCAATCGAACACCAGCGATTTGCGATCGGCAAGCACCTGAAAGGACTGCCATCGCGGTTGTATCGGCTCGCCGCCGATTCGGATCAAGACGTGGGAGTCGAGCACTTTGTGCAGGGTGGTCAGGTTTCGTTCCGCGTAACGGCGATCGAGCAGGGATTCGGCTTTCTCCAGCCCGCCTTCGTGCGCGAGATCGATCACGTGCGCCATCACCCTGCCGTGAGCGCGCTCCGCCTCGAGCCGGATGTCGATGTGGCTGTAGGGTTCGTCATGGGCGAGCGAGCGCGGGGAGGCGATCGCGATGACGATTGTCGTGATCAGGACAATCAGGATCGCTTGTCCGCTCGCGAGTCTCTCCATTATTTTCCACGCGCAAAGGTGAAGGATGCCCAGCGACTTTCCCAATCCGCTTCTTTTTTGTCGGAGCTGGGTACCATGTGAACGGTGCTGATGAGCCACTCGCCGGAGCCATCGATCTGCAGAACCGCGACACCGTCCCGGTCACTGCGTGCCTCCACCGAAGGCTTGACGGGTTCCCGGGAAGACTGATCTCGCGGAACCACCCCGTTCGCCAGTGGCTGGTTCCATGCCTTGACCAGTGTTCCTTCGAGCGGGAGAGAATAGTAAAGCACCAGGACCGAGAGCCGACCCGGCTCAAGCGGGTCGTTCCGCGGAATGATTTCGAGTGCCATGCCGAAGGCTTTTTTTAGGCGTGCGCCATCGCGACCCGCAATCCATGTTTTTGCGCATCGTGCATAACGTTCGCGACCGGGGCCCGCCTCGGCTCCGAGCGCTTGTCTCGCTTGGAGAGGACCATCCAGCCCCACTTTTCGGAGATAATCATCAAACTTTTCGGCAGGGAGTTCAATGGAAACGAAGTTCGTTTCGAACGCAACGACTGCTCCGCCGTCATCCGCCAGGGTCACATTCGCGAGATTCAAATCGCCGTTGATCGCCGCGGATTTGAGATCTTGACGCTCCGCGCTTTGCACTTCCAAGCGAACCGTGCGAGTGGTCGCAAAGGGTCTCAATTCACCTTTAAAGTCCGATCCGACGAAAGCTTGTACCGAAACGGTTTGGCCCGGAGAAGCCCCGTACGCGGACGGGCTAAGCCAGTACTCATGGGCAACCGCCTCTGCAAGCGGGAACACCACGGTAAAAACGACAGAAAAGACGATCAGCGGGCTAAGGCAGGAGTCGCTGAATTTCCACATTTCCACCGTCGC
>JBOICY010000255.1:0-1736 GCA_050740335.1 Methylococcales bacterium | reverse complement strand
TTCGGGCTCCAAGGGCAGCACGCGGGGTAATGACCGGGAGCGACAATCACCGGCGTGACCACCGAATGGGCTCAGTCGATTGGTCCGTTACTGTGCTTTGTGCTCTCGAAACGAAATATGCCAATGTCGCCGCCTGGTTGTTTGTGGATCTTCCATGCTGTTATACCGAAGCGGCGGGGTTTTGTTCAGCAGTTTATGCGGCAGAGCTTTCAAAATGAGAATTGCTGGTAGCGCGCCGCCCGTCGGTGGGGGCGACAAGGTATAAGATAAACGTAACTATCCGGTGGGATTCAAATCAGCCATTTTATTTTACCCCAGAGTGCACAGAGAACACAGAGCGCGCGAAGAGTCGTTTCATTCGGAACGAATCGGTAAAGACTGTTCTGACATTGTAAAGCGTGACATTTCAAAAATCTCCGTGATCTCTGTGTCGCGGTGGTGACTTGTTACTCGTTATGTTTTACATAATACAACGAAAGAAAGGGGGAGACCCAATGAAGACACAAAGGTTTTTTCGCACATTGGTCCTGGTATTCGCTTGGTTGTCGGGTATCGGGATATCCAAAGCCGATGAAATCAGCGTCGCGGTGGCCAGTAATTTCACCGATGCGATCAAGACCATCACCGCGCGTTTCGAGGCGGGTACGGCCCATCAAGTGACCCTGATCTTCGGCTCGACCGGTAACCACTATGCACAGATCGAAAACGGCGCACCCTTCGACGCGTTCTTCGCCGCCGATGTCGAACGTCCCGAACTATTGGAAAACGAAGGACTGGCCAGTCCCGGAAGCCGATTCACTTATGCGGTGGGTAAAATCGTACTGTGGAGCCCGCAGGCAGACTATGTCGATCCGCAAGGCAAGGTGTTGCAACAACGGGAATTTCGCCATCTGGCCATCGCCAACCCGAAACTGGCGCCGTACGGAATAGCCGCCCGGGAAGTGTTGCAGGCCTACGGGGTATGGGATGTGTTACAGAGCCGCATCGTGCGTGGCGAGAACATCGAACAGACTTTCCAGTTCGTCGCGAGCGGCAATGCCGAACTGGGTTTTGTGGCCTGCTCCCAGATAAGACGGCCCGGTCATCCCGCTGCGGGTTCTTTCTGGGAAGTACCGCAATCACTCTATTCCCCCATTGAACAGCAGGCGGTGCTGCTGAAGGATAATGAGGCCGCGCGCGCCTTTCTGTCGTTCGTAAAAACTGATGAGGCGCGAACAATCATTCAATCGTTCGGGTACGACACACCATGATGCTGAACGGGTCCGATCTCACCTATTTCAATTCCCCCGGAGGTCGTTTTAGGGTGCCGCGCAAGGCGCTGCCGGCCGGCTATCCGGTCAGACCTCGGGTCGCCGGGCGCGATGTCAGTTTGACCCGGGAACCGCAAACCGGCACCAGCATCCTGAATATCTTTAAGGCAACGGTCGAGGAGACCCTTCCCGAGCGGCGCGCACAGG
Source organism: Methylococcales bacterium (assembly GCA_050740335.1). Classification (GTDB taxonomy): domain Bacteria; phylum Pseudomonadota; class Gammaproteobacteria; order Methylococcales; family UBA1147; genus UBA1147. The sequence goes on along the minus strand of JBOICY010000255.1, from coordinate 279 downwards.
TCACGGTGCGGCTGGCGGCGGGAAACGTGCCGAGATTCTCCCGGCTCACGCGTAAATCAACCGCTTTGCTGGATTGGAAACCCAAGAAATCGGTCTATGTGCAAGTCAATAGCGTAGCCTTGTTGTCGGGTTGTGTTGTGCGGCCATGGAAAATCATTAAAAACCCATGTTCATCCGGCAGCTTAATTACCTGATTGCATTATCCAAAGAAAAACATTTTGCACGCGCCGCCGAGATTTGTCATGTCTCGCAGCCGACCCTTTCGGGCGGAATCCAGCA
>JBOICY010000254.1:0-13997 GCA_050740335.1 Methylococcales bacterium | reverse complement strand
AACCTCCGGGACCGGGATTCCCGCGACAGGCCCCATCGGTATAGATATTGACCAGTTCAACCATGGCTCCGATACCGGGTCGTCGCAATATCGGCCGGAATCAGATTGCGCCGCATAGCTTTAGCTTCTTTGAGCGGGATCAGGGTATATCGACGTTTGATCGCTTTAATTCCGTATCCGACTGCGGTAAAGCGCCGCAGCGTTTTGCTTCCCGACGCCACTTCCGCGCAAGATTGCCTGAAATAAACCCCGGATTTCAGTGAATGTTCGAAATTCAATAACGACAACCAATCGCGCATTCTTGGATAACTTAAAAAATTCCCGCACCACGGTACCATGCCGCGACGCCCCTGTCGAAAATGATAGAGAGATTGTAAACACCATGGGTTAAACCCCAAGAGAATAAACTGGCCCTCCGGTTTCAGCACGCGTTCGGCTTCGCGAAGAACCCCGTGCGGATCGGTTTCAAATTCGAGACAATGAGGAATAATCACCGCGTCAACGCTTTCCGATTCGACCGGAATCTGATCGCACCGCGCGATTATCCGCAGTGTGCTCGAATCTGCGAGCAAAGCGCGGTCAACGACCATGAAGCGGTGGCGGCAGTCCTGGTCCCGGTAATCATTCTCCCAACCGAGCGAGCCGATCTGTAGAATATCCTGATTATATCGGAATGAAACGGCACGGGATAAGTAATCGGATTCCAGTGTCCTGAGATTTGCACCTTGGGGAGAATGGTACCATTCGATCAATAGCTGACGGCATAACGCGGGATTCTGTATCACCGGTTTTTGTTTCATGGTGCATCCAGGAAAGATTATCGCTATAATTCAAACTACGACGATTTTAACGCAGATAGACCTCGTGGAATATAGCTGCCGTTTTTCTGTTCGAACGGGCCTTCTGGCCCTTTTGCTTTTTGTGTTGCTGCCGGGCTGTTCACAGAAAGCAGGATTCAAACGATCGATGTCCGATATCGATCATTCCGGCTTGTCCGCCAGGCACGGCGATGCGGATTGGGCCGGATTGGGAAAACTCGAAAGGTCCGCGCATGCCGGAAAGCATAAGGGCCACCGACCCGAATTCGACAACATCTGGCAACGCATCTTTGCCCTCTATGGGCTTCCGCGCGAATATAATGTTCAGATCGAACGAGAGTTGCATTGGTTCCTCAAGCAGCGGGACTTTATAGACAGAGTTCAACTCAGGGCGGAGCCCTATCTCTTCGAAATTGTCGAACAGATAGAAAACCAGCGGATTCCGGGAGAATTCGCGCTGCTTCCGGTGGTGGAAAGCGCATTTCATCCCTATGCCTATTCCCACATGGACGCGTCCGGTATCTGGCAATTCATTCCTTCAACGGCACGCTTGTATGGACTCAAACAGAACTGGTGGTATGACGGCAGGCGCGATATTGATGCGGCAACCCAGGCGGCCATTCGCTACTTGCAAAAGCTCAACAATGATTTTAGCGGGGACTGGTTACTGGCACTGGCTGCCTACAACTGTGGTGAAGGGGCGGTACAAAATGCGATCAACTGGAATTTACGCCGCCACCGCCCGACCGACTTCTGGTCACTGAAGTTACCGCAGGAAACTCGCGACTATGTTCCGCGCTTGATTGCGGTCAGCAGACTGTTCAGGAATGCCGAACGCTACGGTATTCGACTGCGCCAGATCAAGAACCGGCCTTACTTCAAGAAGATTATCGCCGCCTCGCAAATCGACTTGAAAATGGCCGCGGAACTCGCGGGCATTTCAATGCACAAGCTCTATCAGTTGAACCCGGGTTACAACCAATGGGCATCCGCTCCCTATGGCCCGCACCGGTTGCTGATTCCGATGGAAAATGCAAAGTTGTTCAGCGAAAAGGTCGGCAAACTGTCCGATGTAACGAAAGTACAGTGGCTCCGCCATCGTATCAATCACGGCGATTCGATCGAAAGTATCGCGGAAAACTACGGCGCCTCGGTCGACAACATCGTGAAGGCGAATAAACTCACCGAGACGGACCTTGAACCCGGTGCTCATTTGATCGTCCCGCTTTCCGATGAAGAACTGGCCCATTACAACTATTTTTCGAACCCGAATATCCCGGAGCGGAGCCGGGCGAGACGCATTTCACGAAGCTCACGTTCACCGGAAAAAATCGTTTATACGGTGCGTCGTAGCGATACGCTGTCAAAGATCGCTAAACGTTATTCAGTGCGTGCGAAAGATCTGGCCGGATGGAACCGGCTTGGCAGGCGCTCGGTCATCCGTCCCGGAATGAAACTTGTCGTGAGAAGCCGGGGTTACACGCCTAAGAAACCCGCTTCGTACGGTTTCAGGACTTACACGGTCAGAAAGGGGGATTCCCTGTCCAAACTCGCGCGCCGATTCAGTGTTTCGGTTACCGATCTTCGAAAATGGAATAAACCCAAAGCCGGGAAAGTCCTGATCCCCGGCCAAACCATCAAAGTCCACAGCCGGCCCGCCGGTTAGCCAGCCCGGCAACGCTTCCCTCTCTTACCGGATTCAAATTCCAAACAGCCCGGTACCGGATCGGCGCGCCGCGATCCGGCTTTCCCGGTGAATCCGCGCAATCACCCCAGAGCAGCCAAAGCCCGCTCGTAATCCGGCTCGTCCGCGATTTCGTTCACAAGCTGGGTGTACAGTACCTTATTGTCCGGATCCAGGATCACGATCGCCCTGCCCGTTAAGCCTTTCAAGACACCGTCGACCAGCGCGATTCCGTAATCTTCGGCGAAACTCGATCGGAACGTCGAAAGCGGGATCACGTCGTTCAGTCCCTCCGCTCCGCAAAATCGCCCCTGAGCAAAGGGCAGATCGGCGGAAATCACCAGCACCACGGTATTCTCCAACTGATTGGCTCTTTCGTTGAACTTACGCGTGGAGGTCGCGCAGGTCGGTGTGTCCAGACTCGGCACGATACTCAAAATTTTCCGCTTGCCGGAAAAATCCTGCAACGAGACATCGGCCAGTTTCCCGTTAACCAATTGGAAATCCGGGGCCTGGCTGCCGACCGAAGGCAGATTTCCGGAAGTGTTGAGCGGGCTTCCCTTAAGTGTAATTGTAGCCATGATCGGATTGAATCGTTGAAAACGATTACTATACACCAACCTCCCAAGAAAACCGACCGCAATCTTGAAAACCCGTCGACTTTACCCGGACCGGTCGATTAACCCGGACATTGGTTTGCTCTTTTTCAGATCGCCCTGCCCTGTCTGGATCAATCCAGCCGCGGGACCGAATCCAGCAGTTTGCGCGTGTAATCATGTTTCGGGGCACTCAGAACCTGCGCCGCGGGGCCCATCTCAACGATTTTTCCCTCGTACATCACCGCGACCTCGTCGGCCATTTCCGCAACCAGCGCGAGATCGTGGCTGATGAACAGGTAGCTCATGTTCTCAGTTTCCTGTAAATGTTTCAGTAAATCGATAATCTGCGCCTGCACCGAGACATCGAGCGAACTGGTCGGTTCGTCGCAAACGATCAGTTTGGGCCGCACCGCGAGGGCCCGGGCTATGCAGATTCTTTGTCGCTGCCCCCCGGAAAATTCATGCGGGAAACGATTCCCGGCGTCGTCCGGAAGTCCGACTTTCCGAAGCAGGTCGATCACCCTGCCGCGGCGCTGTTCCTCGTTTATCTCCGGATGCAGAGACCGGATTCCTTCACCGATTACTTCACCGACCGGCATGCGCGGATTCATCGACGAAAAAGGATCCTGAAAAACCAACTGCATTTCCACGCGTTTCCGCCTTAACCGGGCCGGCGACAAGCTGGCGAGATTTTCTCCGTTTAACCAGACTTCCCCGCCGCTTCCGGGAATAAGCCGTAAGATCGCCTTTCCGAGCGTTGTCTTGCCGCAACCGGACTCCCCGACCAGCGCGAGCGTTCGTCCGATTCCGACCTGAAAACTGACCCCGTCCACCGCTTTGACATGATCCACCACGCGCTTGAACAGACCCTTGCGAATCGGGTAATAAACCTTGAAGTCTTTAACATTAAGAATCTCACCGATTGCGGCGGATTTTGATTCGCGAAAATGGTCAATTGACGGTAATGCGGCGAATAATTTTTGAGTATACGGGTGTTGCGCCCGGGTAAAAAAGGCGCCCTGCCCCGACGATTCGACAATGACCCCGTTTTGCATTACCGCGATCGTGTCGGCCATTTCCCGGACGACGCCGAAATCGTGCGTGATCAGCCACAGGGACATCCCGCCTTCGATCTGTATTTTTTTCAGTAATTTCAGAATTTGTGCCTGGATGGTCACATCCAGCGCCGTGGTTGGTTCGTCCGCGATCAGCAAATCCGGTTTGTTGGCCAGCGCGATCGCGATCACGACACGCTGGCGTTGACCGCCGGACAATTGATGCGGGTACTCATAGTATCGGCGTTCACTCGCGGGAATTTCGACCTTGTTCATGAGATCGATGACCTCGGATTTCAGCGCATCCCGGCTCCGCGCGGAGCGGCCGGCGATCGCCTCGGCGATCTGCTCACCGATTTTCATGACCGGATTCAACGAAGTCATCGGGTCCTGAAAAATCATCCCGATCCTGCGCCCGCGGATTGTCTGCATTTCCAGTTCCGGCACGCGCAACAAATCCCGTTGCCCGAGTAAAACCCTTCCCTGTTCGATCCGGGCTCCGGGCGGGAGCAGTCTGAGTACCGACAGCGCCGCGATCGACTTTCCCGACCCGGATTCTCCGATCAGCGCAAAAGTCTCGTTGCAGCGGATTTCAAAATCGATCCCGTTTACGGCGGCAAACGAGCCAAAACAGGTTCGTAACGAGCGGACCGATAACAGGACTCGATTCGCGCTTTCGGCCGGTCCGTGGTTGGGTGCTACGTTCTGGTTGAATTCCCGACTCTGTTCAGACATCCGAATCTAAGGCACCTGATTGGTCCAGAAAAGGTCGCAAACGCCCTCGAGACCGCTTCGATTCAGTCGAATATCGGCCGCCTGCTGCACCGCGGGTTTGGCATGATACGCAACACCGAGGCCCGCGGCCGCCATCATCTCCAGATCATTGGCGCCATCGCCGATCGCGATCGCCTGCGCGGGTTCGATCGACAGGCTTTCGCAGGTCTCGAGCAGGAATTCGGCCTTGCCCGAGGCATCGACGATCGGTCCCTGAATCCTTCCGCTCAGCAGGCCGTCGTTCACCTCGAGCCGATTGGCCTTGGCTGCGTACAGGCGGTAACGCTGTTTGAGCCTTTCGGTGAAGAAAGTGAATCCGCCCGATACCAGCGCGAACGGAATTCCGCGGCTGTCCAGTTCGTCGAGCAGGGCTTCGGCTCCGGGGTTGAGCCGCAACCGGTCGCGGTATACTTCTTCGAGGCTTTCGACGGAGAGCCCTTTCAGTAAGGCCACACGCTGGCGCAGCGCGCTTGCAAAATCGATCTCGCCGCGCATGGCCGATTCGGTGATCGCGGCGATCTGAGGTTTGATCCCGAGCATGTCCGCAATTTCGTCGATGCATTCGATGTTGACGAAGGTCGAATCCATGTCGCTGATCACGAGCCCGACCCGATCCGGTTCGAAGCCTTCGGGGAGCGCGTTGATATCGATTCCGATGGTCTCCTCGAGCCTGTCAAGGGTGTCCCGTCTGAGCGCTTTTTTGGAAAGGAGATGAGTTCTTTTTCCGCAGTGGATCAGTTCTCCGTCCGTGACCGAAAGCAGCAAACGAGCATCGGCCGTGCTCAATGTCCCGCCATGCAGACAGAGTCGGTATTTCATCAATAGAGATTATTCCGCCTGGGATCGAACGCGTCGCCTACCGCGTCTGCAAACAGATTGGCGGCCAGAACCAGGGTGAACATGAATACAAAGGCGGCCGCTAACGACCACCAGACAACCGGCTCACGCGCCATTTCGAGCCGCGCGCTGTTAATCATGTTGCCCCAGCTGTGGGTGGTCGGATCGACACCGATGTTCACGTAGGATAGTACGGCCTCCGCCAGTACCAGGCCGCTGAAATCCAGTACCACGGAGATCAGCACGATATGGAAAACATTGGGAAGAATGTGCCGGCTCAGAATCCTGAAATCTTTCACGCCGAGCGCGTCTGCCGCCTGCACAAACTCCATTTCGCGCAGTTTCAGGGTTTCCGCGCGCAACAGGCGGCACAAGCCGGTCCAACTGGTGATCCCGAGAATCAGGCACAGAAACAAGAGCCGCGTATCCGCGCGCACCGCGACCGTGTTAAAAGCCTCCTCATGGTTGGCCATATAGACCTGGACCACCAGTATTGACGCCGCGATCAGCAACACACCGGGAATCGAATTCAATGTGGTGTACAGGTATTGAATTACGTCATCGATCCAGCCTCGGTAATAACCGGCCAGAATTCCCAACGCCAACGCAAACGGCAGCATGATCAGAGTCGTCAGGGTCCCGATGATCAAACCGGTCCGAATACTTTTCAGGCTCTGGTACAGCACATCCTGACCGACTTTATCGGTTCCGAAAACATGGTACTTCAAGCTCAGGTCGGCGATCGCCCAGGCGGTGCAAAGTATCAGCGTCATCGTCAGCATCATTGCGCGCCAGGGTATCTCGGTGTGGCCTGTCAGAAACGCTTCAAAATTGTCGCGAACCGTGATTTTAAACCTTATCGAGCGGAAACTACAAAAACCGGCCAGTATCAGCAGAGCCGCGAGCAAGCCTTTGAACACGCCAAAACATGCCGTCGTCAAGATATCGGGTAGACGTTCTCGTTCTCGGTTTTTAAGATGCGCACCACCGTGCAGCAGACGGGGATAATCCCAGGCTTTCGAACCATCCTCGCGAATGAACTTTTCGCGCGAGTAAAGGTGGATCGCAAAAGGCGCCGAATAAGTCTTTTCATCGCTGGTTCGAAGCCGGGTAGTCCACCAGTCAAACAGGCTGATCGGTTCGCTCGCGAATTGTTCCTGCTGTGAACCGGCTCCCGAGGGAACGGGCAGGAAATGAATCGTATCGAAGAGCCCGATCAGTAAAAAGCCAAGCAGAACCACCGAAGAAACCATGCCCGATGGACTGCGTGCAACCTTGCGCCATGGCCGCCGCAGAGGTTCCCGGCTGCGGATACGCCAGCCTGACGCGAAGGCAATTGCGATCAGTAAAAAGATCAGCGTATCGGTCCAGAAAAAAACCGGCATCGACAGGATCTCAGGAAAGCCGCACGCGCGGATCGACCAGGGTATAGGAAATATCGGTCAGCAACAGGCCGAGTATATAAAGCGCCGAGCCCAGAAAAACCATCGAGCGGACAATTGCGAAATCCTGCTGGGCGATCGCATCGATGGTATAGCTTCCGAGGCCCGGTATGCTGAAAAACGACTCGGTAATCAGGCTTCCCATGAACAGGAGCGGCAGAATCACGACGACCCCGGTCAGGATCGGAATCAAGGCATTCTGTAGTACATGGGTAAACAACACCCGGGGTTCGGACAGACCTTTCGCCCGGGCGGTCCGCACATAATCTTTCTCGACTTCCTCGAGAAACAGCGTGCGGTACCAGCGAGTGCCTGAACCGAGACCCGAACCCACACCGATCAGGACCGGCAGAATCACGAACTTGACCGAATTCAGACCGGTGTCATAGCCTGAAATCGGCACCAACTGGAGAAATTTGCCGACAAAAAACTGGCCCAGAATAATATAAAACAGGGCCGAAACGGACATCAGGGTCACGCACGCTATTCCGCCCCAGATCTCCAGATAGCTCGACCGGAAGAACACCATCATCACCGCGAAGCTGATATTCGCGATCAGGCCGAGAATCAACGAGGGAATCGCGATCGCGAGACTCGGCCACATGCGCTGAAGGATATCGGAACCGATATCGCGCCCGCTGTCCGAGCGCCCGAAGCGCAACAGAAACAATCCGAGCGACTTGGTGTAAAACACGGTCTCGGAAAATTTCCCGCTGCCCTGAGCCTTATCGTTCCAGAACAGCGGCAGGTCATAGCCGTGTTGCTCTTTCCAGGTTTCAACCGCCTGGTCCGTGATATGTTTCTGGCCCAACTGCATGCGCGCCATATCGTCCGGCGAATTGACCACGAAAAACAGCAGGAATGTCAGGATGTTCACGCCCAGCAGCAAGGGAAAGGCATACAATATACGCCGGATAATGTAATAAGCCATCGACCTAGTAGTCAGTCATGTTGAATTGCAATGCCCCATCACCCCGGCAGGGATTGCCGGGGTCCAGAACACAAGGATGTGATCGCTGCAGTTGCCGTCCTTGGCAACTGGATTCCGGCGATCCCTGCCGGAATGACGGATTTATGTGATTCAAATTGACTGCCTACTAGAATGCCGTAGCGTAGCGCTTGCGCCGATAGAACAACCAGGCCGGAAAGATCAATACCAGCACGGCCAGAACCAGAATGAAAACCGGCCATATTTTGGGACGGTTCCATTCCTTACGCTTTGATTCGCGTTGCTCGGTATCGATCCGAAGATACTTCAGATTGTTGTTGGCCATCAGGTTGGGTTTAAGATTCTTATACCAGCCGTGATAAAGGCTGAAGTTTTTCGGATGAACCCCGAACAACCACGGAGCATCCTGGCGGGCAATTTCCTGAAGTTCCTGAATCAGTCGAAAGCGTTCCTCCCCGTTTTCCATATTCCGCATCGCTTCGAACCGCTTGTCAAAGCGTGGGTTCCGGTAATTCCCGGCATTTTCACCGCCGGCCTCGACTTTGGCGTTCGGCCCGTAAAGCAGGAAAAAGAAATTTTCCGGATCCGGATAATCGGCGTTCCATCCCCACATGAAGATCTGCGCATTGCCGGTCCGCATTTTCTGCTGGAAACGGTTATAGTCGGTCGCCCGGATCACGAGGTGGATCCCGAGTTTTGCAAACTGTTTTCTGAACCAGCTCAAACGCGCCTTGTCGTCCGGGCCGGTCGCCACCGTGTCGAAATACAGGATCAGGGACTCACCGCTAACGGGATCGAGTCCTTCCGCATAACCCGCCTCCCCCATCAATATTTCAGCCTCATCGAGGCTCTTGCGCCTCGGCGCCCGGTCCGCCCAATCGTATACATAGGGGTTAATCCCCTGCTTTCCCTCCTGATATCCGAAAATCCCGGGAGGCAGCATGCCTTGCGCCGCGATTCCGCGTCCATTCATGAAGATCGAAATATACTCTTCGTAATCGACCGCGATCGCGACCGCCTGGCGCAGTTTCCTTGCCCGCTCGGTTTCACCGCCGACCACGGAGTCCAGCATATTAAATCCGACATAAAAAATCGAGGTGGTCACATTGGTCTTCAATTCGATCCCTTTACTTTTCAGATCCTCTGTCAGTTCAACTTCTCCGGCGCCGGTAAACTTGATTGCCTGGTCGAAACTATCCGAAGCGATCCCGGACGCATCGTAGTAACCCTGCAGAAACTTGTTCCAGTAAGGGATATCCTCCCGCTCCAGCGTAAAGACTACTCTATCGATGAAAGGCAAAGTTTTTCCGGCATCCGCCAGAAGGCCATCCGTGGAATCGCTTTCTTCGCTTTCCCGTGGATACACTTCACCATGAAAATTCGGATTTTTGACCAGCACCATGCGCCGGTTGGGGTTGTTTTCAATCAGCATGAAGGGACCCGTTCCGAGCGGATACCAATCCAATGTGATGTTCCGCTCCCCCAATCCGGGTTGATTGTAGAATTCGACGGCTTCCCACGGCATCGGCGCGAAGAAGGGCATCGCGAGCCAATACCTGAACTGCGGATATTTGCCGCGGATTGTAATCCGAAAACGGCTTCGGTCGAGCGATTCAACCCCTCTCAATGAACAGCGCCTCAAGTCCAGTCCCCGCCCGTTTTTCTGCGCGGCCTCGAGTTCCGAGGACAACTCGGAAAGGCCAACGATATAGGCTTTCATGAACTCCGCGATCGGCGAATGACTCCTCGGATCCACGAGGCGCTTGATCTGATATACATAGTCCTCTGCAATCAATTCGCGGCTGTCCGATTTTTCGAAATCGGCGATGGTCCGGATTCCGTCGAGCCGAGTCGGACTTAAATCATGATAAAGGAACTCGCCCCGATCGTTTTTAGCAAATGCCGGGTGCGGCTGATAACCGATCCCGGACTGGATCGTAATCACATACTCACTGAAGGCGATCCGGTTTTCATCGCTGTCGTCCGGGAGTGTTCGGCCGTCCCGATCCCGGTAAATGACCTCTGGTACGGCGGTAGCCGTCGATGGCACCAGCGTATAAGGACGCAGAAGATAATGATATTGCAGCACCGGTTCATAGATCTGGCCAATCAGTCCGTATTCGTTGGCACTATAGGATACAGCCGGATCGAGGTGTTTCGGCCGTTCTGAAAACGAGGTATAAAGAACCTGCCTGGCGGCATCGGATTCCGGATAGGGATTGTTCCAGCCGGATTCGTTACATCCGCCGAGGAGAATGACCGCTAAAGCCAGCAATCCGACACTAATCCCGGGGCAACCAGATCGCCCACATCCAATGCGGAGAGAACCGAACCGGCTAGCCAAGACGAAAATACGGTTACGTTCCGGGAAGCCCCTGGACGCTTCACGGCGAGGCTGCAAACTAGAGAACACATGCCCGGTTTTTCTCATAAACCGGGCTAGTATACGTGATCATCCGGACAATGCGAATCATCCGGATTGAATCCGTCTGGTTGCCAAGCGCCCTGCCCGACCGCGAAAAGTGTAGGCGGTTGCATACGATCAGGCGCTTCGATTACCATGCCACTTTCCATGCCGGATGCTGGCCTTCCGTTCAAGCCGGACCTGCATTCTTTCATTCGCCGCGGTCGAGGACCTGTCAATGTGGGATTTTAAACTTTTAAAGGCAACGCAAACGCTCGAGAAGACAATGGCCTACATGATCTACCGGCTTGCGATGTACCTTCTGTTGAGTCTGGCTCTTGTATTCGGTATTCTGGCGGGAATAGGGACTGGCTTAATTTTGGATTCGTTTACGAGCTCGGGGGTTTTCAGTGGTATCGGCGGCACCGCGGGGTTGGCGATGACAATATTAATTCTGTATTGGTTCCGGGGCACTTGGTTTTATTTCATCAAGGCGCCGCATATTGTGTTGCTCAACGAGGCCATCGGGGAAGCCTTTGTTCAACAAGGACTGGCTCAGGTCGCGCATGCGCGAAGCCGGGTTGGTGAACGGTTTTGCTCTTCCACCCATCTCTACACTCTGGACAACCGGATCAAGGCGGTGCTGACCTACCTGTTCAGGCGATGCACCGGCGCCGGGAAATGGCTTGTCCGGCTTGAAGATACTCTGTTTTCCAGGTTGATCGGCCGAGTGCTGGAAGTTCCGATTACCTATGTACATGAGGTGATCATTGCCGAGTGTCTGAAGGACCTTACCCGTTCGGCTAGCGCGGTGGCTACCACGGCGCTCGCGTTGTACGCGCAGAACTTTGACCGCCTGTTCAAGAATGCATCGGTTTTGCTGGCTCTTAAATATCTGGCCGCGTTGGTCATTTTTATCCTGATGCTGGCTCCGATCGGCTGGATCGATGAGATTATCCCGGTCGAATTTGGAAACTGGACCTATGTTTTTGCACTGCTGTTCACCTGGCCGATCAAGTCCGCACTGTTCGATCCGATCGCGCTCGCCGCGCTGATGGGTGTATTCGCCGATCTGGTCCGCGGGCAAAGCATTGCGCCGGATTGGGAAGCAAAATTGGCCAGCGATTCCCCGGAGTTTGCGAGTATAAAAAGACAGGCCGAATTTCTCGACCGGAGTTCGGGCAATCCGGATGATTCCGGCATTTGAAGCGGACTCGGGTTACCGTTTGTTCCCGGACAGATCCAGACCGTATAATAACTGGTTACTGCATTCTATGAGAGGCGGATATGCGAATCGAACAGGAGGCGCTTACTTTTGACGACGTTTTGCTGAGTCCCGCCCATTCGAACATCCTGCCTCGCGATGCGGATCTTTCGACCCTGCTGACTCGCGAAATACGCTTGAATATTCCATTGCTCTCCGCGGCCATGGACACCGTAACCAACGCCCGCCTGGCAATTGCGATTGCCCAGGAGGGAGGCGTCGGCATCATTCATAAGAATATGACTGCCGAACAACAGGCCTCGGAAGTCGGCAAGGTCAAAAAATTCGAAAGCGGGGTAATCAAAGAGCCGATCACCGTGGGCCCGCGCACGACGATCCGTGAAGTCCTGGATCTCACTCATTCGAAAAATATTTCCGGAGTTCCGGTAGTCGACGGCGATGAATTGATCGGGATCGTAACCAGTCGCGATTTGCGTTTTGAAACCAGATTGGACGATGCGGTTACCCAGGTCATGACGCCTAAAGAAAAACTCGTGACCGTGCGCGAGAATGCGGAGCGCGAGGAAGCCATCCATTTGCTGCACAAACATCGGATTGAAAAAGTCCTGGTCGTGAATGATCGCTTCCAGTTACGCGGCCTGATTACGGTCAAGGACATTCAGAAGGCTACCGATTACCCGCAGGCCAGTAAGGATAGCCAGGAGCGCCTGCGGGTCGGCGCCGCGGTCGGTACCGGGACAGGGACAGACGAGCGGGTCGAGGCGGTGGTCAATGCCGGTGTCGATGTGATCGTGGTCGATACCGCCCATGGGCATTCACAGGGCGTACTGGATCGGGTTCGGTGGATTAAACGGCATTATCCGGACGTTCAGGTGATCGGTGGCAATATTGCCACCGCGGAAGCGGCGACCGAGTTGGTCGAATACGGCGCGGACGCGGTCAAGGTCGGGATCGGCCCCGGCTCGATCTGCACGACGCGGATCATCACCGGGGTCGGTATTCCCCAAATCTCCGCAATCGGAAATGTCTCCGCCGCATTGAAAGCCAGTGGAGTTCCGATTATCGCGGACGGCGGGATCCGTTTTTCCGGTGATATCGCCAAAGCCGTCGCGGCGGGCGCCCATTCGGTCATGCTGGGCAGTCTGTTCGCGGGCACCGAGGAAGCACCCGGTGAGGTCGAGCTGTTTCAGGGGCGCTCCTACAAATCCTATCGGGGCATGGGCTCGCTCGGCGCGATGGGGCAGCAGCAGGGTTCCAGCGACCGGTATTTTCAGGAATATACCGAATTCGTGGAAAAGCTGGTTCCCGAAGGAATCGAGGGCCGGGTGCCTTACAAAGGTTCATTGGCCGCAGTGGTCCATCAACTCCTGGGCGGGCTTCGAGCCAGCATGGGCTACACGGGTTGTGCTTCCATAGAGGCGCTGCGCACCCAGGCGCGCTTCGTCCGAATCACTGCCGCGGGTATGCGCGAAAGCCATGTGCATGATGTGGCGATTACCAAGGAGCCTCCCAACTACCGTATTGAATGAACCGTTTGAGTACTTCAAGCACTCAGATCCGACACAACCGGGACATCCATTCGCAGAAAATCCTGATTCTGGATTTTGGATCGCAGTATACCCAGTTGATTGCGCGCCGGGTCCGGGAATCCGGAGTGTATTGTGAAATCCATGCCTATGATTGCGCCGAGGAATGGATCGTCGAATACAAACCGCGAGGGCTCATTCTTTCCGGAGGGCCTGAAACAGTCGTCGCCGACGATCCGCCGAGCGTTCCCCGGGTGGTATTCACCCTTGGAGTGCCGGTATTGGGAATTTGCTACGGCATGCAGACTATCGCGGCGCAGTTCGGGGGGCGGGTGGAAGCGGCATCCCAGCGGGAATTCGGATTCGCCCGGGTCAGGGCCCGCGGTCATTCCGAGTTGTTGCGCAACATCGAAGATCAACTCACTCAGGAAGGCTACGGAATACTGGATGTCTGGATGAGTCACGGCGACCGGGTGGTCGAGCCGCCACCGGGTTTTAAGATCATCGCGAGTACCGAAAGCGCTCCAATCGCCGGATTCGCGGATGAAGATCGACAGATTTACGGATTGCAGTTTCATCCCGAGGTCGCGCACACGCCTCTGGGCGCGCAGATTCTGCGCAACTTCCTCTTCGAAATTTGCGGTTGCAAAGGCGACTGGACGCCTACCGCAGCGATTGCGGAGC
>JBOICY010000253.1:0-3735 GCA_050740335.1 Methylococcales bacterium | reverse complement strand
CTACCGTATCGGTAACCTTCCAGGTGATGTACGCACACGCTACGGAAACTCACGCCTCAAACTAAGTCGTTCTTGAGGACAGCGCGGAAGCGGATGGTGCCATCACGAAGCTTCTGAATGGCCTCGTTCGCCATTTTGTGGGTAAATTCTTCAATGATCGGCTTGATGTCATTCTGGGCAGCGAACTCGAGCATTGCACGCATCTGTTTGCTCGATCCGATGGGAGAGCCTGACAGCGTAAGGCGTCCGAACAAGAGCGGCATCAGACTGAAATTTTCGACTTTGTCGGGAACGCCGACGAAGTGGAGGACACCATATGGGCGCATTAAACCGACGTACTTATTGATATCCATGACACCGCCGGAGACACAGAAGAGGAGGTAGTGGAGTTTGCCCGCATTAGCAGTCATGTCCTCGTCGTTGGACGAATCGATGAAGCCAGTGGCACCGAGTTCCTCACAGAATTTCTTCTTGCTGGTGCCACGGGATATTGCGAAGGTTTCAGATCCCATTTTGGCAGCAAACTGTATAGCCAAGTGGCCTAGCCCGCCAATACCAACAATACCAACGTGGTTGCCCTTCAGGTCCCACTTCTCGCCAGCATACTCGTAGAGGGGGGCAGCCACAGTGAGACCTCCGCACATCAGAGGACCGACGTATTTCTCCCCATAGCCTTCGGGGATCTTGTAAAGGAAACGAGAATCAGTGCGAAGGTACGACGAGAAGCCGCCGTGATGCACGTGCTCACCAGTCTCATCTACTGTGTTCTCAAAGTATGTGAACTTTCGATTGGGACAGAGGTTGTCAATTCCGTCCTTACAGTACTCGCACTCACCGCAGGCTTGGGCAAGCGCGCCGAGGCCAACAACATTGCCGACTTTTAAGTCCTTAACACTAAAGCCAACAGCAATCACATGCCCGACAACTTCATGGCCAGGGACTAAAGGGTAGCGAGAGAGACCCCAGTCGTTATCGATCATATGAAGGTCCGTTGCGCAGACGCCAGTGTACGTGACCCGGACATCTGCATCTAGCTTCGCAAGCGGCTTCGGTGGGTAATTGTAGACCTGTACTTTAGCTTTAGGCTCTAATGCCGCCATGGAGGCGATCTGCTCGGGAATCTGATCAGGCATTTTGCTTTCTCCTTTTGTTGAGTATTAGTTTACTTGCTGAGGCCGAAGTGCAAGCAATTTATCGCTCTCTAGCGCTGCCCTTTACCCACAATTCACCCGGTATCAATACTTTTGGCGAGGAGGTAGCCGTCGCACAGTAGCTGAAGATTGGTATAGCCCTTCCACATGATCTGATGTCCCGGAGGCGGATCGTTCTTACGGCCCAGGTACCCGCCGAGCGAGGCGACAAGCAGAACGGCCTGTCCCAGTTGGAGGGGCGGGTCAACTTTTTTTTTACGGCATGCGCGGTCAATACCTGCAACTCGACATCGGTGAACAGCATGTCGGCCGGAAGGCCCGGGCACACCCTTCCCAGTAACGTCATGAGCATGATTCGCCAAGCAATCACCAGTTTGATTGCAAGGCTGCGTTTCAGCCGTTCGGCTGTTTTGTGGGCCAACTCCTCGGCACCGCAACCGCTTTTGAGCACCCGATGCCAGTCTTCGATGCGCCAGCGCAGCCGATACCAGCGGATGCACTGTTCGGCGATGCGGTTGTCGGTTACTGGAATGGTCGTCAGCAGAAACCATTCCAGCGGCGTTTCACTGGCGGGTGGGGTTTCTTCCAACAGGTGAATCGCCGATAATTTCAGAGGCGGCCGATCTTTCCAGTAGGACGGGGGCAACAGCTCGATCTCGCGGGTTCGCAAAGTTACTTGGGCGGTCCGTTCATCCCGCTTGGGGCGCGCTTTCTGTTTGCTCTTTTTGGCACGCTCACTTTGGCGCGGTATCCGAATACTCAGCGTGCCGCGTACCGAATCTTGCCTCAATGTATCGAACAGTTTGCTGTCTCCCTCGATACAACGATCGTGTTTGGCACGTACCAACAGGTCAACTTGGCGGTGGCGCGGTTCACTGAACAGTTCGAAGAAATCGGCCTCGCGATCCATCACGCAGACTTGATGCGTCGATGGCATCTCTTTGGCCAGGGAGTTGCTGTCGCGAAGACTCTCGATCCAGCAGAAAGTCTTTTTCTCTTCGACGGGTTTATTGCGTGCGGCAACCTTCTCCTCTTCTGTCTTTCTCTCACGCGCTTCCCACTTGGCGTTCAACACGCCCAATGGAAGCCCGTCCGTCGTCACCGCCAAGGTGGAATGTAGGTGCAGTCCTCGGCTTGCCGCACCAGTTTGGTTGTTGCCGATCACACCCAATCCTTCACAGGAAGCCAAGCCGTTATAGTTCAGGTCGGTTCCATCCTGAATACACAACACCGTGCGCTGTCCCAACATCCGTTGTATCGTGCGCTCCCGGTGCGGGGCAAGGACAGCTTGCGGGGTGAGTTCACACTCATCCGGCTTGTCAATCATTCTATAATAGCCTTTCACCAGCGGCCAATCGCCTTGCACCGCCCCGGAGAAGGATTCGCCCGGCTTTTCAGCCTGAATGCGCGCACTTTCGACCAACCTTTTGTTCAACCGCTCATCGCCCAATTGGACTGTTCCGAATTCGTGTTCCGCCCACTGCTCGCCATCGAGTCCGGTGGTGATCTCAAGCGCTTGTCGAACCGGGATTTCAATCCCCATCCAAGCGCGAAATGATCGCTCCAGCGGATACAGGTAAATCGCTTTGACCGTCTCGGGCTTTTCATTCGTACGATCTTGGCGTCCCCGCCCGCGAGTTCGACCGACCTCGATCCAGTTGGATGCCTGAAAGCAAGTCCCGGAATGGGTCGGCTCGACAAAACTCTCGACCAACCAGGGTCGATAGCCGTAGCGTAGTTCCATATCATCGCCGATCCGCCGCAAGGCCTTGCTCAATACCCGCGAGGCGAGATTTGGGCAGCGTAGGAGTGAGCGAATCAAAAACCGGCTCAAGTTGATCACCCGATGCAAATGCTGCCGGCGCGTGTCTCGATTCCAGCCGATCCACGCGTCCCGATCTTTGAGTTGCAAGGCCGATGCGCTGAACGCCAACCCGCCGAGCCAGCCGTGTTCCGAGCGGATCAAATAGCGAATTTGCGCCCCGACCAACGGACCGGCTCCTCTCGGATGTTCCCGGATCATCAATTCGTTCCAAATCCGAACTTCTGTTTCCGTCTCGACGCGAATCAGTTCGAGTTCCCGGATGGCTTCGACCGAAGCCGGAAGCTCGTCGGGTTCTTCTACGGCTAAGTTCAGTCGTCGCAACTCTCTGCGCTGCACGTACTTTCTTGCTTCGGGCAGCTGCAATCGCTTGGCTTTCTCCAATTCCCGTAGCGCTTTGAGGCACCCGCTCGTCTGCACCTTGCCGAGTGCGTTGAAAAAGCCGAATTCCTCGCACACCCGCACGGCAATGGCGTTTCGAGACGCCTCCCGATTGTCTTCCAAGATTTGTTGAACGACCACAACCGATTCCGGTCGTGATAAACTTTGTTTGATCAGGTGTTGTGTGTTCATGCCGCCATCATGCGCGGCTTCCTAACTTTTGTCCAGTCTTTTCTTTCGGGTAAAGGGCAGAGCTAGGAGCCTGTCCGAGAATAGACTGATCTACTGCGGACGAGCCGGATTGGCCGGATTTCCCGATCGTTAATGATGAAATACCTCCCTGTATTTCACCCGATGGGCCGCTTCGCGGTCCAAATCCGC
>JBOICY010000252.1:0-2406 GCA_050740335.1 Methylococcales bacterium | reverse complement strand
GCTGGAGTCCGAATTCCTTCCCGTTGCCGAGCAGCTTGAGAAAGTCGCCGGCGCTGTTCCCGCCCGTGACCAGGAGGATTTCACGGATCCCTGCGTTGACCAGCGTCTGGATCGGATAGTAGATCATCGGCCGGTCATACACCGGGAGCAGGTGCTTATTCGTCACCTTGGTCAGGGGATGGAGACGGGTCCCAAGCCCGCCGGCGAGGACAATGCCTTTCATAAGCCCCCGAGGTTAGGGTTGAGGTTAAGGTTCAGGTTAAGCCGAAAAGGCTTCGCCTCACTCCGTACACCCTCAGCCTCAACCTTAACCTTTTAGTACTGTTCGGAAATACTCGATCGTTTTTCGCAGACCCTCTTCGAGGTCGACCCTCGGTTCCCAGGCGAGCAACACCTTGGCCCTGCGAATGTCCGGCCGCCTCACCCGTGGGTCATCAACCGGAAGCGGCTGATGGTGGATCGGACTGCTCGATCCGGTCAACTTCAGGACCAACCGGGCAATCTCCATGACGGTGAGCTCGTGGGGATTCCCGACATTCACCGGGTCATGAATGCTCTCGGGCTGAGGCTCGGAGCGCTGCGAGAGAAATCCGGCTCGATTCGTCCTTTCCGCCACGCTCTTTCCCGACTCGGCCATCAGCAGCGCCATGATCCCACGAACCATGTCATCCACATAACAGAAGCTCCGCGTCTGCGTTCCTTCCCCGAACACTGTGAGCGGTTTGCCCTGGATCGCCTGGACGATAAAATTCGAGACCACACGCCCGTCATTCGGCCGCATGAGTGGGCCGTACGTATTAAAAATACGGACGATCCGGGTATCCAGCCCGTGGTAGCGGTGGTAGGCCATCGTCATTGCCTCAGCGAAGCGCTTGGCTTCATCGTATACGCCACGCGGGCTGACTGGATTGACATTTCCCCAGTACGATTCCGGCTGAGGGTTAACCAGCGGGTCGCCGTACACCTCGGATGTGCTGGCCAGCAGAAAGCGGGCACCCTTGGCCTTGGCCAGACCCAGCGCTTTGTGCGTCCCCAGCGCGCCGACTTTCAACGTCGCGATCGGATACTCTAGATAATCCTGCGGACTCGCCGGGGATGCAAAATGCATCACCGCATCGAGCGCGCCGTCCACGTGTAGAAAATCGCAGACGTTGTATTTCACGAACGTGAACCGTTCGTGCCCCATCAGATGCGAAATGTTCTCCGGACGGCCCGTGATGAAATTGTCCATGCACACGACGTGGTGCCCCGCGGCGATGAGGGCATCGCACAAGTGACTCCCTACGAAACCGGCTCCGCCCGTAACCAGGATTCTCATAGCTCGATGTGCGAAGTTCGATGTTAAGGAACTTAGCAGTCTACCTTTCCACTGCTCGGGCACTCCGTTACAGCTCCGCCTTCAAATAGCGCCCGACGGCCTCCAGATACTGATCGAAATCCTGAAGCTGTTCACTGGCGAGGCGGAAAACTTCCTGATCATCCACCCGCCAATAGAGGTGGACCAGTAAATTGCGGAATCTCGCCATCCTGCTCAGCCGTACCCGGAGATCCTGACCAATGACGCCGATTTCTTGGAGGATCGTCATACAATCCGCATAATCCGCCGGGCTCCGCCCACCCTTTTTCGCGGCCAAATGATTGCAGATATCCAGAGCCGCTTCGGCCGCCACGATGAACAAATACTTCGCGCTATTGACCGTTTTCGGGTCGGCCAGAAACGCGCGGGCCCCGGAAGCCGCCAGGGTTCGTAATTCCCGGCATGCGTTCCGGAGATGGCCGGCCAGCTCTCGTAATCGATCGAGGTTCACCTCACCCACGTAGCACCCCCCGAAGAAACTCACGGGCAAAGGGAGCGAAGTCACAGTATTCATCCCAGGTCCTGGCGCGAAACTCATCGAGCATATTCTCATCCCGCACCATGAGAAGGCGCCCCTTGAGCGCATGATACCGAAACCCCACTGGAGCGTCGTTCAAGACGCGGATATCGACAGGAATTCCTGCCTTCAGCGTCAAGTCCACCGCCAGATCGGCCTCATAATCACGGAACCGCAGGTCATTCCCGGACTCCGGGCGCACGTACACGGCCAGGTCCAGATCTCGAAACGTGCTCTCCACCAAAAAGGATCCATGGAGAAATACAAACACGAGTTCCGGAAGCCAGTTCAGTTCTCGGGTCAATTCCAGAACGAGACGCTCCTTCTCGGGCAGGGCCATGCTTCGTCTGATGGAAAAACGGTCGGGCATTTTATCCTTTCCTCACGACACCTCCGCGCACGCAAATGGTCTTGCGGGCCTCCTTGTTACAGAAATCCGGCTCCGCCCGTGACGAGCACCCGCATCCGTTTCCTCAAATCCAAATTAGGTTTTCAGCATTTCCACTGGTTTTCCGTGAGGATACGCGAAGAC
>JBOICY010000251.1:0-3280 GCA_050740335.1 Methylococcales bacterium | reverse complement strand
TTTGCAAAGCAGCATTACGAAAAGCCGATGCCAGCGGGTCGCACGATCGTCATGGAACTTAAGCTGTTCGTGCTGAGCCTGTCGAAGCACGAACGGCCTATGTCAACAGCATTGCCCTCCGCTTGCGGTTCGAAAGTCCGACAGACTCCTAGCCGAGGGGTGGAAATTATCATAGACTGAAGCCTCCGCCTGGGTTGTGCCGGCGACTTCGCGTTTCCAGTACCCCGGAGACGGACAACAAGGTCAAGACCTTACAAAGTTCGAAATATTTTCCTTCATTGATACAATAGACGATCTCCAGAGTCTATCTTATCCGGATTCACGATAATGGTGATTCCGGGGTTTCAGCAATACAACAAGAACGAGGACAATATGCCAATCTGGAAACGAATTCTGGTATCAAGCGGCGTCGCTTTGGCTGTATTCGGCCTGCTTTACGTAGCCTTCTACTTTGTTTTTCTGGAATCGATCGTCGATCTTTGGTGGTTCAGTTCCCTCGAGTTCGAGCGCTATTTTTGGCTGCGGTCGCTCTACCGCTATTTTATTTCGGGTGGCGTCACTTTAGTGTTCTTCCTGGTATTTTTCTTGAATTTCTGGGCCGCCTCGAATTTTCTGGGTCTTGGCAACTCGAATCCAAGAATGGACCCCCCCAAAAGGAAAACACTGGTCCACAAATTCAAAAGCGGAGCGCTGGACGTTTACTGCGTATTATCCCTGATTCTAGCCGTGATTATCGCGCTTCCGTTCTATCACCAGTGGGAAGCCGCGTTATTGTATTGCTTCGCGCCGGGGACCGGGATCAAGGATCCCGTCTATCAATATGACGTCAGCTTTTACCTGTTTTCCGTTCCGATTTACGAGCTGATCCAGAAAGAACTGCTGATCGTATTCTCGATCCTGCTCGGAGCGGTCGCTTTTCTGTATTGGCTGGAACACCAGATGCTGGCCGAAGGCGATGAGCCGTATCCTCGCGGTGTGAAGATTCATTTGACCTGCCTGGTGCTCGCGGTTTGTCTGCTGGTCGGCTGGGGTTTTATGTTGCAGCGCTTTGGCCTGCTGTACGCAGATGGCCATGAGCCGGTATTTTTCGGGCCCGGTTATATCGAAATCAAATACCACCTGCCCTTGATTTGGACCGCCCTGTTGACATTTCTGGGCGCGGCGCTTTCCGCGATTGGTTTGATCCATAGCCAGGGTCAGGCCGGTAAATGGCCTTTGTTCGGTTTCCTGACTCTGTTTTTGGTGGCCCTCGGACTTCGGCAGGTGCAGTTCATTCCCAATTTGATCACCAAGTTCATCGTGCGGCCGAATCCGGTCAAAACCGAGCAGAGCTATATGCAGAACAATATCGACGCAACCTTATCGGCTTACCAGCTCGAGGACGTTAAGACTCTGGATTACGAGGTTTCGCTGGCTCCGGAAAACGATCTCGAACGATGGCTCAACCATGAATACCTGCACAATATTCCGGTCTGGGACCGGGAACTCCTCGATGATGTTTATAACCAGCTTCAGGGAATTCGTCCCTATTACAAATTTTCCGATGTCGATGAAGACCGCTATCTGATTAACGGTCGTATCCAGCAGGTTAATTTGAGCGCGCGGGAGATGAATATCGACAAACTGCCTAAGGAAGCGCAGAACTGGGAGAACAAATACCTCACATACACGCACGGCTACGCGGCGGTCATGACACCGGCCGCGCAGGACGGGGGCGAGCCGATCGACTGGTATCTGCGCGATCTCAATCTTTTGTCGGATGTCGGCTTTAAAGTCGAGAAACCGGATATTTATTACGGATTGGAAAAATATGAATATGCGATCGTTCCGAACGAACTCGATGTTGTCGACATTTCCGGTACCGCCCCGGCTGCCCGGGACGAATATGCGGGAACCGGGGGGATTCCGATTCCGTCGCTGTTCAGGAAGCTCTTATTCGCGGTTTATTTCCGGGAAGAAAAAATATTCTTTTCGACCAATATCGATCAACAAAGCCGGATGCTCATCAGGCGCAACGTCCGGGACCGGATTGCAACCCTGACACCCTATCTGGCTTTGGATAATGACCCCTATCTGGTCGTGACAGAGAAAAACCTGTTCTGGATCCAGGATGCTTATACCGTATCCGACAAATATCCGGTTTCGAAACCGCTCGATGTCAGGTTTTCAACCGCTTCGGGCGAGGCCGGCGCGCGCATCAATTATATCCGCAATTCGGTCAAGGTCGTCGTGAATGCCTACAACGGAGCCGTCGATTATTACATTGTCGATCCCAAGGATCCGATCGTCGGGGCGTACCGCAGCGCTTATCCGGGATTTTTCAAGTCCCTTGCGGAAATGCCGAGTGAGCTGAAAACTCATCTTCGTTACCCGCGGGATCTGTTTTATCACCAGTTGCAAATTTATACCAAATATCATCAACGCGATCCCGCGTTGTTTTATCAGCAAGCCGAGACCTGGGATTTTCCGGAAGTTCGCACCCAGCGGATGATGCCGTATTTTCTGACCACGGAAATCGAAAGCTGTCCGGAGCGCGAAAAGTTTATTCTGGTCGAACCCATGACCCCGATCCGCCGCAATAATCTCAGCGTATTGGCGATCGCGGGTTCGCTTAATTTTGAGAGCTGCGGTGTCGCCTACTCGGATCGAATCGCGGTGTACAAATTCCGCAAGGATATTCAGGTGGACGGCCCCGCCCAGATCAGTGCGCGGATCGATCAGGATCCTGTGATCCGGGAACAATTGACCTTGTGGGATCAGCACGGCTCGGTGGTAAATCTCGGCCGCATGGTGATCATGCCCTTGAGCCACTCGGTGCTATATATTCAGCCCGTTTATTTGAGTTCGACTCAAATCCGTATTCCGGAACTGACGCGGGTCATCGTTTCGATGGGTAATGAGGTGGTTATGGAAAAATCGCTCGAAGAGGCGTTCCGGGGACTCGAAAAAAGGCTCAAGGAAGGTCGCCTGGTTTCGCCGGGTTTGAGACCCGGACCGGCGGCGCTGGAAAATACCGGGGATGCTAATGTCCAGGCACCGCCGGAAAGCGTGAAAAAGGAGGCGGTCGCCGAAGAACAGCAGTAAACTCGATCACCGCCGTTCCGCAAGGGTACTGGATTACGTGACTGCTGGAAGAATTCCGCGCTCAGAACCTGTTCAATATCTCGCTGAAGGGCGCATTGAGGCGTTAAAATCAAACTCAAAATGCTCACATACTTCGTGTATGCTGCGCTTTTCCGTTCGATTTTGCCTTGCACTACATCCCTTGATCGATATCTTG
>JBOICY010000250.1:0-2846 GCA_050740335.1 Methylococcales bacterium | reverse complement strand
ATCACGCCATGGACACAAAGGGCAACTTCGAGTTTGAACGGCAAATTGAGTTGTGTCGCTCGAAATCGGTGCTTGACTGGCGTCGTAAAGAGTAATACGGTGATGACTTCTGTCAAGATCGACCCATTCGGAGCGGGCTCAGCGAGTGAATGCCGGCTTCGACCTGCTTGCACGGGGTCATACTCTGGCGGAGGCGGCTACGGCATTGATTGGAGAATTTGGTTGGTCGCGCCGTCAGGCGTACCGCTACTTGCACGAGGCGCAGAGGCTCCAGGCGCCGGTACCGGTGGGTGTAGCAAGCATTCCGATCCCGAGCAAAGTTGCGGAGGAGGTAGTGGTCCAGCTCCGAGGCTATGCAAAGGCCAGTGGTTTGAGCATCGGCGAGATGGTGGCGGGCGCGGTCTTGAGCTTTGTCGAAAAACTACGCCGGCATGGCTAATCGGCGCCACGCCAGCCAGGCAGCATCGACTCGATTTATGCCTTTGAGCGACTGCTGGCAACGAAACTGGAGCAGGTTTCTGAAATGCTGGTGCCGGAGCGCGCCCGCCGGGTGGGTGGGGTAACCGGGTTCAATGGAGGGGGAGAGGATCAAAACAGCGGCGATCTATGCCCGGGTCTGGTCGGAGCAACCGAAAGAAGCCAACACGATTGCCAGTCAGACGGCGGCATGGATCGAGTTGGCTCGAAGTGAAGGGTATCAAGTGCCGGCGGAACGGGTGTTCGAAGACGCCGGTTACAGGGCAGTGCAACCCTGATCCGGCCGGGACTCGAGCCGGTCCGCGACTTGGCTGCCGCGGGGCAAGTCCAAGCGCTTTTAGGGTTCTCGCCGGAGCGGTTGAGCCGTCAGTATGGCTACCCAGTGTTGCTGATTGAGGAACTGGCTCGTCACGGGAGGGAGACCGTGTTTATCCAAGCGCCGTCGTCGGATACGAAGGACGAATCGCCTGCTGTTGCAGTTCCAGGAGATGATCGCCGAAACCGAGCGCGCGCAGATCCTGGAGCGTTCACGCCGGGGCAAGCGGCATCGGGCGCAACCAGGACAAGTGAGCGTGTTGAGCGGGGCGCCGTACGGCTATCGCTACCACTGCAAGACCGAAGCGATGGCTGCCTGCTGCGAAGTCATCGAAGCTGAGGCCGAAGTGGTGCGCCAGGGCTTCGATCTGTAGACTGGGAAAGGGCTGAGTATCGGGGCAATCGCGCGCCACTTGCATGAACTGGGGTTGCCGACCCGGAAAGGCAGCGGCCGTTGGGAGCGTTCGACAATTTGGGCGCTGCTGCGCAACCCCGCCTATCGAGGTGCGGCATGCTTCGGGAAAACCACGCTGGCGTCACGCCAGCGCATTACCCGCCCGCTGGGTTTGCGCGGGGGAGGGCTACGCAACCGCGCCAGCCATGAGCGCCCACGAGCAGCATGGATCGAGATTTCCGTGCCCGCCGTGGTCAGCGAGGAAAGGTTTGCGCTGGCCCGGGAATAGCTGGAACACAACCAGCGGCACGCGCCGCGCCGAACCATCGAGCCCAGCATTCTCCAGGGTCTCGTTGGTTGCCGTCGTTGCGGCTATGCCTTGTATCGGACTTCGACCCGCAGCAGCGCGCAAAATTTACTACTCCCGTTGCCTCGGTTCCGACGCCTATCGCCATGCGGGACAGGCTTGGTGTGCCCAAAAACCGATCCGACAGGACTTGGCTTTACCACGGGCAGTGTGGTCGGAGATTCTCCGCCTTCTGGAGGATCCGACCCTGATCCAAACCGCATTGAACCGGCGCTTGGAATCAGCCCGTCATGCGAGCCCGACCCGGCGCCGACTGCAAACTCTGAAGCGTGAATCCGCGCGGGTGCGCAAGCACGCGGAGCGGCTCCTAACGGCTTACCAGGAAGAGCTGCTCTCGCTCGAGGCAAACTGCGTGCAAGGATGCCCGCCTTGCGCCAACGCCAGCAGGCGGTTCAGGCGGAGCTTCAGGCCTTGACGACCCAATCCGTTGACCAGGCGGCTTGCCTGAGGTTGGCAGAAACCCTGACGGCGTTTCTGGAACGGCTGCGCGAGAACGCCGAAACGCTTGACATTCTGGAGCGCCAGAGGATCATGAGGCTGTTGGTCAAGGAGGTCATCGTCGGCCAAGATACGATAACCATCAAGCATTCGATTCCAGGATCTCCAATATCCTCTGCAGGCACTCCAGCCTCATCGGAATCTCTTGAATCATCCCAAAACGCACAATCCAGCGAAAGTTATCTTTTGCGTTCATGGCATGATCTCACCGCTGCTGGCGAACCTCTTTCTGCATTACGCATTCGACCAATGGATGGAACGGGAACATCCCGGGATTCCTTTTGAACGGTATGCGGATGATAGGGTGTGCCACGGTCAGAGTCGAGCCCAGGCGGAGCAGTTAAAACTGGCGTTGAGCGTAGGGATGCAGGAGGTGGGATTGGAACTCCATCCTGAGAAGACGAAGATTGTCTGTCCGGTAAGGAGGCAATGACCGTCGTGAAGATTATCCGGTGATTGCCGTTTTGATTTTCTGGGATAACCTTTTCGCCCCCGCCGGTCGAAGCATCGCTGGGGGAAATACTGCATGGCCACTTCACACCGGCGATCAGCAACCAGGCAGCGTATGCCATTCGGAAGGCATCGTGCGGTTGGATCTGGCCATTGCGGAGTGACCAAGGGTTGGAGGATCTGGCCCGGATGTTCAATCCGATCCTACCAGGGTGGAGCAACTACTCCAGTCGCTACTACCAGTCCGCCCGGTACCCGATCCTGAAATGCCTGGAGCGTCGCCTGGTCATGGGCAGGTGACGCGAAAATACAAACGCCTACGGCATCATCGCCGACGAGCCGCAC
>JBOICY010000249.1:0-1800 GCA_050740335.1 Methylococcales bacterium | reverse complement strand
CACGCACGTCATGAACACCGCCTTCTGGGTCCCGGACCTGTTCATGAATCGGGTTGCCGACGAAGCCGAATGGACGCTGTTTTCGCCGAACGATGTCCGGGATCTGCACGACCTGTACGGAGAGGCCTTCGAAAAAGCCTACCTGGCCTATGAGCAAAAGGTCGATCGCGGCGAAATCAAGCTTTTCAAAAGAATGCCGGCCCTGACCTTGTGGCGAAAAATCCTGTCCATGCTGTTCGAGACCGGGCATCCATGGATCGCCTTCAAGGACCCTTGCAACCTGCGTTCCCCGCAACAGCATTGCGGGGTCGTGCACAGCTCGAATTTGTGCACCGAAATCACGCTGAATACCTCCGACCATGAAATCGCGGTCTGCAATCTGGGTTCGGTCAATCTGGCCGCACATGTCAGCGAGCGAGGGCTGGATACGACCAAACTCGAAAAAACCATATCCACCGCGATGCGGATGCTCGATAACGTGATCGATTACAACTATTACAGCGTAGCCCAGGCGCGTCGTTCCAATCTCAGGCACCGGCCGGTCGGGCTCGGCATCATGGGTTTTCAGGATGCCCTGTATAAAATGAAGCTGTCCTATGCCTCTGAACAAGCGGTGGAATTCGCCGACCGGAGCATGGAGGCGGTGAGCTATTTCGCGATCCAGGCATCCTGCAGCCTCGCGGAAGAACGCGGCAGCTATTCGAGCTTTCCGGGCTCACTGTGGAGCCAGGGTATATTGCCCCTCGATTCGCTGGATCTGCTCGAAAAGGCCCGGAACGGATATCTTGAGGTCGACCACTCGAGCACCTTGAATTGGGACCTTCTGCGCGATCGGATCCAAAAGACCGGCCTGCGCAACTCGAACACCATGGCGATCGCGCCGACCGCGACGATTTCGAATATCTGCGGGGTGTCTCAATCGATCGAACCGACCTATCAGAACCTGTTCGTGAAATCGAATCTTTCCGGCGAGTTTACCGTGATCAATCCCTATCTGGTTACCGATCTGAAAAAAATGGATTGTTGGGATGAGGTCATGATCAACGATCTGAAATATTATGACGGCAGCGTGCAGCGCATCGACCGGATTCCGGCCGAAGTCAAGGAACTCTATGCCACGGCCTTCGAGATCGATGCGCGCTGGCTGGTGGAGGCCGCATCGAGGCGCCAGAAGTGGATCGATCAGGGCCAGTCGCTGAATCTGTATATGGCGAATCCCGATGGCAAAAAGCTCGATACCTTATATAAGCTGGCCTGGGTCCGGGGGCTGAAAACGACCTACTATCTCAGAAGCATGGGGGCGACTCATGTCGAAAAAAGCACGCTCGCGGATGGGAAGCTCAATGCAGTCAAGAACAGTTCGATCGCCGAGGAGGCCAAAGTCTGTTCGATCCTGGATCCGGATTGTGAAAGTTGTCAGTAAGTCCGCCGGCTTGCGAAACCTTTTAGATGCACATGAATCACGATTAAACGGGGAATGAAGCGATGTTAAATTGGGACGATCCGATCAGCGTACAACGACAATCCAGATCAAGCGGGCTAGCTCCGGCAGTCACCGATCGCGTGGCGGAAGTTCGCGGTGTGGACCTGATCGATTCAGGCAGCCTCGGTTTCGAGGAAATCGAAATGGGCGCCGAGCGGATTCGCGTCGACGATAAGAAAATCATCAACTGTCAGGCCGACCTGAACCAGTTGGTCCCCTTTAAATACGAGTGGGCTTGGCGCAAGTATCTCGACGGCTGCGCGAATCACTGGATGCCGCAGGAAATCAATATGAACGCGGATATCGCTCTGTGGAAG
>JBOICY010000248.1:0-4155 GCA_050740335.1 Methylococcales bacterium | reverse complement strand
CGCGATAGCGACCGTTTGCGATTGGATGGGGAGGCCGAAAGCCTTCTACCCCTATCGGCGTTCCCTTATTTCAACAGCATTGTGGGGCAGGGTCGGGACTTCAAGAGGTTTCGGAGGACTTGGAATGCAACGGACTTCATGGGACCTACGGGGCCTATAGGTCCAATATGACCCATTGCTCCCGCAGGTCCTAGGTTCTGTTGACATTTCATGAGGCAAGGATACTATCATAAAGATTTGGTTAAAGAATATGACACGAGCGACGTTGACAGAGGAACAATGGGCGAAAATTTTGTGTTTTTTGACGCTGCATCCAATGGTAGTGTGTTGGTTCAGCGGAAACCGGACTTTTGCCCTGCGATTTTTAGTGGGTATCAGGACCATCTGATTGGTTGGTGATTCTGATACCGGTTGCCCCTCCTGTTGATCTCTCTGTCCCAACGGAAGATGGACAGTGTTCACTCATGCCGCGTCCGCTTCCTGCTGTAACGCATAGGCCTTAAACCTGGCTTTGGCTGCGGTTTCGAGTTTTTCCTGGCGCGCGGCGAAGATCGCATCGGCCCGGCCTTCCAGCTTGTCGCATGGCGCGATATACCCGATCGCGCTATGCAGCCAAGTGGTATTGTATTCGGTTACGTAGTAGCTTTCAACCAGCTTGCGAGCATCCACCAGCGAAATCGGACTCTTGGGGCGGATGCATTCGGTCTTCAGGGATTGATGCCAACGTTCCAATTTTCCGTTGCTCCGCGGGTAAAAAGGCGAAGTCCGAACATGAGTCATACCCATCACCCGGATGTATTCTTTGAAGTCCTTGGCGATAAACTGGGGGCCATTATCCGAGATGATTCGTGGACGGGCCTCGGGACAGCGTTCCCGGGCCCGTTTAAAGATAATCTCTATATCCTGCTCCAACACCGCTCCCGGATTTCCCAATGCACAATAGAGCGGCTGTAACCGTCGAGAACGGCACTCAGGTAATAGAAGGTACCAGCGATGTTGATGTAGGAAATATCGATGTGCCAGTGTTGATGAGGCCCCTTGGGACCTTCAAAACCGCTGCCTTTTCGGCTGGTATCGAAGGCTTGCCGTTGGAGCAGACCCGCCGCCTTGAGTACTCGCTAGACGCTGCTCGGGCTGACCGCAACGATATCAGCATCGAGCATCATAAATGCAAGTCGACGGTAACCTTCCAGCGGATGATCAACTGCAAATCCCCTGATCGCGTTTCTCTCCCACTCCAGAAGCCAAAAATAGCGCGGTTGCTGGCCGTTGTGTCGATTGGCTTTTCCAACGCGAGCCTTCCAGCGCAAAGGCCGCCGCGCCGCCTTCGAAAAATTCCTTCTGCCAGCAATAATAAAGGTTCGGGTTCAGTTGATTTTCATCACACAAATCCGAAACCGCGACTCGGTCCAAAAGGTGCCTTCGAATTATCGCTACTTTCTCTTCCGCTGTGTAGTTCCTGCGTTGCTTGCTCATGCCTTGCTCCCGTACTTGGTTTCATACTATAAACAAGCAGGGGAAATTCCGGTTCCATCTGAAGCAACACAATAGTAGTTACACGTCCTGATCAGCATAAATAGTGCTTCCTGTTGGCGAAACCATCTACCGGTCAACAGTCCGATGGTTGTGTTCGAAAAACATTATAGTATTTGCCAAACTTGTTCGTCGTCACGAAGCGGCAACGGGCGACAGACTCTCAAGAAACGCATATCAAGCTATCGATGATAAATGAAAATATTGTGGAACGTTTCTTCCCAACGCCTTCTGGCAGGAAGGGTTGTTTCGCCAAATTTTCGTCATTTGTAAGCATAGAGTTGCTCCAGTCATCTTGCCTAACGACAGCCCGGAAGTGATCTAAAAGCTCAATCGAGGAAAAAATGAAAAGAAAACAACGGCAGAAAACTGTCAGGTCTTAGAACCTGTTTAAGATCTCGATCAAGGGCTGTAGTGCAAGGCAAAATCGAACGAAAAAGCGGAGCATACACGAAGTAGGTGAGTGCCTTTTGAGTTTGATTTTAACGCCGCAATGCGCCCTTCAGCGAGATCTTGAACAGGTTCTTGCATGACCCGAAATATTCCATCCTCCACGGATAACACTTTAGCACGGGATTTGTTTTTATCCAGATTCGGTATTGAGAAGCAGCATAACGATCACCGCAGCCGGTCTTCAGTGACCTGTACGTGCTTTTTGGTATCGAAGCCCTCGTCGTCAAATGACAGCAGTATCCCGCGATTATTCATCGCGGTCTCGATGACGACCGGACGTCCCCACAGGAAAAACAGGTGTTCGAGTGTTTTTTCAGCGAAATCGAGTTCCAGATCCCGTCCATCGTGATAGTGCCTGAGGTAAAGCGTGCGGTTTCGGCCGAAATCGGCGTCCTCCACTTTGATGACCGGAACCGCTCCCATTCCGACATTGTCGATCAGTGTATGCCTGATCAGTTCGTAACCGTCTTCGTTCGCCACGTGGGTTACCACTTCGTCCTTGCCACGCGCTTGATAGCGGAAAAGGCCTAGTTCCTCGATCAGTTCATCGCTTAGAAAACGGCGGATGAACGAGGCATCGCGATCCGTTTCGCGCACTTCGAAGAGCTTCTCGCGCGCCTTGAGATCGGGTGGCTCGCCGATCGCCGGAGCTTCGCCACCGGATTCTCCGAAACGCCTCCGGATGTCATCCCAGATTTTCAGGCCCAGGTGATAGGGGTTAATCTCACCCATGACCGGTCTGACCACTTGATTGTGGTGCACGAGAAACTCCAATTGGAGATTTTGTGGAAGCCCAAGGCTGTTCATGATGGTGCGATGCCAGAAGCTGGCCCAGCCTTCGTTCATGATCCTGGTTTCGATCTGTGGCAGGAAATATTCGGCCTCCTCGTGTACGACAGTCAGCAAGTCGCGTTGCCAGTCGGTGAGTTGTCGATTGTTATCGCGGATGAACAGCAGGAGATCGGCGTCCGGCTCCAAGGGAATCCTGCTCAGATCGATCGCCGGTTCTTCCCGCCTTTTATGGATTACTTGAAACGCGTCTTTCGCAGGGCGTGCACGTTCGGCCGCCGCGGAGATTTGTTCTCGCGGTGAACGTTTACGAAAGGCCCGATTGCGATTAATCTGCAGTGAGAGCGCGTGTGCGGCATCGAGTATCGCTTCGACTTCGCCGCGGCCGATCGAAGGGTCTTCCACATAGGAACGTATCCGCTCCGCATGGAGCTTGAAGGTGCTGACCGTCCATTCCGCCCGGGTATAGGCGAAATTAAAGTTGTTCTTGAAGAAATCGTTGTGGCCGTAAACGTGGGCCATGGTCAGAACAGTCAGAGCCAATGAATTTTCCCGCATCAGGTACGCGAGACACGGGCTGGAGTTGATTACCATCTCGTAAGGGAGTCCGGAGATTCCATGATCGTAGGTGGTCTTCAGTTTCTCGTAGGACTTGCCGTAAGACCAGTGCGGGTAGTGGGACGGCATGCCGGAATAGGCCATATAACTCAGCATCTGGAAGTGATCACAGATTTCATATTCCTGCGGATAACATCCGAGGCCGAATGCGCTGGCTTGTTCCCGGATCCGATCATCCCACTCCCTTAATTCGGCAATGTCCAAGTCAACACTCATGCCGGCGTCTCACTCGTTGTGGCCTGCGGGAGCCGTTCGCGCTTCAGCAGTGCCTTGAAACTCGGCCAAACATCCTCCTTGCGTTTGATCATGACCGCCTGGTAGTTCGGCGCCTCGATATGTTCGAAGACTTCGATCAGCGAACTCTCGTAGTGCAAGGTGTAGGGTTTGATTTCCCCGTAGCCGAACAGATTGCAGACCTCGCAGAGTTGATCGGCCGCGCGCAGGGTTGCCTCGTTGTCACTCTCGAAATTGTCTCCGTCGGAGCAGTGGAAGGCATAGATATTCCAGTGATCCGGGTGGTAGCGATCGCGGATAACCTCGAGCGCTTTGTTGTATCCCGAGGAAATCATCGTGCCGCCCGATTCACCCTTGTGGAAAAACTCCTCTTCGGTCACCTCGCGAGCCAAGGTGTGATGGGCGATAAAGACCAGATCGACGTTCTGATAACGGGTGCAGACGAACCGGTGCAACAGGAAAAAGAAACTGCGCGCGAGGTATTTCTTCATGGTGTCCATCGAACCCGATGTGTCCATGATACAGATC
>JBOICY010000247.1:0-2445 GCA_050740335.1 Methylococcales bacterium | reverse complement strand
CCCGAACGCCGAAACGCAATCTTCAGGCGTGGTTGACAATTGGCGTCTGCGGTCTTCTTGGGGCACTGAAGGGCGCGGCCAGTGGGCACCTGAAACTCCACAGTCCAACAACGCGAAAAGCAGCTTTCGAAGTCTTCGTTTTCTATCAATGATGTCAGGAATGCGGAGCGTTTCTGGATTAGAGTTATGGTGCGCTGTGACAGTTTAGAAAACAGTCGAAATAAGAACTCTGCAGCCGAATTACTGCTTTCAGTCCGCAAGAGGCGACCTGAATTGCACGGGTTGATTCAGGAGGAGCAACAAATTTGGAATACCGAACAATGAAAAGGGTCGGACAGAAAATTGAAAATTTCTGGGTCACCATTTAGCCGTACCCTGTCAATAGCACGAGTTTGCTACTCATACTCTCTCACAATATTTTTCTTTCGGCGCGAAGCGCCGATGTTTACGAAGGTGAATCTTCGACCGCCCCTTCCATGCATGTGATAAAGGACATTATCACGCAAAGAAAACGGGGCCGGGCGGTTGTCCACAGATTTTGTGCATAGCCCTTGTGGCTGAACCGCGTTTTTTAAGGGCTGCGTCCTTGACGTAAGCTTGCTCGGTTCCTTATGACGCAAAAGTGACTTGTTGGTAAGGTTCGCCTGGGTGGTGGCTGCTTACCTGAATCGTCACTTTCTGATTGAGCTTGTTGAGGAAGCCAATCAGTCGTTCTTGGCTAAATCGGCTAAACTTGGCGCATAGGATCGCGGAAACTTCTGGCTGTTTAATGCCAAGATAATCAGCGGCCTCTTTTTGGCTCAAGCGGCGTTCTTTCAAAATCTTCATCACCTGAACGCCAAGGGCGGCGCGGGTATAGAGTGCGTCGGCATCGTCAAGGCCAAGATCAGCAAAAATATTGCCGGAGCCGATTTCAAATTCAATCTCAACGTTCTTTTCAGGGGTCATTTTTTGCGTGCTCCTGTGCTTCCCGGTAACGTTTTTTAATCAAGTCCACGTCCGGCTTTGGCGTCGCAATACCGGACTTCGTTTTCTTCTGAAAGGCGTGCAGGACGTATAGTTTTTCGCCAATTTGAACGCCATACACCAACCGATAAGCGTCCTTGCGGTAGCGATCAACAATCTCAAAAACGCCGCTGCCAACACCCTTGAAGGGTTTTACATGCTCGGCCATTTCGCCGCATTGGGCGGCAAACAGAGCTGCTCCTATATCGTTGCGGACTTTTTTAGGAAATTCCTGAAGGTTCCTTCTGGAATTTCCCATCCAAACAACTGGCCTTACATCAAGCGTCATTCCCTGCCCCTAACCATTATAACAAATTTGTTATAACAACAAGTACTCTATTTATCAAGCCCTCAATTGGTTCTTTGAGGGGTCATCGCAGAATCTTCCCCAAAACGCACTCTAAGGATTTGAAGGCGGTTCAGAGCCTGCGCGCGCCTGAGAGACGAAGCGGGATACGGTTGCGCGATGAATTTTGAACAGGCGTGCATGTCTGCGCCTTTTTTGCTGTCCGCAACTACTTCGCTTTTCAGCGCCTCGGTTCTGGTGGTGAGCGCAACGTTAGTTTCCTGAGTCGGTTGTTGGCGCGGTTGGGACAAACAGCCCTTCAATGTCGCGCCCACCGCGCAGGTGCCGATCCTTGTCAGAGTCGAGGACGGCGCGCTTGAACTGAGCGGGGCCAGGTGGGGCCTGATTCCGAGCTGGTGGAAGAAAGAAACACCCCCCTCGCTGACCTTCAACGCCCGCTCGGAAGAAGCGTTACAAAAACCGATGTGGCGTCACAGCCTTCATACCATGAGGTGCCTGATGCCGGCGCGCGGCTGGTATGAATGGAATGAAAACGAGCCGGCGCGCAGCGAGTCGGGGCGCAAAGTGAAACAACCCTACTTCATCTTCTGCCCTGATGCGGAGGTCATCGCGTTCGCGGGGCTTTGGTCGGTCTGGGAGCGTCCGAACACCGAGTCCGTGGTCTCTTGTGCGTTGCTTACCAGAGAAGCCGCGCCGTGCATCGCCGCGATCCATCACCGCATGCCCGTGGTTCTGAAGCCGGAGCACTATGACCGGTGGGTTGATCCTGCAACCACGGCGGCGGGAATAGAGGGGCTTGTCGTCGCTGCCAGAGAGAACTTCGAGGGCTACCCGGTCAGCACCCGCGTGAACAACACCCGCAATGATTACCCGGAGTTGTTGGAGAAAATGCGACGTTAGCTCGGGTGTCCGTGAAAAAGGAGCGCTTCGCGCGTTTTGTTTGAATGAGTAGAGAGTAGATCGATGCAACGGAGGAACATCCTACCCAAGATTGCGTGAGCGAACACGCGGATGGAAACAGGTCAGACCGTCGCCGGGAGAATCCGATAACGACAAAGGCTGTGACAAGCCGTTGAGCTAATGGGAACCTTGGCGAGCGAATGTCATCGGGGCCAGCGCGAAAGGCGCACCAA
>JBOICY010000246.1:0-1802 GCA_050740335.1 Methylococcales bacterium | reverse complement strand
CAGTCGCTCGGGCGAGGTCTGCTCGAAATTCCTTTGACTTGGGCTTAGCCACCCGAAAAAAAGGATTCCGCGCCACCTTCCCACGCCAGTACGTCAAACGTGCGGTGTCGGCGCCAAAAAATGCCGGCAAACGGCAACCGGGCGCTTCATCCAAAATCCAGTCGCGGATTTTGGGTAACACATCAGTATTGACAAACCATCGGTTCTTGAGTACTTTTCCGCTTAACAAAAAAGCCGTTTATTTTTCCTATACACAGCCCGTTCTGGAAAACTGGCGAGCTCATCCTCAAGCCAAAATCGAATCTCTTCGGCAGTCATCGTACACGCCTCAGAGCTTTTGGCGGAATATCGCGCGGAATCGGAACTTCCAAACCGCCCTCCGGCAAATTGAAACTCCTGCTTACCTGGGATGGCGGAGGCATATCAATTCCGAGTCGTTGCAGCGTGCCAACGTCAATCTCGAAAACTGCATTTGGCAGCCCACGATTTGGCGGCAATGCGAGATCAAGTTGAGCTTGGGGTGGACTCAGGTTTCCTTGCGGGGTAGTGAAGACATGGCCACTTGCGCCGCGACGCAGACCCGTCTCTGCGATAGCATCGGCATTCCGACTCTGCGTGAAGTGGAAAAGCTTCTCGGGTCCTCCACCCCTTGAAATATCAAATTCATACCGCTATCCAGACTTCCCCTATTAAATGCTGCCCTCGAAATTGCTTGGACAGGTTAACAAGTTCCTCTATAAGTACGTCCCTCACATCGTCATTTACAAGTAGGGGCACCAGGTTAAAAACAACATGGGAATCAGCTTTAAGCCCGCTTAGTGATTCACCTTCATACCGCACCACCATGGCAAGATAGCGAAGCTTCTTATCGTGATACTGCAATTTTGATCGAACTTTCACGAACATAACACCGGAACGGTATCCAACGATCACACCATCGAAAGGCCCTTCGCCATTATCAAAATAAAAGTCTTCTGGCTCGCTAACTGAAAATCGAACGCCTGTGTTAATCCGCGTTTCCATAGTGCACCTAGAACTCATCAACTCGAATGATGCGCGCTGACACTACGCCAGTTGTTGACCGTTCAAGGCCTCCACCCGGCAAAATTCTACCATTCCCGAGATCGAGTGGCTGTACTCTCGATAGGATGTGCTGAACGCAGTGAAGCGCATCAATCGCGATCGATGCGCCTCCTTACGTCGGCAGCATCCTATAAATTAGCGCACCTTATCGCGTTATTGCCCATTCGCCTTCCTCGCCATCCCAAGCGTCATCTCCATAAACTGAGAGTTCGATTTGCTGCACGCGGTGGTCTTTAACGCGAGCCACAGCCATTAATCCGTTCGGTACACCGTTCATTTCAATGAAACGTCCCGCCATGTCCAAGTATCCGTCGTCGAACTCCGTATTGTCCAAGGCATCGAGATCGACGTAGCGGCCACTGCCGGTGTTCTCTCTACGTCGTACATGAACCCTGGACGGCGCAGGAAATCCGCGATCCTTGTATAGCTCATAGAATTCAGCTAACACGGCTGCTTCCAACGGAGAGGGTTGCGCTAAGCTCATATTCACAATCCCACGAAAGATCCGATTTGAACAATGCCGTCGATAACGCGACCACCGATGAGTTGAATATTCACGCCATTGAGGTTGAGAACGGCGCCGGACCCCGCGCCTGTTAGCACCCCGTTAGCGCCAGGCCTTAGCAGTCCATCGCGCATAGCCTGATTGGCGGCTTGTTGGACAGCACTATAGACATTCTCGGCCGAACCCCCGCTGGCACGAACCAACCCCTCAAGAT
>JBOICY010000245.1:0-7545 GCA_050740335.1 Methylococcales bacterium | reverse complement strand
TAATGACAGAGCGACCCAGGAATCGGAATTCGGGCTGGAACTTCGAACCCGTGACCGCGAACGTAAATTGATTAAGAAAATCGACGAATCACTGGCGAGCCTCGATACCGGAGAATACGGTTATTGTGAATCCTGTGGCATTGATATTGGTCTCAGGCGCCTCGAAGCCCGCCCCACCGCGACACTATGCATCGATTGCAAAACCCTCGATGAAATCCGGGAAAAGCAAACCGGCTGAGGCCAAGTCCATAGCGCAGGCTTCGGGTTAAAAGGCGGTGCATCCGGAATCCCCATCTGCTGACCAGGATAACGCACATCACAGTCGCTTTCCCGGGTTACGCAGGAACCACCCGAACGGTGTTGCACCCGATTTCAGTTCACGGTGTGGAATCTTTCGAATGTACCGGCTGTTGGCTGCCGCCATGAGGAGGTTCCCAAGGCATGAACTGGACCGTATTTTTTCAAAATCGAAAAACCGATCAGATCCCCGACTCGCAAACAATTGCGTTCGGCCACGTGGACCGGAAGCTCGATGGTGAACTCCAGCCTCGATAATTCGCAGCGCACAACCACGGTGCAAACACCCCCGAGCACGATCAATTCGAGGATTCTTCCTTCGAAAGGATTTTCCCGGATTCCTTTTGAAGACCGAATCCGGCTATGCAGCAAGAGACTGGAGGGAAGAATCGACCAATACACAACATCCCCTTCCCGATAGCGGGAATTGTAAGCCGCATCGAACCGGAGTCCGTTGCAGTCGAGCCGGGTCGCTTCGAGCCCCGCGAATTGTCCTTCGACCCGGGCCTGGAACAGATTGCGAACGTCCACGAGCCGCGCGACCAGCGTGTTTTCCGGCCGTTCGAAAAGCTCACCGGGTTTCCCCGACTGCAAGGTCTTGCCGGCATGCAACACGCACATGGTATCGGCCAGCATGGCGGCCTCTTCACGGTCCGGGTTTCGTTGGGGATATTGCCGCCGACCATCAGTACGACCCCGAACTCACCCAGCGTATGAACAAAGCTTAAGGCCATCCCGGCCACGATCCCGGTGCGCGCCAAAGGTAATTCGATGCGCCAGAATGTACTCCATTTCGACAAGCCACTGCACCAGGCCGCTTCGCGGATTCCTTGCGGAATCGACTCGAAAGCCTGCAGCATCGGCTGCACCGCAAACGGAAAACTGTAGATCACCGAAGCGATCAGCAGCCCGCCGAAAGAGAAGACCAGGGTCGCCCCGGTCAACGATTCGAGCGCCGACCCGAGCGGCGACTGCCGGCCCATGAAAAGCAGCAAATAATAGCCGAGTACAGTCGGCGGCAGGACCAGCGGCAAAGCCACGATCGCTTCGAGCAGGCTTTTCCCCGGAAAGCGCCGCCACGCGAGCGAACGGGCTACCAAAAGACCGAGAACCAACAACACCGCAACCGTCGAACCAGACAGTTTCAAGGAAAGACTAAACGCAGTCCAATCCATAGTTTATCCCATTCGAATTTATCCAGTCATGCGGCTAAACGACGGATACCTGGCATGGCGTTCAAATTTCTGCACCATTTTCCCGCTTGACGAATTCGCTTGATCATGGCAACGTAAGGCCGCTTTTCCACCATTTTAATGCAAGGGCACCAGGAGAATCCTATGAAAACTATAATCCGTTTAACTTCCATGGCTTTTATCGGAGCGATTGCCGCCTTCCCGGTCCATGCAAACGAAAAACTCACGACCGACAACGGTTGCATGGCCTGTCACAAGATCGATACCAAAGCAGTCGGGCCTTCTTTTAAGGAAATCGCGGCAAAATACAAGGGTGATGCGGGCGCCGAAGCCGCGATGATCGACAAAGTCAAGAAGGGCGGGTCCGGCGCGTGGGGCGCCGTTCCGATGCCGCCGAATTCTCCGCGCGTGAGCGACGCGGATATCGAGACCATGGTCAAGTGGATTCTGGCGATGTAATCGGATTGCCAGCGGAGTCCCCGGCCGGGTCGTGTAAAGTTGCATTACTTTTGATCGCACCCCCGATGTACTCTATGGGCCTTATCTTTCGCCTAACTATGTCTATGGCTCACCGAATTATAACAGCTAGCCATTGATAATTTGGAGCTGCCGACAGGATTCGAACCTGCGACCGGCTGAATAAATTCTAATCCTTGAGTTGGACGAGTTGGAAGTTTTTTTAAAGAACCCTTTAGAGACCTTGTAACTCCTTGCTTCTATCATGGAGGCTGTTTTAAACCCTCCCCATCGTTTGAAATCTACCGTCTACACTGTGTCTACAGAGTGGCGGTTCCAATCGGGGGGAAGCATGTCTAAACAGAGACCGGCGGTATCGGTCAAAATCACCAAATCGCTCGTCGATAAAGACGTTGCCGGTGACCGATGTCGTGTTGAAAATCCTGTCGGACAGGCACAAAACTAAAGCCAGTCATTACGTTTTTCCGGGCTCTGGCAAAAGGCATTTTCCTGGCTGCCTGCGATGACGACCTCATCCGTTTCGCCAAGCGGCGGGCGTGTGAATGCTGTCACATGACTGCCGCGATCCTGGAGCCCGATCAGGTTTGGCCGCGCCTGGCGCGGTTTGCGCGCGCGTTTGGCGTCGATCCGCCGGAACCGGGCGAACCGTTCACCGTGGCCGGTGCCGTGGCCCGGCTGAACGACGAGCACTGGTGGCGGCGAGCAATCCGGAAAGCGCACGGGTGCAAGGTCGAGGACCTCGCCATCGGCGTGGGCCTGGTGCATCAGTTCGCCGGGGTGTACGCCAGCGACGAAACCGTGCAGCGCCGCACGGAACAGAAGGCCCGAACCCGCGCCTTACTGGAAAGCCTGGTCGCGGTGAATAAACTGGATCAGGAATATTCCCTTCAAGAACTGGCGGAACGGGGAGTCTGCAATCCAAGAATCCGCCGGGCCGAGTTGATGACCCGGTTGGCGGGCTTCGAAGCCATCGCCAAGGAATTGGGGCACGGCGACGGGCTACCTCGCCAAGTACGTCTCCAATAACATCGATGGCTTCGGCCTGGATCAAGATTTAAACGGCCAGGACGCCAAGCAAACCGCGCCCCGGGTGGAAGCCTGGGTCTCGACCTGGGGCATTCGCCAGTTCCAGCAAATTGGAGGACCTTCGGTCACGCTGTGGCGGGAATTACGGAGACTGAAAGGCGCGCCGGACGGCATCCTGAACGATGCGTTTCAAGCGGCGGATCATGGCGACTGGAAAACCTTCGTCCAACACATGGGCGGTGCGACGGCCAGGCGGCAGGAACGGCCGATCAAACTCGCGAAAGCCTGGGACGACCAGCCCGGGAAATATGGCGAAACTTTAAGCTGGAAAGTCTTCGGGGTTGAAGGCGACAATCACGCAGTACCTACTCACCTGCATACCTGGGAAATTGACTGGGGGAAATTTTGACCACGGGGGTACCCATGAAAATAGAGATCGATAATTCCATTATGGATCGGATTCAAGACTTGGTGCCGGTGCGATTGACGAAAGCGAATCACGCGTTTTTGGTGGAGTGGGTGGCCGGGATCGGTTTGGCGCTCGTCAACGCCGCTCTGGAAAAGCACCTGGTTTAACGTTCGGGAAGTTGTTTACCCTATCGTTACGACACGGTAAGAACTAAGCGAACAGCGGTTCGAATCCCCGTACCCTGAGCGGCCTTTGCGTATCCTTCGAACTTTGCCAGCCATGACTTATCCACAAGTGCACAGCCCGCAGCCCGGCCTGGGGCTGTGAAGCATTGCCCCGAAGGCCGGGTCCGAGCGAAGCGAGGAGGCTGTGTACCCTGTGGGTAAGTTATGGCGTCACCAATGCCTTTGGAAGTTCACATTGTGTAATGTTGACTTTGCCCGAAGGTCAGACAAGGCCTCGATGACTGAGGCAAACTTCGATGCCTGCTGGCGGAATAGGGAGACACCGGAAGCGGATGTATTCTCCCGCGTGCCAACGCGGGCGAATACATCCGCGGACGGTGTTTACAACGATTGAAGCTCCGGGAGTGGGGATGCTACGCATCTCTGAGGCCGTTTTGATCCCTTGGTATATCTTTTCCGACACGGCCGGCGGCGCAACCAGCAGTAAATCGACCAGTCGGTCGATTTACCGTGTGACGGTCTGGATGCTGACCTGAAGCCGGTCGCTATCGGCTAGATAGCTGTCGGGAAACCCTCCGCGCAGCCAGAGCCTCTCCCCTACGGTCTGACCCTCCTCAATCTCGACCGCCGTTAGCGGCGTCAGATTGATATAGGAAATGCAGTCTTCATCTAACCAATTCCAACCTATGTTACGTTCAGGTAGCATACATTCACACAATTGCTTAATTGCTTACTGGGCCGTGTATAGAGGGCCCAGCTGCTCTTTTTAGGGTTATTCTTCATTATTCTCCGCGAACATGATAATAAACTTCGGCTCGAATCGCCCCTGGTTTTTTCGGAGACATCCAGAGGGTGATCCTTCCGTCCGTCGGCTCCTGCCATGCCAGCACATAAACCGTTATCCGATCCTGCGCGGGATTTCCAGAAAATGGATGTTCACTATCATCACATTGCTGGTCGCAACGCTCATGCTTCGGATGGCGGCCATGATCTGGATGACTCTGGTCCCGGAAGAGGCGTATTATTGGATGTATTGGCAACATCCGAGCCTAAGTTATTTTGACCATCCACCGATGGTCGCGTGGTTGATTGGCCTGGGCACGCAAGTGTTCGGCGACACCGAATTCGGAGTGCGGATCGGAAGCGGGCTGCTGATGCTGGCATCGAGCGGAGTGATGTACGCTTTCAGCCGGATCTGGTTTTCCCGCGAGGCTTCGGTGGTCGCTGCGTTGTTGCTCCAGGTGCTGCCTGTTTATTTTGGCACGGGGCTGATCGCAACGATGGACGGGGCGCTTGTTTTCTTCTGGTTGATCACTCTGTTGGGACTAAGCGTGGCGCTGCGAAGGCAATGTGCCTGGGGTTGGTACCTGGCCGGAGTTGGGGCAGGCGCGGCGACGTTATGCAAGTATACCGGTGTGTTTCTAGTGGTTGGTTCGCTCGCGACGGTGGCTGGGTACCGGCCTTGGCGTCGTTATCTGATCACGCTGCACCCCTATGCGGCGGCGCTGCTGGCCTTCGCGATGTTTACCCCGGTGTTGATTTGGAACGCACAACACGAATGGGCCAGCTTCCGCTTCCAATTCGTGGGCCGTTTTGAAGGCAATGGGTTCAGCATGGCCCATGTGATGTTATTTTTTCTGCTGCAAGTTGCGGTTGCCACACCGGGCGTGCTGGCCGGTCTCAGCTGGCTTTACGTGAGGACGCTTCGGACAAGAAGACGATCGCTCAGGCCGCGTTGGCTGATGGCGCTCAGTTTCAGTCTGCCGCTGCTGTTGACGACGAGCTACAGAGCTTTGTTCTATGACGTCCACTTGAACTGGACTTTGCCGCTTTATCTGAGCACATTGCCAGCGATCACGCAATTGGTTCTTGTTCTGTGCCGCCAAATGCGGAAGCGGATTAGCACTGTCGTGTGGCGGCACGCTGCGCTAACCACAGGGGTGGGGTGTCTAACACTGAACCTGGTGGCAATAGTCTACGTGCTAATCCTACAACCCAAAGCGGGCTGGGTGTCAGCCTTAGGGCCCTGGCGCGATCTGGCGGCGGCAGTGCAAAAAGTTGCGGATACGCAACAGACGGAAACGGGTCATGAGCAGCTGATCGTCGGAGAAGGCAAGAATCGACTGGCCAGTGTGCTGGCATTTTACCGGACTCCATTGGAAAAGGACGTACGCGCTAGCGACTTCACCACGAGTCAATGGATAACAGACGGAAGCGAAGGGCTGGCTTATCCATACTGGGCCAAAGCGGATAAATGGGTTGATTGTGATATCATTTTTGTGGACGGTCACAATGTCATTGGCAGCATCGCGTCCAGGATGGGAAGTCTCCAGGTGCTCGGAGACGTCCGTCTGGACCACAAGTCTTATCACATCGCAGTAGGTCGCCTGCAGCGGCATTGAGTGGTCTTTTTGTAGCGTTCGAAACCTATACGACTGCTGTCTGTCCAGTCGATCTTATCCTGGCTCGCCTCTGGTTAGGGGTCAAGCAGTAATCAGTTGGACAATAAAAGTTTTGGGGGGAGTCCGTCTTATGCGGTTTGTTTATAATTTGATTATCCGTTTGATAAGCCCAATTTTTTTCTTGCTGCTTTTTTACCGCTCCAGGAAAGCCCCAGGTTATCGAAAGCGATGGAACGAGCGGATGGGTATTTACTGGTCCCGGGTGTCAAAAGCCGGGGTCATCTGGTTCCATGCCGTTTCTTTCGGAGAGGCGGAAGCTGCTTTTCCGGTTATGAAGGCTCTCAAGGACCTCTATCCAGATGTTCCGCAACTGGTGACCACAACCACATTAACCGGGTCCGATCGGGTCCGGTTTTTATTGGGGGATACTGCTCAGCATGTCTATCTTCCCTATGACTTGCCCGGAGCCACCAACCGTTTTTTGCAGCGCTTTAAGCCGATATTGGGTGTTATCGTGGAAACAGAGATCTGGCCGAATCT
The DNA here is from genome assembly GCA_050740335.1 of Methylococcales bacterium. GTDB lineage: Bacteria > Pseudomonadota > Gammaproteobacteria > Methylococcales > UBA1147 > UBA1147. The sequence goes on along the minus strand of JBOICY010000245.1, from coordinate 1,016 downwards.
GTATCGGGAGTGCGCCACGATGCATGTACCTCTGGTGATTGTGAATGGTCGTTTATCAGAGCGTTCGACGCGCGGTTATCGGAAACTTCCTGGCCTTGTAAAGAACACGTTGAGGTATGTTTCCCTGATTGCCACCCAATCTTCCGAGGATGCGGAACGTTTTGTGGGCATGGGCGCGGATAGGAAAAAGGTTTTCATAACAGGCAATATCAAGTTTGATTATCCGGTGCCGGATATCCTCATCGAGACCGGGCACACGCTTCGCAAAAATCTATTTGGTAATCGTCCAGTATGGATTGCCGCCAGCACTCATAATGGTGAAGAAGAGCAGGTTCTTGGTGCGTTCGAAATGCTTAGAAAAGAATATCTCAATATACTCCTGATCCTCGCTCCAAGGCACCCTGAACGGTTCGGCAAAGTCAACCTGCTTTGTAAATCCAGAGGCTTCGAAGCGGTTTTACGAAGTTCCGGACTTCCATGCAACGAATCCACCGCCATATTTTTGCTCGATACCATGGGAGAATTGAAACAGTTCTATGCAATGTCCGATATCGCTTTTATCGGAGGCAGCTTGGTGAAAACCGGGGGACACAACGCCTTGGAAGCTGCCGCTCTAGGCGTACCAGTACTGTTCGGTCCCTATGTGTTCAACTTCGTGAAAATCGCGGATTTTCTGGTTAGAGCCGGAGCGGCAATACAAGTAACCGATCAATCAACCCTGGCCGGGCAAGCGGCCAGATTGCTTGAGGATGACGAGTACAGGAAAGCCGTTGGGTCTTCAGGCCGCAGGGTTGTTGAAGAAAATCGCGGCGCTATGAAAAAAACATTGGAGCTACTGATAGCTTATCTCGATCGAAATCCAGAATGCACTAAAAGTATCAGTATATCGTACCTGAAATCGGCTTAATCCATTTCGAATTCCATCGATTCCGGCCGTAATAAAACTGCCTGAATTTAGGACTTAATCGCCCTAAGCTGTTGCTTGACGGTCGGTGCGAAGAGTTGCCGGGTTTACC
>JBOICY010000244.1:0-9945 GCA_050740335.1 Methylococcales bacterium | reverse complement strand
CCACCGCCGCCGTGTCGCTTCGTCCAATCGACCGGACAAGGCTTTGTATTTGCTCGCTATCGTCGCCATGTTATCCATAGCCCAAGGATCGAAGGCATCGCACAAATGTTCAAGTTATTGTTGCTAGGATACTTAGAGGTTAGGATGCCATGCTAGAACCGCTCCCCGGGGAATTATCCAATGTGCGCATGGAAATTTCGCCGGCTTTTTCTCGACCATTCTGCCTGCGGCGGAGTCCTGTCGATCATGGCGGAACTTAATTCGCCCATCGGAGCGATCAAAGCGAATCCTTTATCGTCGAAACCGGATTCGCTTCGGTCTTGCTGCGGGACGAATTGTTTGAGAAAAAATCCAGTATTGTCGTATTCAAATCCGGCCACTCCCCATGCCGTGCCTCGCCTTCGCAATACCAGGTCTTAACATTGGAGGCACAGTCAGGATATTCAAAGCATCCTTGCGCTTCGATTGGCCTGGGGCTTTTGGCGCACCGGTTACAGCCCGCCCACCATTGGGCCGTTTCTTTTCCGAATCCCGGAAACAACTCGTCGTTCTTGCTGTGCATGATCATAACCGAAATGGGTTCGGGACACGGGTAGGCGGCTAGATCACTGCCCCGGATTCCGGTGGCGCTGGGTGCGATCGCATGCGGGATGTGACGGGTGTCCTCGAGAAATGCGAGTCCCATCGAGGCGGTTCCGCCGTCCGAATGTCCGGTCAGATAGATCTGATCGTGATCGATGCACCATTTTCCGGTGATCTGATCCGGAATTCGGGCCATTTCCATCAGAATCTTTCCCGACATGCGCCGGTGATCCGGGTAGGCGATGATGAACCCCGCGCGCGTCGCGGCGAGCGTGAGTTTGGTCATGCCTTCGCTGCCGAAGCGGTTTCTGCCCGCGGGTGCGTAGACAACAATCAAAGGGTGGGGGAAAGATGGATCGTAATTCGATGGGGTCCGGACATTGAATTCAATGCCATTCGGGGTTACTTCATCATCGCTGATGCCGGCTTTTCCCAAGCGAGTCCCTGGCTTGCACTTCGTGGAAGCCGCCGGATTTTTATATTCTGACTTGCCGACTTCGACGGGTTCGTGTTCGCAGCCGTAGCATTGCAGTCCCAGGATCGCAGCGATCAGGCTCCGTGAAGCGCTTTTCACAGAATAGGGCATCCCATCAATTTTGAAGAGTTGGAAACAACGCCCAGTCAAGATCGGGACGCCAAGCAATACTACGGCAATCGATAGTCAGGATAAATATCTTTTTTCGAGAATCTCGACAGCCGGCAGGGTCTTGCCTTCGAGGCACTCGAGAAAAGCCCCCCCTCCGGTAGATCGGTATGAAATCCGGTCGGCGACACCGTATTTTTCGATCGCCGCGAGCGTATCCCCGCCGCCGGCGATCGAAAACGCCTGGCTTTCCGCGATCGCGGTCGCAAGCGCCCTGGTTCCTTCGCCGAACTGGTCGATCTCGAAGACTCCGACCGGTCCGTTCCAGACCACCGTTCCCGCCGAGCGGATCATTCCTGCATAAATGGCCGCGGTTTCAGGCCCGATATCCAGGATCAGGTCATCATCACCGACATCCTTGACCTTTTTGACGAATCCTCGCGCTCCGCCCGTAAATTCCTTTGCACAGACAACATCTTCAGGAATCGGTATTTCCGCGCCTCGGGATTTGGCAAGTTCGATTAGACGCCGTGCCGCCGGAATCAGATCTTTTTCGACGAGCGATCGACCGACCGGAAAACCCGCCGCAGCGATGAAGGTGTTCGAGATTCCGCCGCCTGTGATCAACTGGTCGACTTTGGCCGAAAGCGATTCCAGTATGCTTAGCTTGGTCGAGACTTTCGAACCGCCGACGATCGCCAGAAGCGGTTTGGCGGGGGTGGTCAGGGCCTTGTCCAGCGCCGCGAGTTCCCGGGCCAGCAGGGGGCCCGCGCAGGCGACCGGCGCGTATTCGGCGACCCCGCAGGTGGAAGCCTGTGCGCGGTGCGCGGTACCGAATGCATCCATGACGTAAATTTCGCACAGGGCGGCCATCTTTTTCGCGAGTTCGGGGTCGTTTTTCTTCTCGCCTTTGTTGAAGCGAACATTCTCACACAGTACGACTTCGCCGGGCTCGATCGCAAATCCTCCGAGCCAGTTCCTTTCCAGGCGAACCGGTTTACCCAGGAGTTCACCGAGTCTCAGGGCAACCGGTTGCAGGGAAAATTCCTCGTCGTAAACCCCTTCCGTCGGACGACCCAGATGGGAGAGTAACATCACGTTGGCGCCTGCCTCCGCGGCGCAGCGGATAGCCGCCAAGCTTGCGCGGATCCGGGTATCGCTGGTAACAACATGATCCTTGACCGGCACATTGAGATCTTCCCGGATCAGAACGCGCTTTCCGCTCAAATCCAAGTCTTGCATATTTCTAATCGGCATTACAAACTCCGGCTGTCATGGTTGGACCGTTTCAAGAAATACAACGTAAACCATTGATTACGTAGGGTGCGCCGAGCGCACCATGAAGCACTAAATGGTGGGCACGGCGCACCCTACTTTCCAAGAAATTTGGTTTCGGGCTATGGGGAAGGAGAAACATTGGAAATGTACTGGAATTAAAAAGTCTGGCCGGACGAGGGGATCAAGCCGCTTTCCATTTGATCGAACAGCCCATGCTCGGGACCTGTATCTCGGGTCCCTTGCCGGTTAGAGCGATCTGTTTCAGCGCTTCGAACAGTTCCCGCCTTGCGCCGGCCGGCGCCGGATGAATCCCGCTTGCGTCCAGTCTGCCGCGGTATTGAAGTTCCAGGTCTTGGTTATAACCGAAGAAATCCGGAGTAGAGACGGCTCCGTAGGCCTGCGCGATTTCCTGCGATTCATCGATCACATAGGGAAAAGGAAAATGGTATTCAGCCGCGACCGATCGCATTTTCTCCAGGGAATCTTCCGGGTACAGGGAGCTATCGTTCGACATGATTCCGACCGATCCGATGCCCGTTTCTTTCAGTTCACGAGTGTCCCGGACCAGGCGCTCGCGGATCGCCTTGACATAGGGACAGTGGTTGCAGATGAACAGGATCAGCAATCCCCGATCGCCCCGGCAGGATTTCAGGGTTTGGAGGCTTCCGTTCGTGTCGGGGAGTGCAAAATCGATTGCTTTGCGGCCGAATTCGCAGACCGGAGTTTCCATTCTTACCATTTGAACACCTTGCTTAGGTTTAAATTTCTACGCGAGCGACTATAGTATGGACTGTCGAATTAACGTGTTTGATCGATTCCAGGATTCTGGATAAAGCCTAACCTTTGGAGAGAATAAGTATGATCGCAATTGGCTTCGAAGCAGGTTCGGAAAATTGAAAAGTAATTGATTGGTCACCCATCGTTGCGCGCAGATGATACCAGAGAATGGACGGACCGTCGCCACATCGCTGTCTGATCGCTACCGGGGTTGAATAAAGCGATATTACCGTGCTGGAACATTTAGAGATCAAAGTTTTAATCCTTTGTATCCTTCTTTTGGGATCGATCGCCGAAGGCTATTGTGCGTCTGCCAATGGCGTTTCAGAATCGCTTGATGATGTCCGGATATTGATCGATGTTTCGGGCAGCATGAAGCGCAATGATCCCGGGAATATCCGGATTCCAGCACTGAAGCTTCTGGTCAATTTATTGCCTCCGGATACCCGCGCGGGCGTCTGGATTTTTGCCGCCGAATCGACTCCATTGGTTCCGCTCGGCGTCGCGGACAGTACATGGAAGGCCCGAGGATTGAAATCCGCGTCCGGAATTCACTCGCGTGGGTCGTTTACGAATATCGAAGAAGCCTTGAAAGTGGCGATGGCTGGCTGGAAAATGGAACCTGAAACGAGCCGGAAAAGCATCATTCTTCTGACCGATGGCGTTGTCGACGTTTCGAAAGATCCGAAAGTCAGCGCGGCGTCACGGATGGCGATTCTCGATCAGCTCGTACCAAAACTTCAGAATCTATCGGCACAGGTTCATACCATTGCCCTATCGGAAAACGCGGACCACGAACTCTTGAAAAAGCTGTCCCTGGATACCGGGGGTTGGAATCAATCCGTGCAATCGGCAGAGCACCTGGAGAGAGCCTTTCTGACAATATTCAAGAAGGCGGTTCCGAGGGACAGTGTACCCTTGACAGATAATCAATTTACCATTGATGCGGGTATCGACGAAATTTCGGTGCTCGTGTTTCGCAAAACCGGGGCGCAGCCGACGCGTCTGATCAGCCCCGAGGGGACTCGAATCGGCCAAGATGACCAGGGTGAAAACGTTCGCTGGCATCACGAAGCGAGCTACGATCTGATTACTGTGGTACAGCCGAAATCCGGCGCATGGCGGTTACTTGCGGATCTCGACCCGGACAATCAGGTCATGGTGGTCACCGACCTGAAACTGCGGCTGAATGAACTGCCGAATTATGTCGGCGAGAAGGAAGCCGTGGATTTTTCAGTCAGCATTACAGAGAAGGGTGAAGTCGTGACCAATCCGGATTTTCTAAATCTGATCGAAGTACGCTTACAGCAATCGGACCATCTTGGACAAACGCGGGATTGGGACCTCAAAGTCGATCCAATCAAACTCGGTACTTTCAGGCAGACTGTCGCGGAAACGCTGAGTCCCGGCCAGCATACGTTCAAGATTGTTGCCAAAAGCCAGACATTTCAGCGCGAAGCGGAGCATCGGATCGAAGTCGGCGCAAAACCGGTGAATCGAGAGAAACAAGTCCCGAGCAAAAATGACTCGGATCAAGATAGCCTCGCGTCTGAGGCAGCGGATAGGGCAACGCCGGAACCGGACTGGATGATGACCGGGGTGATCGTCGCGGTGCTTAACTTTGTTTTTCTTCTCGGTGGTTTCTTTCTTTACCGGTTCATACAGAAGCGACTGGTAAAGCAACAACTGGCACTTATTGACAGGTTGGCAGCATGATACAAGTCAGTTCTTTGGTGGCGGTATTTGTGATTGAGGGCCTGATCGGAGCGACGCTGTTGATTGCAGCCGTAGCGGTATTCATCGTCCGTCGACGCGCCAGGGAGCGGAATGCCGCGGGGCAGTTCATCAGTCACCTCAAGCAAGCCGAAGCCGGGCGCTCGCAACGACTCGGAGAAACCATCTCCGAAGCGTGCGACCTGGAGCAGGAACAGCTCGAAGCGGTGCTTTCCGAGGTCAGCTCCTGTGAAAAATCGCTTTACCGGAAAGTCGTGCAAATGTTTTTGAACCGCGATGCGGTATTATTAAACGGCATCGATCAATGTATTCAAGCCCTGACGAAACCGTTCTGCCGATTATTGTCCGAAGTCTCGGAAAAAAGCAGAGACGACCCGGAACTGGCTGCCGCCATGGAGTCCGCCAAGGCTGAAATCGAGCGTCTGAAACAGGAAAGTCAGCGTCTTTCGAAACAGCTTTCCATGGCAATGGAAACCATGGATGAAATTTCAAGCGAATACACCAAGCTATTCGCATCATCGAAAGAAGCCGAAGAACTGGATATGAGCCGGAAACGCATGTTGAATACTTACATACGGGCGGAACAGCGGATGACGAAAGCCTGAGAGTTCTAACCTGATATAGATTTTGGGGGTTTTTAGTGGCAGCGGCTATTGGTTTTGCTGAGGTCTTTTTGTCGTTATCTATATCAAGTCAGGACTTTCATCCCAAAGCTGCGCTAACTCAGGAATTGATTTTCGGCTTTCTCCAGATCATCAGGTGAACCGAATAAAACCACACTCTGACCGATGCGACCGAAACCACAGATGATCACATGATCAGTCAGAGGATTTCGGCCATGGTCTTCCGTTTCCCTCGGATCACTCGGCGGAAATGTTAACGGAGCGGCGAGACCAGAGGTCAGAAATTTGTTGTAACGGATCAGAAACGGCGCTCCGATCATTGAGAACAAAATCGCCACCAGCACGATCTGGGAGATGTGCGGAGCGATCACCCCGGCTTCCAATGCGATCGCAAGCAGAGCAAAGCCAAACTCCCCGCCCACCGCGAGCACCAACCCGACGCGCACTGCGGTTCGTTTATCGAATTTCGCGAGGCGCAGGATGATGGCGACTAAAATTACCTTGATCACGAGGAGTGCAGCGCCCGAAGCCAGAGCCGGCCACCAGATCTCCGGAATCAAGGATGGATCGAACAGCATTCCGATGCTGACGAAGAACAAGCCCAGCAACACGTCTTGAAAAGGTCTGATGGTTGCTTCGACCTGATGCCGAAACTCGGTCTCGCCCAGCATCATTCCCACCAGGAATGCACCGAAAGCCATGGAGAGACCGAGACTCTTGGTGGCCCAAGCGGCCAACAAAGAGACGAAAAGCACTGTCAGAGTGAACAGTTCGGCGGACCGGCGTTCGGCAACGAAATGAAACATTGGCCGCAAAAGCCAGCGGCCTGCCAGGAATACCGATGTAAACGCGAGAACGGCTTTAGCGAGCGCCAACAACAGCGAGTCGGCCACCGATTCGACCGAGGCGATGCCGAGTACCGGAATCACGACTAAAAAGGGCACGGCGGTGACGTCCTGGAACACATTCCTGGCAATCGCCATCCGCTCCGGACGGGTATGGATCTCGCCCTGCTCCGTAAGCTGTTTGCTGATGATGGTGGTGGAAGATTGCGCGAAGACGGCGCCCACCACGAATGCTGCCGCTGCAGGCAGTCCAATCCAGAAGGCTGCAAGCCCCACGACAGCGGTCGTCAATAGCACCTGGACCGTACCCAATCCCAGCACCAGATGGCGAAGGGCATAAATCTGAGAAAGGGAAAAACTCAGCCCGATGGTGAATAAAAGGAACCCAATACCGAATTCCGCCATTGGATTAATCTGACTTTCATCGATTACGGTGCCCGCGGTATGCGGACCCAACACAACGCCGACCAAAAGATAGCCCAGGCTCGCAGGGATGTGTAACCGCTGAAAAAGAAGCGATACGGTGACCGCGACGCCAAGCAATAATAAAAGCACCATGAGGGGCTGTTCTACCATTCGCAATTTTCTCCTTGCTGTTCAGGAATTGACGGGATCGTTAGCGGCTACTCGCGAGTCTCCGACACTAGTTCATGATCTCCCTAAGAAAATCAAACCTAATGTCTAAACGCAAGCGCGATGAAAAACAATCCGAACACGAATGAAGCCACCGCCAACGAGGGGATCGACTGCGTGGAGTGCGTGAGGTAGCCGGACATCCCGGTAAGGATCGCGGCGCTGGTGATGAATGCGGCTCCGCAAATCGCGCGGATCGCGCTCCTGTTATTGCGTGACAATTGCAGTTGGATGTCCTGCAATTGATGGTTTTTCCAGGTCAATTCGAGTTCTCCGTTGAGCGCTTCCTTTAAAACCTGGTGCACAAGGCCCGGGATTTCAGGAATTTGTTCGCCCCACTCCGGAAGCTGTTTTCTGACTTTGTTGAATGTCGCCTTGGGTCCGACCTGGTGTGCGAACCATTTTTCGAGGAAGGGCTTCGCGGTTTTCCAGAGGTCGAGTTCAGGATACAGTTCCCGTCCGAGTCCTTCGATATTCAGCAAGGTTTTCTGAAACAGAACCAGTTGCGGCTGGATTTCAGCATTGAATCTTCTCGCGGCCTGAAAAAGCCTCAATAACAGGTGTCCGTAGGAAATCTGGCTGATCGGTTTTTCGAAGATCGGTTCGCAGACCGCGCGGATGCCCGATTCGAGTTCGTCGACGCGCGTTTGTTTGGGCACCCAACCGGACTCGATATGGAGTTCGGCGACGCGCCGGTAATCACGATTGAAAAACGCGAGCAGATTGTAGGCGAGATAATGCTGGTCGGCGAGGCTCAGGGAACCGACGATACCGAAGTCGACCGCAATGTAACTCGCATCCGCCTTGGCGAATATATTGCCCGGATGCATGTCGGCGTGAAAAAAATTATCCCGCAGTACCTGGGTGAAGAAAATCTCCACCCCGCGTTCCGCAAGCAGTCGAAAGTTAACTCCCTCTTCCCGCAAGCGCTTGATGTCGCCGATCGGTATTCCGTAAATCCGCTCCATCACCAGTACCTTCTGCCGGGTCCAGTCCCAGTACACCACGGGCACATACAGGATCTTCGAATTTTCGAAATTCCTGCGCAGTTCCGAGGCGTTGGCGCCCTCGCGAACCAAGTCGAGTTCATCGAGAATTGTTTTTTCGAATTCGGCGACGATTTCCACGGCACGCAGGCGTTTCGCGTCGGCCCAAAACTTCTGAGCCAGGCGCGCGAGTTCGTACAGTAGCCTGATATCTTCTTGAATTTGCTTTTCGACATTCGGCCGCACGACCTTTACGATCACGTCTTCGCCGCCCGGCAGGCGTGCCGCATGAACCTGTGCGATCGATGCGGAGGCGAGCGAAGTTTCATCGAATTCGGCAAAACACTCGCCGATCGGCTTGCCGAGTTCTTTCTCGACGATTTTCCGCGCGTCCGAACCGCTGAAAGGAGGTACCCTGTCCTGGAGCTTGGCCAGTTCATCGGCAATATCCTGCGGAAAAAGATCCCGGCGCGTGGATAGCGCCTGTCCGAATTTAACAAAGATGGGGCCGAGGTCTTCGAGCGTGCGCCGGATCCGCACCGCTCTTGGACCACGATCCTTCCTGATCCAGAAATTGGGCGAAACAAAGGCCAGATATCGAACCGGTCGAAACAGATGGGTTTTCAGAACCAGCTCGTCGAGCCCGTGAAACACCAGGATCCAGTTGATTCTGACCAGTCGTAAGAGCAGTTTCGGAGACATCGGGACGCAGCTTTATTCGGTTGTTATTGTGATCGATCCTGAATGATTGAGCCCGGATTTTCCGCGGACCGAGCAGGTTACTGTCTGGAAGCCTTGGTTCTTTTGGGACCTCCTCCCCGGTGCGATTATCCCGGTCCTGATTCAGAGACCGGGATCAATCACCGGACTTCCTGGGCATGACTGCCCAGGCGTTTGATTCGCATTTCCAGGCGGTCGGTGTCCGCGCGGATCGAGTCGACGTCCTGGAATAATTCGTTGCATTCATAGGCGGTCGGCAGATCACGGCGCTCCTCCTGAAGGTATTCCGTGATATTGAGCTGCATGGCCTCCAGGGATTCCCATCCCCACTGCAAAGTCCCGCGCACCAGATTGCCGATCTGGTGAGCCGCAATATCCCCGGTCACATGCGAAAGCTGTTCTTCCCAGTCGATGTCGAGTCGCTTGAGGAGCATCTGGAAATTTCTTCCGGTCGCAAGGTCGCCTGCGATCGTCACCTTGCCGGTGAACAGCACGCCGGTTAGATTGTCGCTCAAACCCAGGTTCATAAACGCGAGGGGAGAGCCGCTCAGGGTGGTATCGGGTTTACCCTCATAATGTTCCAGCAATTGAAGGGAGCGGTTGGATGGACAGAGAAAAAAAATCCAACCCGAGCCTTGGATCCGGATTGCGATTACTTTGCCACTGATCGGTTTTAAAAGCCTTGCTGCGTCAGGGTCCAGGGCGATATAGCGGGAAATAGCGGCTTCCAGGATGGATAGAAAAACGGTACGGACAATCACGCCGAAGCCTTCGAGGGTTAAAGCTTGTAGCCTCGGTGCACGGCCACGATCCCATGAGTCAGATTGAAATAATCGCAACGTTCAAATCCCGCGTTTTCCATCATTGACTGAAGTCTTTTCTGGTCCGGATGCATGCGGATCGATTCGGCCAGATAGCGATAGCTGTCCGGGTCATTGGCGATGAGCTTACCCAGCATCGGCAGGATCTTGAATGAATAGGCATCGTAGACTTTTTGCAGAATCTCGGATTTCGGATGCGAAAATTCGAGAATGATGGAACGTCCACCGGGTTTCAATACCCGGCACATGGACTTTAGCGCCGCATCCTTGTCCGTTACGTTGCGCAAGCCGAAGGCGATACACACGCAATCGAAGCTGGCATCCGCGAACGGCAGACATTCCGCATTGACCTGGGTGTAGAAA
>JBOICY010000243.1:0-6822 GCA_050740335.1 Methylococcales bacterium | reverse complement strand
TCGAACGACCGAAGGCATCCTTGCCGGTCAGAGAGATGATAAAAGTCAACCCTTTGTTCAAAATCCTCGGGAAAGGATGCGCGGGGTCGAGTCCCAAGGGACTCAAAATGGGCAACAGTTCTTCCTTGAAATATTTATAAAGCCAGGCCCGTTGCGCCGCGCTCCAGGAAGCCCGTCGCAGAAAGCGGATTTTCTGTGCATCGAGCAGCGGAATCAATACCTCGTTCAAGACCCGGTATTGTTCGGATACCAGGACATGCGCGCGTTCTCTGATCGCGGCCAGCAATTCAGCCGGATTCAGGTTATCCGGGTCCTTTTGCGAACTGCCGAGTTCCGCCTTTTGCAGCACGCCAGCGACCCTGACCTCGAAAAATTCGTCCATATTCGAGCAGGAGATGCACAGGTAATTCAGACGTTCCAATAACGGAATGCTGTCTATTTTAGCCTGTTCCAGAACCCGGTGATTGAATTCGAGCAGACTTAATTCCCGGTTGATATAGAGCTCCGGTTTTTTCAGATCGGGACTATCCATGCGCCGGTTATTTTTTCTTTTTGCCCTTTTTCCGGGATTTGTCCTTGGACTTTTCTTTCGTCTCGGCCTTCTTTTTCGATTTGGTTTTTTCTTTATCGTCCTTTTTAGATTTTTTCTTGTCTTTTTTGCTCTTCTCCGTTTTTTCGGACTGCTTCTCCATTATCGCTGGAGACGGGCTGTCGAATTGCTTCGAAACCGCCTTGGCTTTCGGCTTCAAACGTTTTTCCGCGCCCGCGTTTGAGCCCACCTTTTTCAACAGCAATTGGGCATTGAATTTCACCTGGCCCGCGCGGAATTCATTAAAACCCGGGATCGCGATCAAGCTTGGAACACTCGCCGAAGCCAGATCCCGAACTGTTTTGATCCCGTACTCAGCCAGAACCGCGGCCGTCGAAGGACCGATACCTTTAACGTCTGTAATCTTGTCTTTAATCGTTGCCACGGTCATACCCCCTCGATGCATGACGAATTGGTTGCGGTAGAATAGCATTGATACTCTTTGTATCGTAGCCGAACTTTACCGAAATCGCTGCAAATCGACCCAAAGCCATGATAAAGAAAACACAGGCGGGCTCGTTTGAGACCCAGTCGGATGAAATCATCCGGGAGGAAGCGCTGAAAATAGCCCGAGCGACCCACACACCGGGACAGACCAAGGAACAAACCAAACTGATTGCAAAGGGCATCGCGAAAGGCATCGCCGAGTATAAAAAGCAGGAGAAGGTCAAACAGCGTGACCGGGCCAGGCTGCGAAAAAACCGTACACCGGTTAGCCAACATACGCCTCAGTTGGAATCCAGCCCAGTCATTGCGCCCGAGTGCACAAACCCGGAAGCCGACAGACTGCCGGGCTTGACCGCCTCCGGTATATTTCTGCTGGCCGGACTGTTACACTGGGTCAGAGTAGTAACGGGGATTACCCTGACCATCGGGACATTTCCGGTGCCGGCAAGCTGGTCGGGTATCGCTGGCGTGGTGGCCCTGATTCTCGCGGCCTGGATCTACCGCTCGACTCGGAAATCCGGCCGTGCCCGGCGGACTGAAACGCTTTGAACCTGAGTGAACAGTTGCCCTGCGAACACGAGATATTACCACGAATCGGCAAACTTCGCTCGTCACACCAACGCCGAAGCTCAGCGGCGGCGTAGCCGTCCGCTGGAGTGCCTCGTTAGGCCGATGCATTATTGAAAGACCCGACCCCGGTGTTCATAACTGGTTTAATTTCTATGATTACCATGAAGATGAATAAAGCGGCGTTCTCCGACGGCCGGTATTCGAGTCTGAGTCGAGCGCAGTTTGAACCTTTCCGAGGTAGCGGAAATCGATGCCGGCTGCTGGTTGAAGCCCGCGGGACCGTGGCGGTCTGGAAGGCGTTGGCGGCCTTCCAAGACGGTCGGTGTGGGTAGGAAGAATCGATGACCTACGTGCTCGGTGTTTCATCGTACTATCACGACTCGGCTGCGGCGCTGGTCCGTGACGGTGAAATCGTTGCCGCCGCGCAAGAGGAACGGTTCTCGCGCAAGAAGCACGATCCCCGCTTTCCGCGACGCGCCATGAACTACTGCCTGGGCGAAGCGTTCATCGAGCCCTCCGAACTCGAAGCGGTGGTGTTCTACGACAGCCCGCTACTCACGCTCGATCGCATGGTGAAAAGTGCGATGACCGTCGCGCCCGGCGGACGCGACCAGTTCGTTGCGGCGATCAGTACCCTGGTCGGAGCCAAGGCTCAGCTCGAACGAGAGATCGAAGCGACCCTCGGCCAGAAACCGAAGTTGTTGTTCACTCACCACCACATGGCCCACGCGGCCAGCGCTTACTACCCATCGCCCTTCGAGCGTGCTGCGGTCCTCACCATCGACGGCGTCGGCGAATGGGCAACTTGCGCGCTCGGCTTGGGCGTGGGCGCGGATCTCGAACTTCTCGAGGAACTTCGGTATCCCCACTCCCTCGGCCTGCTCTACAGCGCATTCACGTACCACTGCGGCTTCAAGGTCAACTCCGGCGAGTACAAGCTCATGGGCTTGGCGCCTTACGGCGAGCCACGCTATGCAAGATTGATCCGCGACGAGCTCGTCGACGTCCTGGAGGACGGGTCGTTGCGCCTGAACATGAACGCCTTCGGGTACCTCGACTCGCCGTTGATGACCAACCCACGCTTCGAGGAGATCTTCGGAGGGCTGGCGCGCAAGCCCGATGCGATGATCACTCGTCGAGAGATGGACATCGCCGCATCGATCCAACAGGTGGCCGAGGAAGTCGTCCTCAAGCTGGTTGCCAACGTCACGAAGCGCACCGGGATCAAGACGCTTGTGATGGCCGGTGGCGTTGCCCTGAACTGCGTGGCCAATGGACGGGTCCTGCGCGAGTCCGGTCTCGACGGCTTGTTCGTGCAGCCAGCCGCCGGCGATGCCGGTGGCGCGCTTGGGGCGGCCTTGTTGGTCTCGCACCAAATGCTCGGTGTCCCGCGGAGGATCAGACCTGCGCGCGATGGGCTCTCCGGCAGCTTCCTCGGTCCCGCATTCTCGACCCACGAGGTGGAGGCCTTCGTCGATCGCCACGACCTGCCCAACCACCCTGTCGCAGACCCGGACGAGCGAGCGCGCATCGTCGCCGCGGCGCTGGCCGACGGACAGGTGGTGGGTCTGTTCAGCGGGCGCATGGAATTCGGGCCGCGCGCGCTCGGCGCTCGCTCGATCCTCGGCGACCCGCAGCGGACGGACATGCAGAGTCGGATGAACCTCAAGATCAAGTTCCGGGAGGGCTTCCGACCGTTCGCTCCGGCGGTGCTTGCGGAGCACGCGGCCGAGTACTTCGATCTCGACGTCGAGAGCCCCTACATGTTGCTCGTCGCCTCGGTCCGGCACGAACGCCGCATTCCGGGGGAACGTCCGGCAACCGAGGGGGACGACCTGATGCCGATCATCAACCAGCCTCGCAGCGACATCCCCGCGGTGACTCACGTCGACTACAGTGCCCGCGTGCAAACGGTTGGCACGGACAGCAATCCGGAGTTTCGCCGGATCTTGAGTACCTTCTACGCGAGAACCCGCTGCCCGGTTCTCGTCAATACGTCGTTCAATGTACGTGGCGAACCGATCGTCTGCACTCCCCGGGATGCCTATCGTTGCTTCATGAACACCGGGATCGACCTACTCGTGCTCGAAGATCGCTTGCTGTGGAAGCACGAGCAACCGGCGCCAACCGGAACTGACCCTTTGCGGAGCGAGTATGAACCAGACTAAATCGGATCGATCGGCGCGCTTGGCCGGCGTACTCTTCGACGAAGTCCTGGTCCCCTTAGCCGCGGCCAGGCGGGCTCGTGGCGCACAGCCGTATTTCCCGCTCCAGCCCGACCCGAAGGCCTCCAGCTATTTCTCGCCCCCTAGCCTCAGGACCCCATCGGACTTCGAGCTCCGTGGCGGCACGGCCGAGGGCTTGCTCGAGGCCTTGGCGGCTCTCTGGGAGGCCCAGGGCGAGACCGAGCTCGCCGCAATGATCCCACGCATGAAGGAGATCGCGGAGGCCTTGGCCGACGAGCACGCCGAGAGCGACGGTACGGTCGATGTGCTGTGCTACACGCTGTTCTGACGCACCGGGATCCACCATGTCCATCTACGAGGAGATCGAGCAGGACGTCTGGGTATGGATCCAGGGATTCGTCGCTGTTACGAACGAATTTTACGCCTTCAAGTTCCCACCGTGCCCCTATGCGCGGGGGGCCTTGGTGGCCGAGACGGTTGATGTGACCGTATGGCAGTCGGACGACATGCGTCGGTTCATCCGTGACGGCGCCACCGGCATGCGCGACTCGGCCAAGCTAACTACGCGGGTGATGACGCTTCCGCCCAGAGCACAGTGGGTCTGGGGCATCTGCGAGTATGTGGAAACGCTGAACGCCGAGCTGATCCCGGACAATGTCTTTCTGAACACCGGCGTTACGAAGACGATGAGCAGTCGTTATCCGGGCTCGTCGGGCGATCCGTACTTCATCGTCGTCGCCAATAGCCTCGATGCCGTGCTCAAGGGTTCGGACTCGCTGCAACGAACCGACTACTACAAGAATTGGCCCAAGTCTCACTACGAAATCGTCGTGGAACGTAGAGCCCGCATGGCGAAGCGCTACGGAAAAGAGTAGGAGGCACCATGTCTCGCTCGCAAATGAAGTATCACCCGCGCATCGGCTACACCTTCATGCCGAGCGCCAAGCTGCGGGTGCCCGGCGCAACCGGCGGCTACCTCGTGCGCACCAACGCCGCCGGGTTCCGATCGGATCGCGAGTTCGTAGCCCAGGGTAGCCCAGGCATATTCCGTGCGCTGCTGTTCGGTGACTCCCAGACGGCTGGTGATGGGGGACCCAACTCGGAACGGTACAGCGATCTGCTTGAAAAGGCCGTCCCTGGCCTCGAGATATTCAATTACGGGCTTTCCGGGACCGGGACTGATCAGCAATTTCTCGCCTACCAGGAGTGCGCCGATGTCGAGCACGACCTGCTCGTCATTGGCTTGTATGTGGAGAATATTCGGCGGGTCAGCCGTAGGATCGTCAAGTCGCGGGAAACCAATGGCGTATACGCCTACTACGCAAAACCCTATTACCTGATCGAGCACGACGAGCTGGTGTTGCGCAACGTTCCCGTGCCGAAACAAGCCTGGACCGAGCAAACCCTTCCTGCTGCACTTCATCCGCATGTTTATTCTTACCTGGAGACGAATCTGTTTGCGCGCAACAAGAGGCCCGCGTTGCACAAGGTTGCGTCCATGGTGCCGGTGCCGCTGCGGAAGAGCATCAAGCGGGTGGTGACACGCTTGTCCAAGTTCCAGCCCTTGCCGGAATACGACGCTCCCGACAAGCCAGAATGGTTGCTGCTGCGCCGCTTGCTCGAAACCTGGCTTCGGGCGAGCAGAACGCCCGTGCTGCTGGTCACCATTCCTCACTACCTCTATTCCATGGCCTCGAGCGACCCGACAGGCTACCAGGCGCGCTGCCGCGATCTCGCCGAACACGCCGGGTGCCATCTCTATGACTTCCTCCCGGACATCTGGAAGCTTTCCGCCAAGGAGCGAAGCACGCTGTGGTGCGCGTCGGCCCAGCAGCACCTCTCGTCCAACGGACACGCTATATTGGCCAGCCTGCTCGCTCCCATCTTCGAACGCTTCGTGAAGATAGGTAGAGTAGAGAACAGGATTCGCATTCTGTAGGCTTGGCCTATCCGTTTCCGCCCCTTTCGTTCGGCGGTGCCTCGGTGTAAGGAAGCGGGTAGGGTAGAGAACAGCCTTTCGGCTGCCCTCCCTCATCAAACCGTGCATGCGGTGCTATTCGCCCCATCCGTGGGGCTCACCCCTTCGGGGCCAGCTTTCAGCTGTTCAAATCCGTTCCCGACGGATTTGTCCCGCACACGGCTTTCCGATATTCTTCACGCCAAGGCCTGCGCGGTTTTCCAGCCCGCGGTTGTCGGAACCTTGTATAGCCGATACTCCGCATACAGCCGCCGACCGATGCAACACGCGCCAATGAGCGAACAAGCGGGTATCGCGTCTGGCAATGCCCGCAATCCATTGGTCCGCCCGTCGACGATGGCGCATCAATCGTTGGTATTGACTCATCGCCCAATAGGCCAGGCGACGATCCAACTACCTTAACGCGGGGTAAAGAGCGGAACGATAGTAACGGCCATAGTAGTTAATCCATCCCTGGATCGCTGAATTGAACATCCGGGCCAGATCCTCCACCCGCTTGTCCACACGACAGCCAAGCTTCCAATCCCTCATCCGTTGCCGAATGCGTTTGGCCGCCTGATTACTGATCGCCGGTACCCGAGAAAATCAAAACCCGTGTCCGGGTATCGTTGTCTTCGATCATCATCCTGACAGGACAGACAATTTTCGTCTTCTCCGGATGTAAATCCAGTCCGCATGCGCGAAAACGCTCCTCCAGCGCCATTCTCAGCCGCTGTGCCTGCGCCAGTGAGACGCAGTGGCACACACTATCGTCAGTGTAGCGTTCGAATGGCATCTCCGGATAGTGCTCCGCCATCCACCGATCAAACGCATAGTGAAGAAAAAGATTCGCCAACAGCGGCGAGATCACTGAACCCTGAGGGCTCCCTTTGTCCCGACTCTGCAGGCTTCTCACCGGCTTCTTCGACATCCGCCTCGCCGGTGTCCTCATCGCCAATAGGCTGGAAACCTGGCTGGCTGCCAACGAATCACCGAGTGCCCTGGCAGAGGACTGTCATGAGCGCCAAGATTGCCGAACAACATCGTCAGAAGACGGCCTGCATTGAGGTCCG
>JBOICY010000242.1:0-3976 GCA_050740335.1 Methylococcales bacterium | reverse complement strand
GTATTGTGTTTGCCTGCCCCCTCTATGCCGGTTGCCGTTCCGCCCGCTATCCAGTTATCGTCGGAACTTATCCCTGATTTAGGCTAGGAATCAGGTTTTGACAACATCGTATCCATTTCGACACCTCTTCAAGGGTTTGCCCTTGCGTTCATCTCCACAATACGCACCTGACGGCTCAAAGTCCGCCTTTTCCCAGTCGCTCACGACAAATGCTTTTGACACATGCCGGACAGGGGGCAGTTTGATTCCAGCGTCTGGTCGCCGAAATCGAGAGACCTCCTCTCATCTTCAATACAGCACGAAAGGCTTGCACCTTTCTTCATGACACACTGGCCCTGTCAGGGTTAAATCGGCAGAAACTTTTTAATTCCGGCTTTCATCTGCTGCATGATCGCCAACAAAAACCCATTAAAGGTTTTTTTGTTATATGCGCGGATACCACCGATTGGACGTACCCGGCTCATCCAATCCTGTTTGTACGGTTCACTCCCGATACCGTAGTCGATCTCGCTGCATTCGGATTTTTTAAATGCTTCTTCGAACATGTCTTTCGATAAAATCGAACCAACCGACAAATTTTTGTATTCCTCATCGTAGGAGAGTTTATAGATAATAAATTTATTGGCGGTCGACAGCCAGAGCTGGGCGGCAACGGGCTTGGAATTAAGGCACAAGATCCCGAGAAAAAGAATCCCCTGTTTCGCACAGGATTTTATCAGTTCCGATATAAAATCGGTGTAGGGTTCCGACTTTTTCCAGGAATTATTGTAGACACTCGTGTAAGCGTTAATACCAGTTTCAAGTTCAGCATCATTCTCGGTAAAGTATTTTATTTCCAAATTATGACTATTCCGTAGTTTGCCGGCCTTCCTCTTGATGGTATTTTTTAGTTTCAACGGCCTTTCTTTATAATAGGCCGAAAAATCCTTTCCATTCATCGGATAATACCAGTTTTCGTACTGAAAATAGCCGTTTGCATAAAATCCAGCGCTCCTAAAGCGCCCGACGAAACAGCCATATTGCCTGGTATCCGACCGAAGACAACGCAGCTCGACCGATTCCCAAGCGGGCGTTTCAGTGCTTATATAATCCACGAAATGGTCTATGATAGAAATACTATCTGATTTTTCGTCGAATAAAACAGGGCCATATTCAATAGTATAATAGTTGGTCAAACTGACCAGTATACGCTTGCTTTTCAACCTTCCACAAAACAAAACTCCTTCAATTTCGTTTTCGGATTCATCCGGGAATAGCGCATAAACTCTGAGATCGAGTTCAATACGAAGTACGGTTTCATAGAGATTCGAAAACCACTGATTGGAAAGAAAATAGTTCTGTTGAGACGGATAACTGTTTCCATCGACCAGCGATTTCGGAAAATCATGGAATGATTGGTATACTCTGACCGGCACTTTTTTTCCTGTTGCGACCCATCGATTTCCCGTCTGTGGCAAGGGAGATAATCGGACTGATTTATTGTCGTGTAACGTAAAACGACTTCCGGGGTGTTGATCCGGCGGAAATCGCGTTTTTGCCCTGCATTGTATAAGGTTACTTAACTTTCGACCAGATTGCTGGAATTTGCAGCCCTCCCCTCCCCTTTCGGAGTGTTTTTCAGTGCCCGAAACGGCGAAGCCAAGGATACCAGGTGTACGGCCCAGTCGATCACAATCTTGGACTATACTCAATCCAACAAGCCAACCTCCATCATTCGCTGAAATTTACGGGATCGGAATCGTGTTACAAACCAATACCGCTGAGGCAGAACCGGACCAGGGTCTCAATATTCTGATCGGGCATTTGACGGAAGTCCGGGGTGATGGAATGGAGGCTCGGCTGACACCCATGAAAAACGATGAACCGCTGATCCGGCTCGGGGACGGGGAGGTTCTGGTCGGTCAGCTCGGATCCTATGTCTCCATTCGTCAGAAGGGTATCCGGATACTGGGCCTGGTATTCAAGGATTACGAGAAAATTGAATCGAGACCGGGCCCCGCAAGCATTGGATCGACCGAAAAATCCCGCTATGTTTCCTTGATTCCGCTCGGCGAAATCAATGCCAAGGGCGTCTTTCAACGGGGTGTGCGGCACTATCCGACAACCGGCGCGGAAGTGTTTACGGTGGGGATCGATGAACTGAAGCCGATCTTCATGAAATTCCGCGGCTACGGCTTCAACCTGGGTTATATTCCGACCCATCCGGATTTGGGAGTGAGTCTGGACCCCTCGGCGATGTTTGGCCGCCATTTCGCGATTCTAGGGCAATCCGGTTCGGGGAAGTCCTGGGCCGTCGCGAGTGTTGTCCAGCGCGCGGTCGCTGCGATGCCGAATGCGCATGTTATTCTATTGGATCTTCACGGGGAATATAGCTGGCTGGACGAAAAGGGCGAACGGCAGTATGCCTTCCACCCGGAAAATGTCTGCTATTTTGACGCACGCGATCTCGAAATACCGTATTGGCTGATGACCTTTGCCGAACTGATCGACCTGTTGATCGATCGCTCCGACGCGGGCGCCTCGGTGCAGATTGCCTTTCTGCGTGAAATCCTCTACGAACTCAAGAAGAAATCGGCGAAACGACTCGCGATCGATACGATTTCGATCGATTCACCAATCTATTTTTCTTTGGGTGATTTATACAATAGTTTCAAGGACGCCAACGAACAACGCTCGGATTTCGGTAAGACCAAGGGGGCTTTGTTCGGCCAGTTCGATGAATTTCTGGTCAAGCTGCACAGCCGTGTGAGCGATACGCGTTATGATTTTCTACTGAAGCCAAAAAAGCGCACTTCCTCCGAAACCCTGAGTGGTCTGTTGCGCGATTTCATCGGACTGGGTAATCCGAAAAAGCAGATTACGATTATCGATTTGAGTCCGGTTCCCTTCGATGTCCGGCCCGGAGTCTCCGCGCAGATCGGCCGGCTCGCATTCGAATTCAATTACTGGAACCCGCGTAACCGGGAATTCCCGATACTGCTGTTGTGCGAGGAAGCTCACGCGTATATTCCGAGGGACTCCGACTCTCAGTACGAAGGAACCCGAAAATCAATGGAAAGGATTGCCAAGGAGGGGCGAAAATACGGGGTCGGGCTCGGGGTGGTCAGCCAACGGCCGCACGAGTTGTCGGAAACCGTACTTTCACAGTGCGGAACCTATATCTGTCTGCGTATTACCAACCCGGACGATCAGAGTTATGTGCGCGACTTGGTTCCGGAATCCGAAGGGGACCTGACCGATATCCTATCGGCGCTCGGTCGCGGTGAAGCTATGATTCTCGGTGAGGGCACCCCCTTGCCGATCCGCTTCCAGATTTACCGTCCGGATCCTCTGCCGAACAGCAGCGATGTCGACTATTTTAAAAATTGGAAAGAAGGTCCGGAAGACCTCGACGTGGAGGGGATTGTGCATCGCTGGCGCAGGCAGGGGCGTTAGACCGGCCGATTTGGTCTTCCAACTCCTCCAGGTCACAGAAGGCAACTATTATCAGCTTGGGAATAATTGATGGTTCAGGGAACAGCTTCGCGTAATCGGTGATTTTATGATTTTCAAGGATCTGATAGAACCGGGAGTCAAACGTTCACCAGCCGCCATCTTTTGCAATCTCCGAAAGCATCCATCCATATTCCGGAAGAAACTCTTGAATAAACCGAACGGCCGCGTCTTTACTGGGTTTGGGGGGCATTCAGAAATTCGGGGTGTGAGCGGGCACGTAGAATTGACTGTTAGTAATAGTAGTGCGTAATAGGGCTATTCATTGCCCCAACCACCCGCACCCGCCCACAGAGGAAGCACCGCCTCTGGGGCTTTGGGGCAATGCCGTTAAGTCAAGCTCAGCGATACTGCCGCGTGGGCTTGGGGTTGATACGATTTTTGGGTCTGGTTGCCTTCCGATCGGGTCGTTTGAGTTCCAGAGTTCTAGAGTAAAGTTCAATCAATTCCAACACCGGATCGTGCGGCACCCGCTGGACCAACC
>JBOICY010000241.1:0-6366 GCA_050740335.1 Methylococcales bacterium | reverse complement strand
AATCCCAATAGTGCATCTCCTTGCCCTTGGGAAACAGGATCCGCGGGTGCCGGGCGAGCTGGGCATAGACCCACGTAGTCCCGGCTTTCTGCGCGCCGATACCGAGAAAGTTCAGCATCCTCGTTACCGCTTCTTCACCGGGGCTCTACGTACCACCAGCATCCAATGCGCCGCACCCAGGTTTCCTTCTCGTAGCTTTCGCCCCGGTATACCGAACCGCCCGATACGCCTGCGGCGATGAAATAAAGATTCAGCCGCACATCCGCAGTATCCGGATCGTCTTGCGGAATGTTGATCTCGAGGATATCGATGCGGGTACGCTCGATTTGGGCTCCGTACTGATTGTTCAGATGTACGAGGTCGTAGGTGTCTCGGTAGGCCGGGGTAGCGAAGCGGTAGACCTTTTCCATGTCGAGCTTGATCAATGCGTCCCAGCGCGCCTGTACTCGAGCGCGGATCACCGCTTTGTCATCGATTTTGCCGGACGGAACTGTCACACAAGTACCTGGATCACCGAAGAAAAAAGCAGGATGAATCGCCAGCAGGGCACCCCCCGCCCCGACCAGCGCCAGAATCGATGCCACAATCCATTTAACGGATGTCTTCATTTCGGTTGATCTCCAGGAGGTTGAACGGCCGGATTCAAAGGTTGATCCTCACGCGGCGGGGCCGGCCCGGCGCTTTGCGAAGAATTGGCCTGGGCCGCTTCCTGCATCCCGGCAATCAGCCGCTCCAAGGCGGCGAAATCAATGCTGTCCGGGTCAGGATAGTTCCGGGCGCGTAGTTTTTCGGCGGCGCTGGAGCGAATATCGTTGATCAGTTGCGCCTCGATGCGCTCGCGCACTTCCTCGAAGGGTGGCATGCGTGCTTTCTCAATTTCCAGCAACTGGATCAGATGGATGCCGTAGGGGCTCCGCACCGGCGCGCTGACCTGGCCCGGCGCCTTCAGTGCAAACACGGCTTCCTCGAAGGCGGGCACCATTTTTCCGTCGCGCTTAACCCAGGCTCGCAATTCTCCGCCATTTTGCGCGGATGCGGAATCGTGCGAATGCGCACGCGCCAGTCCGGCGAAGTCCTCTCCCGCATCAAGTCGGCTTCGCAACCCGCGGGCCACCTCCTCGGGCGCCTCCACCTCGCAGGGGCAGTGCTGCGGCCGGGTCAGTAGAATGTGGGCCACCCGGCGCCGCTCCGGAATCGCATAGTGATCGCGGAAGCGCAGATACCGTTCATGCGCCAGTTCTTCGAGTTCGGTTTTCTCCGGAATCGTCGCGTCCAGCATCGCTTGGCGCAGCATCGCGTTCGACAGTATCGCGCGCCGGGTGCGTCGGAGTTGCGCCGCGACCTCCGGGCGGAGGTCCAGACCTGCGGCCTCGGCTTCGACCGCGATCGACGAATCCGAATGAAGATCCAGCGCCATGTCGAGCATATTTTTCCGGCTCGATCGGATTTGCGCAAGGCTGGTAGCGCTCAGCGTGCTCAAATAATGTCGGTAGGCTGGTACGTCCAGCATCAACTGCCGGGAGCGACTGACCGGTGCGCCTGCCTCCTCGCCGCCGCAGCCGGCCAAAGCCTGAAGCAGCATCAATAGCGGTAGCGCCGGGCCGTGAGCCGCAGAATACAGGCCGGCACGAAAAACCCGAAAAGGATCAAGAAAAACAGGATCTATAGCCATGGGAAATAGAGAAAAAAGCAGGGCTCTGGCGGCTCATCTTAGCGGAACACCAACAAAAACGCCGGCGGGGGAACCCGCCGGCGCTGTGAGGCCTCCACCCGTTGCGGGTTATTACTGTGGGATGCCGCGAAGGAAGGAGTGGTTGATGGCGCTCGCGAAGTTGGTCGTCACATTGCCGAAGGTGCGCTGCTTCAGGTTGAACCCGACCACCGGCAGACCGGATAACGTCCCTTGGGTGACAGCGATCTGAGCACCCGCGAAATCGTCGAGTGTGAGCAACATCCAACCGGTGGTGTTGGTCAGCGCGCTGGTGTCGATGTCCAATGGTCCCACCGGGAACAGCGCCGAGCGGCCGTTGAAGATGACGACGTTCGCCTCGTTGCAAAGCTGGTCGGTGGCAACTATCACCGGCGGCGCGGGTGACACGATGGGTCCACCTCCGGGCGTCGGCGCGATCGACTGCTCGGCACGATCGAAGACGTTAAAGCCGATGTCGTTACACGCCACGGCGCTGCCCGGATCGGTCGCGATTGTTCGCTCGAAGGCGTTCTGGAAGGGAGCCAACGGCGGCGTTTGGGCTAGCCCCGCACCGGCGTCCAGATAGGATTCGGGTCGACCGCCGGTCATCGCGAACTGTACGCCATAGGTGGGACCGAAGGGAAGAGCTCCGGTTGCCTGCGCGAAGGTCAGATAGGGCAAGGGGCTCGGAGGACTCGCCGTGGCCTGGTCGAATACCTGATCGACGTAGAAGCCCTTGGTCGGCATGGTCACGATCCAGTCGGTGGTCACCCCCAGCGCAGCGTTGCTGGACCACTCGTCGACGACAGCTGTGCGTTGAATCGTAAGGCTCATCGCATCGGCGCCGCGCACGCGGGCATCAACCGCGAGGCTGGTGTCAGTCGGGGAGATTGAAAGGGGCTGATTGAGGAAATCGTCCCAGTAGTTGGCGGTCGCCGGGAAGGCGTCGTTCAGGCTCGGTTCGAGGAAGGGAAACGGCGTCTGGGCGGTGATGAGGTTGTCGCAACTAGTTGACCCGGGAATCGTTGCACCTCCGGGGCCCGCGGCGGGAAGCACACCGGCAGCTCCACCACCGGGCACCCACTCGGCTATACCCTGGCGCGTATCGCCGCGGGTGTGTGTGCACGTGGCATTGTTACTGGGTTGGATAAACGCATCGGGCTGTCCCGGCGCATTATAGAAGTTCGCCCAGGTGGCGGCTTCGGTCCCGGCTTCCACGCCGCGGCTCCCGTTGAGCAGGCGGAAATTGAATTTCAGCGCGTTGATGGGCTCGCCGAACTGCCGCGCGGATTCGAGGATCCTCGGCATAGAGGTAGTCGTATTGCTGTTGGGGGTGAATGCGATATCGAGGTTCGCGCAGTCTTTCTGCTCGATCGCTTCGGCGACGTCGATAACACCGGTGACCGGGTCAACCACCGGGGTGAGTCCGCTCGGGTCGGCAGGGTCGGTAAAACCCATCACAATGAATTCGATATATCCTTCGCGCAGCCGGTCGATACTGGTGATGCCGCCGTCGTAGCTGGTGTCGGTCGCGCCGGTGTTGGGATTGGTCACGCCATAACCCTGCGCGCTCGCCGGTGTGCCGGCGGCCGCAGTGCCGACTACGCTCGGAATGGTGCAGGTCCTAAGACCGGTTGCGTCAGGGGAATCGGTGGATACCAGCGCGGTTCCGTTGGGGCCTTCGCGGAGTACCGCGGAAAACACGTCGAATGCCGACAGGCCGACATTGAAATCGAGCACGTCGCGGCTGTTCGCACTCTCGTGGATGCGGACCTTGACCACGATCGGAACGTTTTGGGTGTTGGTCAGGTTGATCAGGGTCTGCCAGCCTCCACGCGTGGTATAGTATGGTGCAATGGCTACGTCCCCGACAAGGTCAGTAGCGAGGTTCACCGCCTCGGCCGCCGGCGCCAGCAGGGCTCCGGTGATCGCCGCGGCGCAAGCCAAGCCGGAGCTTTTCTTTCTAAATGACTTCATAATGGATCTCCATTGTGTACCAGAAAATTAAAAAACCAAATTTAAAGCTTCGGCGGTGGCGTAAACCCCCACCCCGACAGGCCGTCAACCATATCGCATGATCGCACACAGCCACTCCCCCCGAGCATGTCCTGCCAAGCGGGCATTAAACTTCATAGTGCGGGTTAACCCTCCTTTAAGCCCCTGCCGAGCGCGAGCACCGCGGTGCATTGCGTAAGAACAACGTAGCAAAGACCTTGTGGCGTGTCAACGACATTTTTAACAAAAAAGCAACTAGCGGCAAAATTTCAAGCAAATAATGGACAGCGCAATGCCGCCGATGAAATGTCTTGATTGCACTGCCGAAAGACCTGTATAAAGTATCGTTTCCTACGCTGTACAAGTCAAGCACTAACCTAAGCCAAAATCTGCGCTTGGATTTTGAATAATATTGTCAATTGCCATTTTCAGGCATTTTTTTAGGTCCGCGCCAGCTTTTTGGCCTGTTTGGCGTCACAAAGGAAGCAGGTAATATTTTTGTAACTATTCACCACCGGGACACAGAGATCACGGAGATTGTTGAAATGTTGTGCTTTACAACCTCATAACAGTCCTTACCGATTAGTTCCGAACGAACCGAGTCCTCGCGCGCTTTGTGTTCTCTGTGGTAAATAAAATGGCTGATTTGAATGCCGCTGAATAGTTACGAATTTGCAAAAATTACCGCAAAACCCTGGCAAGTAGTTTTTTAACTTTTTGCTGAATAGTTCCAAAGTGACAACGATACTGACATAGCGGGGAAAGTTTAACTACGCAAATGGCGCCATCGGACGAGTTATGTTGTGGCATTACTCGCTCCAATCGTTCGCAAGCCGCTGCGCTATCCGCTTGAACATTGCCGCATAGCCCGGAAGTCTTGCCAGGATTTCCAGAAAGTCTTTCTTGCTGTACACATGGCTCAGGCGATTGCGGTCATCAATAGCGTGGAGGAACAACAAGTAGTCTGCCTCATCGAGATATTCCTCCCGGTAGCATGCTTTTACAACTTTCTTTGGCGAGGCTTCATCCACGCCCGCTTGCGCCTTCAGAAATTCTTTCAGGGTCTTCCAGCCGATTTCTGTGGTGTATTCAAGCTTCTGAACCATGCCATTTTGCAGGCCATCAATAAGCCGTTCGTCAAATTGTTTGGCGAGTGCCTGCAAGTCAACATGCACCAGATAGTCAAAGCCGGTTACGGATTCTGAAAACGCCTGAAGTCTTACATCCATCGTTTGGCGTCGCGCTTTACCCGGTCACCAAAAACACCGCTCAATTGCGATGTCAAGACCAGGTCAACATTGAAGGGCACGAAGGAATCGTCCAGATCATCGGAAATCTGCGCCACTGTCTGGCGTGCAATTTCCGCGTCAATCCATAAGTCGTAGTCGGAGTTCCAGCGTTCGCACTGGCGGGCGCGTGATCCGAACAGATAGACCGGGGTATCCGCGGGCAGATGCGCGCGCAACACTTGCTGGATATACGCCTCGGTAAACCGAGCGAGTTCCTGTCGGTTCATGCCGGTATTTTCTACTGAATCACAGGACATCGGCAAACCCCTTGCGGGTCGATTGGTACCAGAACATGCCCGCCCGGGCGACGAATAGGCTGACAACGAGGTAAATTCCCCATCCCCGCCAGTTTGGTGGCTTTGATTCGCCCCCGCGAGCATTTCGCGTACCGACCATTGCCTGCCGACTCAACACCTGCGTATTGAATGATGGATAATGGATAGTAATTTTAACGCAGGTTTTTCGAGGATGAAAGTGCTTTGATCGATAGAATCCGAACAACAAGATGGTGTGAGACCGGCACGGGCGCCGATCGGATAAGGAAAGATAGAAAGAATGCTTATCGTTGGTTTGCAGATAGCTGGAGATCCGACAATCGGCATGCGCATAATCTTCTGAGCGGAAGCAACCGGAGACCTTCTGTTTGACTTATCCATTGTCAAATCCTGTTCGGCGCGATTATTGGTAAAGGCCACCTGTGGGTCCTTGGCAAATAACAACACCGCGACTTCATGCGTTTTCAGTCGCTCCCACAGATTATGGGCATCGGATTTGGCCAGTTTGCTGCTCGCTTGCCATCGGGCTTGGGCAGAAGCTCGGCCAGCTCTTTTTCAGCGTGGGCTAGAATAGTCCGATAGCGATTGTGCAAGGTGTTCATCGCAGTTTGACTCAGCGCCTTTTCCGGGTTTGTAACTATTCAGCAGGATTCAAATCAGCCATTTTATTCACCAAAGGGTGCACAGAGAACCCAAAGCGCGCGATGCGTCGGTTCATACGGAACGAATCGGTAAGTACTGTTATGAGGTTGTAAAGTGTAACCGTTCAACAATCTCCGTGATCTCTGTATCTCGGTGGTGAATAGTTACTAATCAGTATACACGGACTTGGCCGTGATCCGAGCGTTCCCAGCCCCAGAAAATTAACATGACCGCTTTTGTTAATTAGTTGTATCAATTAGTTTATTGATTTCTCCAGATGGAACTTCGGGTTATACTGACGGGCAATTTTTCAACCCGGATTCGACCATGAAAATCATTTCCTGGAATGTCAACGGCATCCGCGCCATACAACAAAAAGATTTCCAAACCTCATTCGATCGGCTCATGCCCGACATTCTGTGCCTGCAAGAAACCCGCGCTGAACCGGATCAGGTCGCCGAGGCGCTCGGGAGGT
>JBOICY010000240.1:0-6343 GCA_050740335.1 Methylococcales bacterium | reverse complement strand
AGCCTATTAATCTTGCGGTGTTGCGCCAACGTGTCAAACGGATACTCGATGCCCGCCGGTCTGAAGAACGAGAAAAAGAGCTTTTGTATGTCGACGATTTGACCAGACTACCGAACCGGGTTGCTTTTCAAGACCGGCTGCTTCAGGATATCGCCTATGCCCGCCGGAACGGCAACCAGTTGGCCGTGATGTTCATTGATATCGATCATTTCAAGGATGTGAACGATAATCTCGGCCATGCCGCGGGAGATGACCTCTTAAAGCTTCTTGCCAAGCGGGTCGGGCGCTGTGTGAGAACCGAGGATACCCTTGCACGGCTCGGCGGTGACGAATTCGTCGTGGTCTTAAGTTCGATCCGTGGACCGGAGGGGGCGGATATTAAGGCTCAGTATATTCTGAAGGCACTGTCCGAACCTTTCTACGTTGCCATGAAAGAAATTTATGTCGGCGCGAGTATCGGGATTTCAATTTTCCCGGACGACGGCAATGAATGGAAATCTTTACTCAAAAATGCCGATACGGCCATGTATCGGGCCAAAGCCATGGGCCGCAACAATTACCAGTTTTATACCCGGGAAATGAGCGCCTCGATCTCGGCACGGGTTGAAATGGAGTCCGATCTGCGCCGGGCGGTTCAGAATAACGAATTGACCCTTTATTATCAACCCAAGGTGGATTTGCGAAGTTCCCGGGTCGTTGGAGCCGAAGCTCTGATCCGGTGGAAACATCCGCGGCGTGGATTTTTGCCGCCCAACAGCTTCATCCCGATCGCGGAAGAAACCGGTCTGATCAACGAGATTGGTGCGTGGTGTATGATTACAGCCTGTAAGCAGTTTAAAAACTGGCAGGATGAAAAAGGATTCACTGGACGAATCGCCGTGAATGTTTCCGTTCGCGAATTCATGTCGCCCTCGTTCGTTGACAATGTGCGCGATTGCCTCAGGCGCAGCGGCTTGGCCGGAGAGTATCTGGAAATTGAAATTACCGAGAATACCGTGCTCGAATGCAGCAATGAAACGCTTGACAAACTGAACCAGCTTGCGAACATGGGGGTCACTGTTGCGATTGACGATTTCGGAGTCGGTTATTCCGCGTTCAGTTATCTGAAACGCTTGAAAGTACAGGTCCTCAAGATCGACCGCAGTTTCGTTCGCGATGTACCGGAGGATCGATCCGGCGCCGCGGTGATCGACGGCATGATCCAACTGGCGCACAAGTTGAACCTGCAGGTGGTCGCCGAAGGCGTTGAATTCCAGTCGCAGTATGATTTCCTGAAGCAACACGGTTGCGATCTGGTGCAAGGTTATCTGATCGCCAAGCCGATGCCCTCGCTGGAATTTTATAATAGCTATGTGTTGCATAATAATCTGAAGGCGGTTAAATGACATTGCCGACCATTGAAGCATTCGTGGGCAACACACCTTTGGTAAGGTTGCAAAGACTGGCCGGGAATACCACGAATATTTTGTTGGCCAAACTCGAGGGCAACAACCCCGCGGGCTCGGTCAAGGACAGACCGGCGCTCAGCATGATCAAGCGGGCGGAGGAACGCGGCGAAATCAAGCCCGGCGATTGCCTGATCGAAGCAACCAGCGGCAATACCGGAATCGCGCTGGCGATGGCCGCGGCGATCAGGGGCTATCGGATGATTCTGATCATGCCGGAAAGCATGAGCGTCGAGCGCCGAGCGGTGATGAAGGCTTTCGGAGCCGAAATTATTCTGAGCCCGGAGCAGGGGAGCATGGAAGCGGCAATCGACAAATCCAGGGAACTGGAAGCGCGGGGGATCGGCAAAATTCTGGATCAATTCGCGAATCCGGACAACCCGAGGGCTCATTATGAAGGAACCGGGCCGGAAATCTGGCGGGATACCGAAGGAACGATCACTCATTTTGTGAGTTCCATGGGCACGACCGGAACGATCATGGGGACCTCGCGATTTTTGAAGGAGAAAAATCCCGCTATCCAGATCGTCGGTGTACAGCCTCAGGAAAACGCCAAAATCCCGGGCATCCGGCGCTGGCCCGAGGCTTATCTCCCGAAAATTTACGATCCGAAGCGGGTCGACCGGATTGTCGATGTCGGCCAGGAAGAGGCTGAGGATACCACGCGCCGGATGGCATTCCGGGAAGGCATTTTCGCGGGTATATCCTCGGGCGGGGCGGTTGCCGCGGCCTTGCGTTTGTCCTCCGAACTCGAGAACGCGGTGATCGTGACCATCGTGTGTGACCGGGGCGACCGTTACCTTTCTACAGCGGTTTTTCCGGCTTAGAGTCGAGCTTCAGCCTCGTCCACCGGCAACTTCAATGGCTCGTCGAAAAGCCAGAAAAATACCCGAGCTTCTCGCGGATGCCGAAATCGAGGGATTTTGTCATGATGGCCGCGGCTTGACGCACATCGACGGCCGGGTGACTTTTGTCGACGGCGCTTTACCCGGCGAGCGGGTGGAATTGAAATACACCGATTTGAAACGGGATTTCGCGCAGGCGATAGTGGTCCGGGTTCTCGAGCCATCGCCGTTGCGCAGCGAACCGAAATGCGAGTATTTCGGACGTTGTGGCGGCTGCAGTTTTCAGCATGTCGATCCGGACCGGCAAATTGAGATAAAAGAGCGAATTCTCGAGGAGCAATTCCGGCGCATCGGCCATCTGGAGAACATCACCTTCTGGCCGCCGATCCGGGGGCCTGTCTGGGCTTATCGCCACAAGGCGAGGCTGAGTGTCAAATACGTCGCGAAAAAACAGAGAGTGTTGGTCGGGTTTCGCGAAAAGGCCGCTCATTTGATCGCCGATATCGAACATTGCGAGATCCTGCATCCCCTTGTGGGAACCAAATTGCCGGAAATCGCGGAACTGATCAACAGCCTCTCGATCCGCGATCGCATTCCGCAGGTTGAGGTTGCGTTGGGCGACTCGGGCTGTGTGCTGGTGTTCCGTAATCTAGCCGAGGCGAGTACCGATGACCGGCTGCGTTTAAGGAATTTCGGGCGTTCCCATGTTTTTGCGGTCTATCTGCAGCCACACGGTCCCGATTCGCTGGTTGCCGTGGATGAATGCGTATCCGGAACCCTGAGTTATGCCTTGCCCGCGCATCAGGTGAAATTTTATTTCGAGCCCCTCCAGTTCACCCAGGTCAATGTCGAGATCAACCGGCGCATGGTGGATCGGGCGATTGAGTTGCTCGAACCCGGACCGCACGACCGGGTGATCGATCTTTTCTGCGGAATCGGAAACTTCACGCTGCCGGTTTCGCGCCATGTGGAGCGGGTCGCCGGGATCGAAGGAAGCCAGGGGTTGATCGCGCAGGCCAGGAAAAATGCCGAAATCAATCGGATCGACAATGTTCGATTTTGGGTTGCGGATCTCGCCACGGACATTGCTCACGAGGAATGGTGTCGAGACACCTACACATTGGCTTTGCTGGATCCGTCACGGGCGGGCGCCGAAGCAATATTGGAATATCTCCCTCGCTGGGGAGTCAGGCGGTGCGTCTATATCTCCTGTAATCCATCCACGCTGGCGCGGGATTCGGCTATTCTGACCGGAAAATTCGGCTATCGGATCAAAGGCGCCGGGGTCATGGACATGTTTCCGCAGACCTCTCACGTGGAATCGATCGCATTGTTCGAGAGAAGCTGAGATCGGTGCAATCGTTGTGATTTGCGGGCTTCGCATCAACGTTCTAATCGCAAAACAGAGGCTGGATCTGCTCGAAAACAACCAGGTCGTCTGCAGTTATGCAGTCTCCACTGCGCGCAACGGCCCGGGCGAAAGATCCGGCAGCGAATGTACCCCGAGCGGGCTCCATCAGGTCAGGGCGCGAATCGGCGAAGGGGCTCCGATGTATTCGGTTTTCGCCGGACGCAGACCGACCGGTGAGATTTATTCGAGGGAACTCGAGCGAAAATACCCGGAGCGGGATTGGATCTTGTCGAGAATACTCTGGCTCAGCGGTTTGGAACCCGGTAGAAACCGCTTCGGCGATGTCGATACGGCTTGGCGGTATATTTACATCCATGGCAGTCCGGATCATATGGTCCGGGGCTTTCCGGATTCGCACGGCTGCATCCGCATGAAAAATTCCGAACTCGTCGAGCTTTTCGACCGGGTGCCCGCCGGCACGCGGGTATGGATCGAATGATCCGGGTTATCCAACTTCGCATCTCATACCAGGTGGTAATCCGGATTCGCGCTAATGGTGCCGGGACCGTCCAACAGGATGCCGGGTTTATCCTTGCCACACAAGGGATAGTAGCGGACATGGTCTTCCTTGGGATCGATCCAGCGAAGGACCTGCCTTTTGAGTCTCGTCATTTCGTCACCGTCGAGGTAACATTCGAACACGCTTTTTTGCACGCGGACCCCGAAGTTTTCCATATCGTTCGCGACTCGCCGGAGTCTGCGCGCGTCGCGGACATCATAGCAGACCACGTAGAATGCACTCACAGCAGGTGAAAATCCGCATCTTCCGCCGGCAGACCCTGGCCGTGCCAGTCAATCGAACGCTTGCACCAGGTACACAAGGGGTACCAGAGCACGCGGTCTGTGTCCTGGATTGCACGCCGCACGCGAATTCGGAGTCCGGCCACTTGCCGGGAGTCCAGCCAGCATTCAAATACGCTGAATTGCACGCGCACGCCGTGGTCTTTAAGCAAGTCGTGCACGCGCCGTCTGACCCGGTCGTCCTCGATGTCATAACTGATCATCCAGAGCCGGCTCATCGGAACAGCGCCGGTCGGTAGCGTGGTTCCCAGCCCCGGACGACCGCGGCCAGGTGGTTGATCTGATGTTCCACGCAGCGCCGGTAGTCGAGCTTGAAATGGCTGACCGGGTGCCGGACCGGGCTGTTCAGCTTGGATTCGAGCGAGCGGATAAATTCCACCCCGAGAAAACGGAAGCCGCGGTTGAAATTCAGCACCGAGGTTTTGTCCCGGTTGATTTTCAGTTTAAGCTGTTGCAAAACCGTTTCGGTCAGTTCCAGCGCAGCCTCCGCGCGTTCCTGACTTTTGCAGAGAATCAGAAAATCATCGGAGAACCGGACCAGGCGCATCTCGCGCTCGAGCAAGGCTTCGTCCAGGTGACCGAGATACAAATTGGATAATAGCGGTGAAATCGGCGAACCCTGCGGTACGATGCCCTTGGTCAGGCGGAAGCGCCGCTTGCCGTCGATCACGTCCCCCTCGAGCCAAAGCCGAGTCAGATCCAGGATGGCTTCGTCGCCGACCAGGGCGCGCACCCGGTCCATCAGTAAAGTGTGGTCGATTTCATCGAAAAAGCGTGGATGTCCGCGTCCACGACCCAGGAGTAACCCTCATCGCGAAGGTGGATCACGCGCTCAACGGCCTGTTCCACGGACCAACCCTTGCGATACGCGAAGCTGCATTCTTCGAACTCGGCCTCGAAAACCGGTGTCAGCATCCGGGTTACCGCGGTTTGCAACACCCGGTCCTTGACCGTCGGGACGGTCCTCGCGAACTGCACATAGTGACAGTTCACCTTTGGGATGGGCGGAAATCGTGCATCCATTCCATCCGTTTCGAGGCCAGCGCTGCGAGATCCTTAAAATGCGACGCGTAGCCGGCGTCGAGACACTCATCCTGCGCGATCCGGAACGCGGCAGCTACGCGGTAGTCCGTGAATGGACCGACCGCGCAGAGCCCACACCCCAAGATTCCTTCCCAGCCTCATGCGCTCAGTTCGATGTCGAAGGGCTCTTGCAATGAGCGGTGCTCCTGGAACCACTGGATCATGCCAAGGGGGTTGACGAATGACGCAGCCTGGCGGATTATCAGACCCGTTAACTACGTGGTCTGCTAAACATGCCGGAAGAATCCACTGCAACGCTTCGGCAGCGGCGCGCATTACGGTTACGGGAATTACCGCCTTTCGACGCGCTGCAACGAGGCTCGCTCATCGAACCCTACTAACGCTGTGGCAAACCCGGCTGCCAATGTGCCCGGAGCCCCGGGCATGGCCCCAAGTATTATCTTTCGGTGAGTCGCCAGAACCAGCGGCCGGCGATGGAGTACGTGCCCCAGGCCGATCTCGCGCGAGTCCTCGAATAGCTGGGCAATTACCGCCGCATTCGCCACATCCTCGGCGAGCTTTGCGCCATCCACCGCGAGCTCTTGCGGCGCCGCGAGGCGTTCTGAACGATGGCCATGAGCGAGACAATCACTCCGCGCACCGGCTTCTTCGACATCCGCCTCGCCGGTGCCCTCATCGCCAATAGGCTGGAAACCTGGCTGGCTGCCAACGAATCACCGAGTGCCCTGGCAGAGGACTGTCATGAGCGCCAAGATTGCCGAACAACATCGTCAGAAGACGGCCTGCATTGAGGTCCG
>JBOICY010000239.1:0-1578 GCA_050740335.1 Methylococcales bacterium | reverse complement strand
CGCCTGGGGACACGGCCAGTAGCCGCCGGGGCTAGAGGTTCTTGAGCATGATCCATCAATGAAACTGTACGTGTGGATCCTGGTAGTCCTGGGCTTCCTGGTGGCGGTCGGCGCCGGGTTCGCCCTGTCTCGTCACACGCTTTCGAGTCCCGACTGCCGCAACCGCGTCATCAGCGTGAAAGACAAGACCGGCGCAGACATGGAGTGCGTGTGCGTCGGCGGCGCCCTCGCTTCCTGCTTCAGGCGCAGCCCCTAGCCCGGGCGGCGGACCGCAAGACGGTCGCCTGACCCTTCGATCGCCGGCTCAGGTGTCACGTCCTGCGCGGCCTGCCGCGAGGGCTGGGGCCTCCCCGCGATTCCTTACTTCTTTTCCTGAGCGACGGCCGCTTCCGCGGCCTGGAAGCCGATCTTGCTGTGGGTACCGTCGCAGAACGGCTTGCTGACCGACCCGCCGCACCGGCACAGCGCGAACCGCGGCCCCTTGCCGCTCGTATCGACCTTGTTACCGTTGACGTCTACCAACTCGACCTCGCCCTCGACCAGATATGGACCGTTGGGCCTGATGCTGATCTTGACGGCCATCGGCGAACCTCCTCAGAGTATTTGAAATCCGCTCCACCATAGCACACCGAGATGAAGATCCAACGCCACTAGTCGATGCACGGTGGAGGAATCCGTCCCCATTCGTGTGGAAATAGCGGCGCGTCTTCCGATCATTCAATGACCTGATCCGCCCGCAGCAGCAGCGACGGCGGGATCGTGAGCCCCAGCGCCTTCGCAGTCTTCTGGTTGATCACCAGCTCGAACCGCGTTGCCTGTCGCAGCGGCAACTCACTCGGCCGAGCACCCTCGAGGATCTTTACGACCTGGTCGGCGGCCGTCGTATAAATCTCGGATTGGGTCGCACCGTAGGACATGAGACCGCCAGCGTCTACGAAAAACCGGAACGCATGCATCGTGGGCAAGTGGGCCTTGATGGCGAAGTCGGCGAGCTGCTGAGGCCGAGGATGAGAGCTGAGAACGACGTCGGGATACACGACCAACGCGTCTGGATGCTCCTTCGCGATCATCGTGAGCTCTGGTAGCAGCGCTTCGGCGGCTCCCACCTGAGCCACTTGCAATCTGACACCCAGGCGCGGTGCGGCCTCCTGGGTCAGCTTCAACGCGTTGGGCGCAGCTTCAGGGTCATGAAGAAACATCACCCGCGAGGCCTTGGGAACCGCCTCCTTGAGGAGTTCGAGGCGCTTCGGGCTGAGCTCCGTCGTCATGCATGTGACACCGGTCAGATTTCCACCGGGCCGAGCGAGGCGTGTGACGTGCTCGAACGGGTCGCACGAGTAGACGACGAGCGGCGTAGTCTTCACGGTTCCGGCGACGATTCGAGCCGCCCTCGTGCCCATGGTGAACAGAACGTTGACCGGAACCTGCACGAGGTGAGCGGCTAACCCCGGCATCCGATCGTATCGGCAAGCTGCGAATCGCTGCTCGATGATGAGGTTCTTCCCCTCTATGTATCCTTGTTCCGCTCGGCGAGCCCGGAAAATATCGAAATGGGGGCGCCGAGGACCGGGGCCACAG
>JBOICY010000238.1:0-8890 GCA_050740335.1 Methylococcales bacterium | reverse complement strand
CTCTAACATCGCGAGACGACCCCGGAAGCAACTGCATAGCGCATCATTCCGAAATACGAGACAATCGCATCGCGTGGATAACCCGCAATTTTTTCGTAGATGTAAATGGCGGCCATTCGACCGGGGTTCCCGGTTACCGATAACGAGAAAGAACAAGACTTGACCCGTAAAACCCTCAGGATGCTCGCCGCAAACTCGCTCGACTGTATCCTTGTGTTTCAACCTGACTGGCTACTAATAGTCAGTCAATTAAATACAAAATAATATGAAACAAAGTTAAAGTGAGGTATAAAGACAAATTTCGTTTGGATATACCCACCATGCCGGCTATCAAATACAAAGTAAATCGGACTGACGATGAAAAACGAACCTTGCACGCGGTGATTCGAAAAGGCAGAACTACCGCACGTAGCCAGACGCGTGCCCGGATTCTGCTCAAGGCCGCCGAGGGTCTGCAAGACCAGGCTATCGTCGAGGCGCTGAATGTCTCGCCGTCGATGCTGGCGAAAACCCGTCAGCGCTGCGTGGAAGAAGGCCCGGAAGCGGCCTTGAAAGATCATCCGGGTCCTGGCAAGGCGCCCAAACTCACCGATCAACAGGCGGCTCATCTGATCGCTGTGGCCTGCAGCGATGCGCCCGAGGGCCAGGCAATCACGGCAGACGCTGCGCCTTTTGGCCAGCAAGGTGGTGCAATTGAATTACTCCCCTTCCTGCAGTGATGAAACCATCCGCCAGCTCTTAAAAAAACACCCTCAAAGCCTGGCAAAAGCAGGAATGGTGCATTCCGGAGGTCAGTTCCGACTGCGTGGCGGCGCTGGAAGACGTTCTCGATCTTTATGAAGAACCCTAAAGCCGCCCGGGAATATGGCCGGCTGAAGTCCGAACTCTGGCAGCAATCCAGGCTCGGGGTAAAGCCCGGCTACCTTTGGCAAGAAGCGGTTGTCCGCTGGCTAAGTGAAACCGGGCATAAGGCAACGCACAAAGATGACGTATGGATATTACGCGGTCTTGATGCTCATTTGTTCGGAGTGAAGTTAATGGACATAGACCGCGACATGCTCGATGCCATCACCGCTGCAAGGCTGGATGATGGGGTTGAAAACGGCACGGTCAACCGGATGCTTGCTGTTATCAGGGCAATCGTGCGCCGCGCGGCCCTTGAATGGGGATGGATAGTTCAGACGCCAAAAGTTCGAATGCTTCCGGTTCCAAGCGTCGAATCCGGTTTTTAACTCAGGAAGAAGCGGAAAAACTGCTTTCGGAGCTTCCACCGCATCTTGCAGATATGGCGCGGTTCAGCCTGGAAACGGGACTACGGCGGGCAAACGTTCTTGACCTTCAATGGACGCAAGTCGATTTAGTACGGCGCTGCGCTTGGATACATTCGGATCAGGCCGAGGCGCGGAAAGCGATAGCGGTACCATTGTCACCGACTGCGGTCGTAATTGTTCGAGGACAAACAGGAAAGTGCCAGACCCATGTGTTCAGTCACAAGGGAAAACCTGTGACGAATATGAATACTAAAGCCTGGCGGGTTGCGTTAAAAAGGGCGGGTATCCAGGATTTCCGATGGCATGACTTACGGCATACCTGGGCATCCTGGCATCATGCCCAAGCGGGGACTCCGTTGAATGTGTTGCAGAAGCTTGGAGGATGGGAATCCGTGGTAATGGTCAGGCGCTATGCGCATCTGAGCGGTGAACATCTCTCGGAATACGCCAGAAGCATGACCGGCGGCCTTCGGCCAGTGGCTTTGAAACGGCTGCGGTCGAAAGGTTTTGGAGAGTAGCAACGAGGCTAAGTACTTGATAATGCGGTGGGCCGTGTGCGATTCGAACGCTCGACCATCGCATAAAGGACTCACAACCACCGCCATGACAATCTATACCTCAGCCTGCGCCATACTGGCTGTTTCGATCCTGGGATCTTTCGTGCTCGTGAAACGAAATCGAGCCCTGCACCAACGGGTCGCCAGGATCATGATGTTCGGATTATATTTCTGGTTGCTTACATTTGCGCAGGCCATCCTTTATTCGCTGGTCTATCAAACAATTTTCAAATAGCAGGATCAGTCCAACCGCCGTTGAATCGGACGCGGTTTGTCAGAATATTTTACATCCGGTCCAACTTGTTGGTTTTCTATCAACGATCTTTTTGAATGATTCCGGACGAGAAACTTTTCTGCCGAATTATCAGACGCTTTCATGAGAAGTAAAGCAGCGTCCAAGATTGGCATCTTTTATGCCTTAATTTCGATAAAGAAATTAAATCGGAGCATATCGATGCAACTTCAGCCACTGACTCAGAATCATCCGGATCGTACCGCGGCCCCTCCGGCGCCAAAGCGCGAAAAGTTCAACATCTATTACGGAAAAGGCAATTCCAAGCTTCTCCAGAGCGGCGAAACCACATTACTGCCGATTCAGTACGTTGTCTACGAGACCCTGGTCAGGGGAATCAGTTCCGCGATTCAAAACCGGGATTTCAAGGGCGCGATGCTGATCGACTATGAGTTAAACGGCGAGAAACATCACATTGTCTTTGCCATGTGGTATTCGAAAACCGACCATATCTATTTCCTGACCTCGCTCGGTAAATATTCCTCGCGCGATTTTCGTCGCGGAATGCGGCACTTCAAAACCGCGAACGAGTATCGCCTGAAAATTAAACTGGCTCCCATTCACCCGGAAGGATTGGCGGATTTGAGGGAAAAACTGGTTCGCTCGAACCTTTCCGGCGCAAATGTCTGCCTGATCGACGCTACGATCGAATCGAAGATCTGAGTCCCGCACGCAACAATCAACGGGCGACCCGCGGCTATTGATGGACTCACAAATTTTCGCGGAAGAACGGGCTCCTCGGAAATTGGTCTCCTGTTGCTGGATTTTGAAACGGTGGAAAATCCGACCGGTACTCGCCAGGCTGGTCGCTCGCGGCGCATCTTTCAGTTTCCCGCAATGGCTCGATTGATCGGATTTAAATTTAGGTATAATGTCTCGCCGAAATCACTAGCACCGAAGTCGCGTCCACGATTATTTCATGACTTATTGCGTCGCAATAAAATTGTCCGCCGGATTGGTGTTTTGCTCCGACTCCAGGACCAATGCGGGGATTGATCAGGTCAGTACCTACAGCAAGATGTACACCTGGGGCTTACGCAAAAAACGCCAGTTCGTGCTGCTGAGCGCCGGAAATTTAGCGACCACTCAGGCGGTCGCAAATCAGATTACCAAACAGATCAATGACCGGACACCGGTCAATCTGTTTACGGTAACCGATTTAAATGAAGCGGCCGATTATGTCGGGCGGATCAGTTCCGCGGAACAAGTAAAGCACCTGAATGCGAGCGCGGGTTCGGGTTTCAATCCGGAAACGACCTTCATATTCGGCGGCCAGATCAGCGGATATCCGCAGGACATCTTTCTGATCTATCCGCAGGGCAATCATATCCAGGCCTCGACTCATGCTCCGTTCCTGCAGATCGGAGAAACCAAGTACGGCAAGCCGATTCTGGACCGGATTATTCGTCCCGACACCCCGATCGATGATGCGGTCAGTTGCGCACTGGTATCCATGGATTCGACCATGCGCAGCAACGTTTCGGTCGGGCCGCCGATCGAATTGATAGTCTACGAGAACCATTCTTTTCAGCTTCATGAGCGAATCAGCTTCACGGAAGATAACCCTTATCTGCAGGAAGTCAAACGCGCCTGGGATGAAAAGGTCGTGAAAGCCTTCAGGGAACTGCCGAAGCTCCCTCTGAAGCGCTTGATTCCTGAACAATCTGATTGATCAACGCGAGTTTTTTTCGGACATTCGCCGCAATCACGAAAGGATAGCTATCGGCGAGCCCCATACTGCGATTGAATTCATTGGCGACGATCGTGAGATCGATCCATTGTTGCAGCCCGGTATCGAAATCATGGGTTTCGGGCGGGATTAAAGCCTTCCATTCGCGCGCGGTTTCCAGCATATCCCGCATATGAAGATAATGTGCCCAGGTCTCCGCCCAGTCTTCGAGCGGATGGGAGGCCGCGTAGGCAGTGATATAATCCTTTTGCCAGCCGGTTAAAGGGCTATTTTTGTAATAGCGATCGAGCGCATCCGCATACGGAATCTGTTCGTCACCGAACACCTTCCGGAATCTCGATCGCATCCAGGGGTCCAGACCCAGATAATCCCAGTAGTAATGGCCGATTTCGTGGCGGAAATGTCCGAGCACGGTCCGGTACGGCTCATGCATCTGCTGGCGGATCTTTTCCCGGTACAGTGGATCGGCTTCCAGCACGTTGATCGTGATCACTCCGTTGTAGTGTCCGGTGGTGACTAGATCTTCCACGTGATGCAGATCGGTTCGATTGTCCTCCATGAAGTCGAACAATAATCCCTGTTCCGGATTCCCGGTCCTGTCGATGACCGGCAAATTAAGTGAATACAAGGTGTATAATAAGCGTTTCTTGGCTTTTTCGATTTCCCGCCAGCGGACCAGATTGATCGCGTTGTCGAGATCCGGGATGGTGCGATTCAGGCGGCAGCCTCGGCAAAATTGATTCCAGTCCGATTCCGCGACGAGCCAGTTGCAGACCTTGTGCTCGGTAAAATTCGCGCATAATCGATAATTCCGGCCATTGACCATGCTCTCGAAGACCGGAAGCCAACGAGGCTGCAAGGCGTGGATCTCCAGAGTCTCGAAATCGAAACCCAATACTCGATTGCAAACTTCGCAAAAAGTGTTATCAAAAAAGACTTCGTTCCCGCAACCGCAGCGAAACCGTTTCATGATTCATATTCGAACCAGGCGCTGCTGATTTTGTTATGCAGATCGATCAGGTCGATCTGGATATGGTCCAGGAAACTGTGCAATCCCTTTTCCGCCGCGGGTTCTTCGAGCAAGGATGAAAATTCGGCAGCGTCGAGCTTGTGCAGTATGGATTGGGTGATCTTCCTGGCCTCGCCAGGATTCTTCAAGGTGCTCAACAAGGATTCTATCTGGTGCATGGAATGACCGACCGCACAGGGGTATTGGCGATGCGTCAACGCGAACTGTACGACATTCTCGGCGATCACTTTGGGACCGTAGTGCCTGCGATACATCGTCAACCCGTGCAACGAATTCAGCACGCTCATCCATAGCAGGTCATCGATCACCGAAGAAGACGGGCCGCGTGTCAACAGCAATGACGCCGCAACATCGAGGATCCGGGTGGTCATATCCGCGCGTTCGATATAGCTACCCAGTTTAATAAAATCATAGACTTCATCCCGGTTCAAATTGCGGTCCAGCAATCCCGCGATCTGCTGGCAACCGCAGCGGATTTCCTCGAGGAATTTGTAACGGTCGCGTCGAGTCAGGGAGCCCGCGACATGGTCATTCGCGTACAGATACAACTCGTTCACCTCTTCCCAGAGCATGAAAGGAAGAATATCCCGGGTTGTCCGGATATTTTCCCGCGCGTTGCGCAGCGAGGTCAGGATCGATCCCGGATTATCGAGATCCGCGAGCATGAATTTAACGATATTGCGTTCGGTCAGATTCTTGTAACGCGAGAAAAAACTGGATTCGGTACTGGTGATGCTCAACAGCGTGCCCCACCCCAGTTCGGTTCCGAAGGGCAGATCCAAAAGCACATGACATTGCACGTTGATCAACTGGGTGGTGTTCTGGGCGCGCTCCAGGTAACGGGCCAGCCAGTAAATGCGTTCCGCGACTCTGGATAACAGCATGTTAAATATTCCTTTCGACGACCCAGGTATCCTTGCTGCCGCCGCCCTGGGACGAATTCACGACCAATGAGCCTTTCTTAAGGGCCACCCGGGTCAAGCCACCCATCGTGACATAGATCGAATCGCCTTGCAGGATGAAAGGACGCAGATCCAGATGGCGCGGTTCGGCAGTCTGTTCACACAAGGTCGGGGCCGTGGACAGGGCCAGCATCGGTTGCGCGATGAAATTACGCGGGGTTTTCCGAATATTCCGGGCCGCCTTGCGACGTTCGGATTCGCGCGCATGCGGGCCGATCACAATGCCGTATCCACCGGATTCGTTGGCTGGTTTGATGACCAGTTCATCCAGGTGATCCAGCACGAATCCGCGTTCATCTTTGTGCATGCAGAGATAAGTCGGTACATTCGGGAGGATCGCGTCTTGGTTCAGATAATAGCGGATCATCTTCGGCACGAAGGCGTAAATCACCTTGTCGTCGGCAACCCCGCTGCCGGGCGCGTTGGCAATCGCGACCTTGCCCCTTTCCCAGGATCGCATGATTCCCGGAACCCCCAGCGCCGAGTCTTTGCGAAACACTTCGGGATCCATGAAAATATCGTCGATCCGCCGGTAAATCACGTCGACCCGAACCGGTCCGTCGATGGTTTTGACATAAACGCAATCGTCGTCGTCGACAAACAGATCGCAACCTTCGACCAGTTCGGTACCCATTTCCTGAGCCAGGAAGGAATGTTCGAAGTAAGCGGAGTTATACACGCCGGGCGTCAATACCACGATCACCGGTTTGGATTTCTTGCGCGGCGTGAGGGATGCCAGCATCCCGTACAATTGCGAGGGATAGTCGTCAACCGGATGAATGCTATAATGTTCGAACATTTCCGGAAATACGCGTTTGATGACTTCCCGGTTTTCCATCATGTAGGAAACACCCGAAGGTACGCGCAGATTATCTTCCAGAACAAAAAAGCGGCCCTTTTCGTCACGAACCAGGTCCGTGCCGCAGATATTCGCCCAGACTCCATGAGGCGGTTGAATCCCGCGGCAGGGCTTCAGAAAATTGCGCGATTCCAGAATCAATTCGGCCGGAACGATGCCGTCCTGAATGATCTGTTGCTCGTTGTAGACATCGTTGATAAACAAGTTCAAGGCTTTCAATCGCTGTTTGAGTCCTTCGGCGACCGTGTTCCATTCCTTCAAGGCGATCACCCGCGGGATGATATCCAGCGGCCAGGAGCGATCGATGTTCTCGCCATCCGAATACACGGTGAAGGACACTCCCATTTCGCGAATTACGATATCGGCCGCCTGCTGGCGCATCTCCATCTCCTCGGCCGTGAGCGAGCCAAGGTAAGAAATCAGCCCCCTGGCGCAAACCCGGGCGTTACCCGGACTGCTGATCAATTCGTCGTAGAATTTCCCCG
Organism: Methylococcales bacterium; assembly: GCA_050740335.1. Lineage (GTDB taxonomy): Bacteria > Pseudomonadota > Gammaproteobacteria > Methylococcales > UBA1147 > UBA1147. Next base: position 1,744 of record JBOICY010000238.1, on the reverse strand, counting down.
CGGAATATTCGTTCCAGTTAATGCTCATGGGCTTTTTTGATGATCCTTTACAAAATTGATGGGCCTCAGGTATTCATCTTCCTGCGCAGATCGAGCGTATGCGGATATTCGGTGTTGGGCTCTTCTTCCGGCACCTTTATCGGCCCCGGTACGTGTCCTTGCGGATCGAATCGCCCGAGCCCCGCGATTTCGGGCGGCGGCTGGATTGCTCCGGGAGTATGGCCGAAGCCCCAAAACCGGCTGATTCTTCTGGTTTCCGCGGCATAGGCATTGACCGGATAGTCTTCATAAGCGCGTCCTCCAGGGTGGGAGACATGATAGGTGCAGCCGCCGATGGAACGCCCGCTCCAGTTGTCAATGATGTCGATCACGAGCGGGGAATGAATGCCGATGGTCGGATGCAACGCGGATGGCGGCTGCCAGGCCCGGAAGCGGATCCCCGCGACATATTCGCCCTGCATACCGGTATTCCTGAGCGGCACCCGGCGGCCGTTGCAGGTCACGACAAAACGGGAATCGGTGAGGCCGGTCGCTTTGACCTGGATGCGCTCCAGCGAGGAATCGACATAGCGTGCCGTGCCGGAAACACCAACCTCTTCGCCCAATACATGCCAGGGTTCGATCGCACAGTTGAGATTAAGCTCAATATCCTGGATCCTGGCGGTGCCGATATGCGGAAAACGAAATTCCAGAAAGGGTTTCAGCCATTCGGTCTGAAAGGGGTAACCATCGCGTTGTAGATCCTTGATCACATCCACGATGTCGGCCCAGACGTAATGCGGCAGCATGAAGCGGTCATGAAGCTCGGTGCCCCAGCGGACCAGTGGAAATCGGTAGGGCTTGTGCCAGAAGCGTGCGATCAAAGTGCGCAAAAGCAGCATCTGGACCAGGCTCATGCGCGCGTGGGGCGGCATCTCGAAACCGCGGAACTCCACGAGGCCAAGACGTCCGGCGGCCGAATCCGGTGAATACAGCTTGTCGATACAGAATTCGGCGCGATGAGTATTGCCGGTGATATCGACGAGCAGGTTCCTGAGCAGCCGGTCAACCAGCCAGGGGCTATGGACTTCACCCTCGGGCGTTTGCTGGAACGCGATTTCGAGTTCGTAGAGATTTTCGTTGCGCGCCTCATCCACTCGCGGCGCCTGGCTGGTCGGACCGATAAACTGGCCTGAAAACAAATACGACAGTCCGGGATGGTGCTGCCAGTACGTGATCAGGCTGCGCAATAGATCGGGCCTGCGCAAGGTCGGGCTGTCGGCGGGTTTTTCAGCACCGATCGTGACATGATTGCCCCCGCCGGTTCCGGTGTGCCGGCCATCCACCATGAATTTTTCGGTGCATAGCCGGTTCTGGTGCGCTTCGTGGTAGAGTATCTCGGTGTTTTGAACCAGGTCGTTCCAGCTTCCGGCGGGATGAACGTTGACCTCGATCACGCCGGGATCGGGCGTGATCGCGAGCTTTTCAAGACGATAGTCCTTGGGCGGCGCGTAACCTTCCAGCCGCAACGGAAGATTCAGTTCCGCCGCGGTGGTTTCGATGGCCGCAACCAGATCCAGATAATGCTCGAGGTGCGTTTGGGGCGGCAGGAAACAATACAATACCCCTTGTCGCACTTCGAAACACAGTGCGGTAATTAACGGTATTTCCGGATCCTTCCGAATTTTCTTCGCCTTGGTGATTGTGGAATCAGCCTCCGAAGAACCCGCTGTCAGATTGGCCCGTCGCGTGTCCTGAACAATAT
>JBOICY010000237.1:0-40320 GCA_050740335.1 Methylococcales bacterium | reverse complement strand
ATCCAATACCAGAACAACGGCTCTGGAACTGGGTCCGCGCTTCAAGTAGAATCCAAAAATCGCAACATTCCAAAATGCCAGTGTAAGAGGTGCCTTATGAAATCACCGTCGGAATCCCCAGCGGCCGCATCCCGCCTCCCGCTTTCGGAATCTCCACCCGCTTCACCGGAGGTGGAAAATAACTGCCCGAGGCCAGTCGATTCCACAGTTTGTACAGGTTGTTCTCCAAATCCTCTGCAAACTCGACAAGCGATTGGTCATCCACGCCTGCCGCTCCGCCATTACTCTTTACCCGTTTATAGGCGTCCCAAACCATTCGTTTGGTGATCGCAAACGGCTTCACCTTATCCAAATGATTCCTCCCAATGCTGGTTGATTGCCTTGTTTAAAGTCAGATAGCGTTGCCCCTTCGCTCCATTGCCATTACAGCAATTTCATCATTACTACAGGCAGCTCCGTCCCTGTGCTGCGCATCGGTACTCTGACTCTCGCGGGGCTACCGCTTGAGTGGCTCCCTTCGCATCGCAGCGACAGGTTCCTACGTTCCACACAAATGCCTGAATCCGGTTCACGCCATCTTCATGCCGGAGGCTGCCTCTGGCCAGTCAATCAGGGTACCGCCAGACTGATCCCGAGGTCACGACTACCCCTCGGTTTTGACCTCGTCCCTACGCTTTCGACACTTTATCAATGGTTTGCCCTTGCGTTCGTCTCCTGGATACTCACCTGACAGAGTCTTGCCCTGCCTATTCCGTAACGCTCACTGCCCCCCGGCTCTTGACCGAGCAGCTTAGGGCGGTTTGAAGCCTCCACCTGCATGGCGGCTTCGAGGGGTCCACCCTTCTATGAGGCGACTATTGTCAATCCCTCTTTTAAAAAAATCTTCAAAACTTTTTCATTATTTTTTCATTTCTTCTCTCCAGCGATGGTGGAGTGTGATCTGCCCAATTTGTCTGCCCAGGCGTAGAGCCCTTCAAATTTGCTCGTAGCCTGGGCAGGCAAATTGGGCAGATCACACGGGCTACGAAGTTCCTAGGTTGTGTTGTCCGGTTCTGCTGTGACGTCGGCCTGAAACAGGCCGTAACTGCCCCTTCTATCCGTGCCGGAATGAGATCCGGTCACCCTGAATTGCATGCGCTTGACACTGCCTGAACCGAATGGGAAAGCGCCCCTTCTACAGAAACGGTTGGGTGGATTGGCCAACCCAGGGCGGATACGGGCGACTTTCGACAACTGAACCTATTTTCGATGACGGACTCGACTTTCGACTGATTGTTCTACAAAACGGCTAGACCGACTCCCCTCAGCGTGTTGCCACAATCGCCCCCGCCGAAACTTCGCCCGCCCGATTGCCCCTCATTCAAGGCAACCCAATCCCCCGCATCAATCGTGTTCTGCCGGCTCCTTTCCCCGTCGCTGAAACACAGCTTCCACTTCTGGTTGCTCAATTCCAAACCCATATACAAAGTCTGTTCCGATGCGTTATCTGCTTTCTCAAGGACCGCTGTCATTTGTTTATCCTCTTTAGTTTGTTGAAAAACTCTAGGATATCCGATAGCGGTCCTTCATAGTTTCTACGCGGGTTTGACTCTTTGATCCGTTTATCCAGAAAACCAATTCTGTCCAATGCTTCCTGTTCCGGGGACTTGACGAATACTCATTAGAGCGCATAACTAAGGACTGATTTAAGTACAGGAGACAGCAATGAACGTGATCCCAGCCCGGGAAATTAAACGACGCGGCATCTCCGCCGTGGATAATGCCCTGACCCAGGGGTCCGGTACATATCATTAAAAACAACCACCCGCAATATGTGGTGTTGACGGAAGAACGATACGCGGAATTGCTCGAAGTCCAGGAAGAAATGGCGCTTTCGCGCATCAAGGCGTCGCTGGAGGATGTCCTCGCCGGTCGCGTCACGCGGCATGACACGGTGGAAAACCTCATGCGGCACCTTGAAGACTCAACCCTCCCATGACCTGGACACCACGACATTTTTTGAACGCCGCGTGCGCAAATTCCTGGCAAAACACCCTGACCTGAGACCCCGCTTCGTAGAAACTATGGAACGATTGCGCGCCGATCCCTTCGATCCCAAGCTGTGGTTCCATGCCCTCAGCGGGAAATTCCAGGGCATCCATGGTGTCAGCCTCACCTCCAGCTACCGCATCACATTGATTTTGCAAATCACTGAACACGAAACCTTTCTGCTCGACATTGGCAGCCACGACGAGGTGTATTGGTGAGTAATCATAGGAATGGGTGTCAAGGCCATTCGGAAATCCAATGTCCGTTCTAACATCGCAACATTCCCAATCTGTTTTGATCCATCCGCGTTCAAAGTAAACTGAAAGCCTGCCCATCAGGCAATCGGTAACGTTCGAAGTCATTGCGGCCGACCGTCATGATTTCCACGATCCGGGTTTCCACCGCCAGCCAATAAAGGGAGGCATCGGAATTGCCCATCGGGGTATTGTTCCGCACTTGTTGCAACAGGCTGGCCGGGCTCTCGAACCCTGACACCCGCTCCAGAGCATCCTTGACGAAATCCGATTGGGTAACTCCGAGGCGCTGCACTTCCTGATTCAACCGTACTTCCAATGCCGGATCGAGTCTAACTGAAATAGGCATAGCCAGCTCTGGATTGAAAGATACAAAAATAATATAACATCATTCTCGATCGGGACCGGGGTTTCAACCCCATCCCGGACGTTTGTATCTTAGCCGGCCCGAAACACCGTTGTCTCCGGCATTGCCTTCTTATGGCAGTGAGCCATCGCGAGTCTATCCAAGTTCCCGAAACGTTGCGGACGGGATGAAGTTCCCGTCCAGCTTTTAAGATGCGACCATTCATTGATCCGACCGACCAAAAAAATCGACTCTTCACAAATGAATAAACTCGCTGCGGCGGTTGTTTGAACGTCCGTCCTCCGTATCATTTGAATCGATCGGATGATCCTCGCCATAACCCTTGACGATCAGCCGTTCGGAAGTCACACCGTGGCTGACGAGGTAATCCCTGACCGACTGAGCGCGACTCTCGGACAGCGACCGGTTGTAGCGGTCTGACCCTTTGCTGTTCCTTTGCCCGGCAACGATGAACACGACACCGGTCAATTCGCGTCTTAAAGCGGGAATGTCAATAGTCGCCTCATAGGAGGTTGGGTTGAGCGGTGGCGAAACCCAACGTTTGCGTTCCATTGCAGCCTGAGGTGCTGGGTATCGTTCCTCAACCCGATCTACAACAGGCCGAAGACGAGCCATAAGGAGAATTGCTGGGCATAGCTGGATTTGCTGGTCGCCAATCAGTAACTTCGGTACAATTTAAAGATTATCGCGATCGTTTTCCAGGGGAGGGAGAACGGACGAATGCGCAGAATGTTGATATGCGAACGGCCTGTTGAGAGAACACCATGAATCTGCACGAATTTCAAGCCAAACACCTGTTCGCGAGTTACGCAATTCCAGTGCCTACCGGTGTGTCCGCGCGCACCGCGGATGAAGCGATGAGAATCGCCCAGACACTCGGCGGGAGTCACTGGGTTATCAAGGCTCAGGTCCATGCCGGAGGGCGGGGCAAAGCCGGGGGAGTCAAGATCGTCAACAGCATAGAGCAGGTCGGTACGGTGGCTGCCTCGATGCTCGGTCACCGCCTGACAACCAGGCAAAGCGGATCGAAGGGTTTGCCGATTGATATCGTTTTGATCGAGCAGGTCAATACCATCAAAAGCGAAATGTACTTGGGCGCGGTGGTTGACCGGAGTTCCGAAAGAGTCCTGTTCATGGCCTCAGCCTCAGGTGGCATGGATATCGAACAGGTCGCGGCGGCCAGCCCGGAAAAGATCCTGAGCGTCCGAGTGCATCCGGCGGCCGGATTGCAGGCCTATCAGAGCCGGCAGCTCGCTTTCGGACTCGGCTTGAAGGGAAAACAGATCGGTCAGCTCAATGACATCATGCAAAAAATCTACCGCCTGTTTCTGGAAAAGGATGCGAGCCAGATTGAGATCAACCCGCTGGTGATCACGAGCAAGGGGGATCTCCTGGCCTTGGACGCGAAGATCAATATCGACGACAACGCGTTGTATCTGCATTTCGATATTTCTGAGATGCGGGATCCCGCTCAGGAGGATGAAAAAGAAGCCATCGCGCGCCGCTTCGACCTCAACTATATCACGCTGAACGGTTCGATCGGTTGCATGGTGAACGGTGCGGGTCTTGCGATGGCGACCATGGATCTCGTGAAACTCAAGGGTGGTGAACCGGCCAATTTTCTGGATGTCGGCGGCGGCACCGACGCCAAAAAGGTGGCCGAGGCTTTCAAGCTGATTCTTTCCGACCCCGCGGTCAGAGCTGTTCTCGTCAATATATTCGGGGGCATCGTACGGTGTGACGTGATCGCCGAGGGGATTCTCGCCGGAATCAAAGAGGTCGGAGTCGAGGTTCCGGTCGTCGTGCGGCTTGAGGGAACTAATGCGAGGGAGGGTTTGTCCCTGCTCAAAGAAGCGGGTCTGGACATTATTACGGCGGAAGATCTCGAAGAAGCGGCGGCCAAGGCGGTTCAAGCCGCCGCGGCCTGATGGGCCTGTGATGACAGGTTTTTTGGTGGCTTGCTCCGGGATTTTTCCGCGCGATGGATGCGGGTAACGATGAGTATTCTGATCGATAAAGAGACCAAAGTGATTTGTCAGGGTTTTACCGGGAAGCAGGGAACCTTTCATTCTCAACAGGCTCTGGACTACGGCACCCGTCTGGTCGGCGGGGTGACTCCGGGTCGGGGAGGGACCGTGCACCTCGGGCTGCCGGTCTTCGACACGGTAATCGAAGCCGTGGATGACACTGGCGCCGACGCGTCCGTGATTTACGTTCCGCCGCCTTTTGCGGCGGATGCGATTCTGGAAGCCGCGGACGCCGGAATTCGAACCATCGTCTGCATTACGGAAGGGGTACCGGTGCTGCACATGCTGCGCGTGAAAGCCGCCCTGGCCGGACGCGACTGCATTCTGGTGGGTCCGAATTGTCCGGGTGTGATTACGCCTGGCGAATGCAAGATCGGGATCATGCCGGGCTTTATCCACCAACCCGGGATGATCGGAATCGTGTCCAGGTCCGGCACGCTGACCTATGAAGCCGTCTACCAGACGACTCGCGCGGGACTCGGGCAGAGCACCTGTGTTGGAATCGGCGGTGATCCGATTCATGGCCTGGAATTTGTCGATGTGCTCGAAAAATTTGAGGCGGACGAAAAGACCCGCGGCATTATCATGGTCGGTGAGATCGGTGGTTCGGCCGAGGAAAATGCCGCGGAATACATCCGATCGTTCGTGACCAAACCGGTGGTTGGCTATATCGCGGGGGTTACCGCTCCACCGGGTAAACGCATGGGCCACGCGGGTGCGATTGTAGCCGGTGGCAAGGGTACCGCCGCGCATAAGTTCGCCGCGCTCGAATCGGCCGGTGTCCATATCGTGAAATCGCCGACCGAGATGGGGCGCCGTATGCAGCAATGCCTGACCTGAGCGCTTCCAGAACATTGCGTTGGTTTTCCGGGCAATCGGGCCGTCCATTGTGAAACTTGGAGTCGCGGTCGCGCAGTTGAATCTGCTTGTCGGCGATATCGACGGGAACCGGGACCGGATCTTGAAAGCCGCCGAAACTGCGCGCGACGAACTGCGGGCCGACGTGGTGGTTTTTCCGGAACTCAGCATCTCAGGATATCCGCCCGAGGATTTGCTCTTGCGATCCGATTTTATTGCAAAATCCACAGACGCGCTCGCTGAGCTTGCGCGAAAATCCCAGCGGATCTGCGTGGTTGTGGGCTTCCCGGAAAAGGCGAACGAACGATTGTTCAACAGCGCCGCGGTGTTGCAGTCCGGTGAGATTCGAGCAGTTTATCGAAAATGCCAGTTACCGAATTACGGAGTCTTCGACGAAAAACGGTACTTTTCACCGGGATTCGAGCCGTGTCTGTTTGACATTCGGGGGGTCAAACTCGGCTTAGCTTTGTGCGAGGATGTGTGGACGGAAGGTGCCGTGGAGCGCTCGAGCGCCGCGGGTGCGCAATTGATTTTGAATCTCAACGCCTCGCCTTTCCATGCGCGCAAAATTACCGAGCGTGAAGCGGTTTTACGCGAACGAATCAAAGCATCCCGGGTTCCGATTGTGTATGTGAATCTGATCGGGGGACAGGACGAATTGGTTTTCGATGGAGCGTCTTTCGCGATGGATGCGCAGGGCCAAGTGTTCTACCGGGCTCCGGAATTTGAGGAGTCCATGGAATTGGTCGAGTTCCGGATGGAAAAATCTCTAACTCCGGTTGCGGGCCGCATCGCGCCCTCCTATGCTGAAGTTTCCAGTGAATACAAGGCCCTGGTTCTGGGTATCCGGGATTATGTCCGGAAAAACGGCTTTCAGGGTGCGGTATTGGGTTTGTCCGGAGGAATCGATTCGGCGCTGACACTGGCGCTCGCGGTCGATGCGCTGGGCGGCGAGCGGGTTGAAGTCGTGTTGATGCCGTCTCGCTATACCGCGTCGATGAGCAATGAGGATGCGCTCGAGGAAGCACGGCTTTTTGGGGTTCAAACCCAGGTGATTCCGATCGAAGCGGCGGTCGGCGCGTTCACCGCGATGCTCGAAGAAACTTTTCGCGGATTGGTCGCGGATACCACCGAGGAAAATATTCAGGCCCGATGCCGCGGGGTCGTGCTCATGGCGATCTCGAATAAAAAGCGGAAATTGCTGTTGACTACCGGGAACAAGAGCGAAATGAGCGTAGGCTATGCGACGCTATACGGAGACATGGCCGGTGGCTTCGCGCCGCTCAAGGATGTACCGAAGATGCTGGTGTACCGGCTTGCCGCCTATCGCAATTCGATTTCCCGGGTCATCCCGCGCCGGGTGATCGAACGCCCGCCTTCCGCCGAACTCGCGCCGAATCAGGTGGATGAAGATTCTCTACCGCCCTATCCGGTACTGGATGCCATACTCGAACGCTATGTGGAACAGGACCGCTCGATCGATGAGATGATCGCCGAGGGCTTCGACAACGCGGAGGTCAGAAGAGTCGTGGCCCTGGTCAACAACAATGAATACAAACGCCGGCAGGCTCCGCCCGGGGTTCGTATTACGTCCAGGGCCTTCGGACGCGATCGCCGCTATCCGATCACATCGGGTTTCCGCCCTTCGTAAGACCGGCCGCTTCGATACGATGATGCCCTTGGCTTAGATGATTGCGGTATCCCGGGTGCGTATTCCGCCTGCATCCCGCCAGCGCCGCACCCAGGAGCTTACCGAGCTTCTCCCGGCGCCCCGTCGTGAATCCGGTCGATCGGGCAGATCTGGAGTAAGCGCTGGAGAATGATCTTGTGACTTTGCTGGGTTAAGCGGAGCCGGCCGAACCAATATTTTCGTCATTCTAATTCCCGAACGGGGTGAATCCTTCCTTCCCTCCCGCAGGCCTCCTTCTGCGACCCCGCGAACTCCTGTGGCGAAGCCGTGAATAGTTGCGGACCGAAGCCCACAGCACCGCACAAGAACCCGTCATAAAAAATATAACTAGCTGTTTTATAAATATTATATACCTCCTCTGGACGTCTGGCGCAGGCGTTGCTCTAGTTTATTCGCACGGAAGCCACAGGGCTTCCGGATTCAACAATTAACAGAGGAGAACATGAAATGAAAGACAGTAAAGCCTTAGCCGCCGCAGCGGTCGCCGGTTTGTTCGCGATGACGGTCATGACAACTGCCGCCGCGGAAGAAAAACCCGAGAAATGTTACGGGATCGTTAAAGCTCAGAAGAACGATTGCAAGACCGTTTCGGGTTCTTGTGCCGGCAGCGTTTCCGAGGACGGCCAGGCCGATGCCTGGGTTTACCTGCCCCAGGGCACCTGCGAAAAAATCGTGGGCGGCGGCCTGACACCGAAAACCGACGGTTAATAATGGTTTCTATCTCAACCAGCAAGGCTTTCGACAGGTCGATTCCGGCAACCGCTGGAATCGGCCTTCGGGCCCCCCATTTCGCCGAGATTCTGGACCGAAGGCCGGCACTCGACTGGGTCGAAGTTCACAGTGAAAACTACTTCGGCTACGGCATCCCGCTCGGAGCGCTCATGAAAGTCCGGAAACACTACGGGGTGAGTCTGCACGGAATCGGACTTTCGATCGGTTCTACAGACGCGCTCAATCTGGAACACCTCGCGGAGCTCAAAGCGTTGATCGCGCGGCTCGAGCCGGGCTTCGTCTCCGAACACCTGTGCTGGAGTTCGATCGGCGGGCAGTATCTCAACGACCTGCTTCCGATGCCCTACACCGAAGAGGCCTTGCGTTATCTGGCTGGCCGGGTCACGGAAATCCAGGAGCGGCTTGGCCGGGCCATTCTCATCGAAAATATTTCGAGCTATCTCGAGTTCATGGATTCGGAGATTCCGGAATGGGAATTTCTTGCGGAACTCGCGCTGCGAAGCGGTTGCGGCGTTTTACTGGACGTGAACAACATCTATGTGAGCGCATGCAACCATGGCTTCGATCCTTATGTTTATATGCGCTCGATCCCGATCCGCTCGGTCAAGGAAATGCACCTCGCGGGCTTTACCCGCAAGCAATTCGAAGACGGCGAAATTCTGATCGATTCGCATAACCGGCCGGTTGCTCCTGAAGTCTGGCGCCTGTACGACACGGCGATTGCGCGTTTCGGTGCCACGCCGACCCTGATCGAATGGGACAGCGATCTGCCCTCGCTGGATAGGCTGCTCGAAGAGGCCGCGAAGGCACAAACCATTCTGGAGAAAACCCATGTGCGCGTTGCGTGAGTTGCAGTTCGAATTCGCGCGGGCGGTTTTCGATGAAAACTCTGCGGAATCGTTCGGCCGGCGGATTCGACGCAAGGGCCTGAGCGGCGTGCGCCGCATGCGAATCTACCGCAACAATTCCACGGCAAGCCTCAGCGAGGCTCTGGGCGCGGTGTATCCCGTGACCGAGCGGCTGCTTGGCGAGGATTTCTTCCGTCAGACCGCCAAAAGTTATGTACGCGAGGTGCGCTCGGCTTCGGGAGATATCCGCCGTTACGGGAGTGCTTTCCCGGCCTTTCTGTCGACTCTGCCGGGTCTTAAGAATTATCCCTATCTGCGTGACATCGCCCGGTTGGAATGGGCGTATCACAGCGTCTTCCACGGCGAAATCAAAGCCCCTCTCGATCTCACGGCCTTGCGCGCGGTTGCACACGAGGATTACCCCGCGCTGCGCTTCCGTCTGCAACCTGCCGCCCGGTTGATGGCATCGGATTACCCGGTGCTTCGGATCTGGCAGGTCAACCTTGAGGCATGGCCGGGCGACCGGACCGTGAATCTCGATGAGGGCGGTGTACATCTATTGATCCAACGCCGCGAAGATTCGATCACCGTCGAGTCGCTCGCGGCTGGAGATTACCGCTTGCTGGAACGATTGAATCATGGAGAACGGCTCGCCGATGCCATTGCAGCCGTGGTGTCGGTTGAGCCCGATTTCGATCCCGGCGGGGCGCTCGGCCGTTTCGTTTCGCGCGGCGTGCTCGCCGACTTTCACAACGGTGCCTCGAACGAACCACAGGCATCCTTTCATCAATACCCGGAGGTTTAACATGTATCTATCCACCACGTTCAAAGAATCTTCCACGACTGCTCTGCCACGCCTATGGATACGACAGGTCAGAAACGGCCTGAATCTGCTCGCGCCGGTGGGCGACCTGATGATCCGGATCTGGGTTGCGCGTGTATTCTGGCTATCCGGTTTGACCAAGATCGAAAGCTTCGACACCACGCTTCAACTGTTCCGTTATGAATACAGCGTTCCGCTGCTGCCGCCCGAAGTAGCCGCTTATCTCGCCACCTTTTCGGAGCTGATCTTTTCGGTTTTGCTCATCCTGGGACTTTTCGGCCGCTTCAGTGCCGCGGCCCTTTTTCTGCTGAACCTGGTCGCGGTGATCTCCTACCCGGACCTCGACGCGAATGCGATCGGCTATCACAAGCTCTGGGGCCTGATGCTGCTCGTGCCGCTGTTGCACGGACCGGGAAAGCTTTCAGTGGACTTTTTCATCACGAAGAAGTTCGGTCTTTAACGTTTATTCATTCGGAGTTTTAAAAATGGACGCACACGTTAATTTGGGAACCCATACCTCACCTCATTACCACGTTTCGATGGGGAGAATACTCGAGGGCCAACGCGCACTGGTTACCGGCGCCAATTCCGGTATCGGAGCCGGCATTGTTCGGGCGCTTGCACACGCGGGCGCGGAGGTTGCGGTCAATTATGTCGCCGCGCCCGAGCACACCGAAGCCCTGGTCGAGGATATCCGGCGCTCCGGCGGAACCGCGATCGGTGTTGCGGCCGACGTGAGCGACGAGCGCCAGGTTCACGCGATGTTCGAAGAGGTGATGGACGAGTTCGGCGATCTCGATATTCTGATCAACAATGCCGGGCTTCAGCGCGATGCAAAGGTGCACGAGATGTCGCTCGACGACTGGAACTATGTGATCGGCGTGAACCTGACCGGCCAGTTTCTGTGCTCGCGCGAAGCAATCCGCACCTTCCTGCGCCGGAAAGTGGAACGAAGCTGCACCTGCTCGGCGGGCAAGATTATTTGTATCTCGTCGGTGCATGACCGCATTCCCTGGGCCGGGCACGCGAATTATGCGGCATCGAAAGGCGGCGTGATGCTGCTGATGCAGACCATGGCGCAGGAACTCGCGGTGCACAAGATCCGCGTGAACAGTATCTCTCCCGGCGCGATCAAGACCCCGATCAACCGTATGGCCTGGGAAAGCCCCGAAGCCGAGGCCGATCTGCTCGAACTGATTCCCTACGGACGGGTCGGCAATGTCGAAGACATCGGTCATGCCGCGGTATGGCTGGCTTCCGATCTGTCCGATTATGTGACCGGCGCGACGCTTTACATCGACGGCGGCATGACGCTGTATCCGGGCTTCCACGAGGGCGGCTGACATGCTTCGGACAATCCTTCCGGTTATGCTGTCCGGACTTCTGGTCAGTTCGCCGATTCCTATATTTGCGGAGGCGGCAGCCGATTCAGCCTCCGATTCGCGCGGCGACCGCAGCGACTTACCCGAGGGCGAACCCGCCTGGTGGCCGAGCCGCTACGGTGCCGACGACCGGATCGGTACACTCAACGAAATCAGCCCCGCGGCGGTCATTGCGGGCGCAGCCTTGGTCAGGAGCGGAACCGTGGTCGACCTGGGCCGCGTGCTGGACGAACAGACGCCGAAGTTCTCGGGACGGTACTGGCATCAGACTCTCGATGTCACGCCGCATTTCGAAAATCTGCGAAAACCCGATGCGGTCGGCAAAGGCTGGGGCAAGAACCAGATCAACTGGATCACCGAGATCCAGATCGGGACTTTCCAGGTCGGCACACAATTAGATTCGATCGGCCATATCCAGATCGGCGATCGCTTTTACAACGGCTGGACGACCAGGGATATCGTCGAGGCCTCCGGGCTGAACCGGTTCGGCATGGAAAGCGTGCCGCCGATCGTGACCCGCGGCGTGCTGCTGGACATTGCGGCTTACAAAACCATGCAACGCCTGACGCAGGGCTATGTGATCACACTCGAAGACGTGCAAGGTGCGATGAAACGTGAAGGCATCGATATCAAAGCCGGTGACGCGGTGCTGTTCCACACCGGCTGGGGCGGGTTATGGGGTACCGACAACGAGCAGTTTCTCGCTGGGGAACCGGGTCCGGGAATGGCTACGGTGAAATGGCTCTATGAACGGCGCGTCGCGGTCACCGGCGCAGACACCTGGAGCTATGGTCCGGTTCCCGGCGAAGACCTTGAACGGCCCTTCGTGATCCCGCAGACCATGTACGTCAAACTGGGATTTTTCGCGCTCGAAAACCTTGCCACCGAAGAACTTGCGACACGCAAGGTGTACAAATTTCTGTTCGCCGTCACCCACGCCAGGACGCGCGGTTCGACCGCGTCCGTTGTCGCGCCCGCGGCAATTTTTTGAGGATAGGCATATGGTCTATGACTACATCATCATCGGCTCCGGCGCAGGCGGTGCGGCCGCCGCTTTTAAACTGGTCCAGTCCGGCAGGACGGTGTTGTTGCTGGAGAAGGGACGGGAGCTTCCGATGGACGGCAGTACGCTCGACGTCGGACAGGTCATCCGCGAAGGCCGCTTCAAGAGCCATGAAACCTGGCTGGATGGGGACTTGCGGAAATTCGCCCCGGAAGAATACTTCAACGTCGGCGGCAAGACCAAGTGGTACGGCGCCGCGCTGTTGCGCTACTCACCGCACGAATTCGAAGCCGACCCGGCCCATCAGTGTTTGGCCTGGCCGATCGGCTACCGGGATCTCGAAGCCTATTATGACGAAGCCGAACGCCGCCTGGGTGTCCATAGTTTTCCCGGCGAAGCGAATCTGACTTCGATCGCGCGGCGCATCACACGCCACGATTCTGGCTGGCGCAGTGAGCCGCTGCCACTCGCGCTATCGCCCGAGATCATCAAATACCGCGAGGAAGCGATCCACTTCGATGCTTTTGCATCGGTGAAAGGACTCAAGGCCGACGCGGAGCGTGTCTTCATCGATCCGGTCCGTTCATCCGCCAATTTCCGTTTGCACAGCGGCGACGCGGTGGCCCACCTGATTCCGGATGAATCGGATTCCCGAAGGGTGGAAGCCGTGGTCACCGAAAGCGGACAGCGTTTCGAGGGACGGACCCTGCTCCTGGCCGCGGGCGCATTGCATTCGCCGCGTTTGCTGCAGGACTACCTGGCCGCGACCGGGCTCGACAAACATTTGCCCTCGGCCGCGGCGGTTGGCCGCAATTACAAACAGCATCTGCTCACGGCAATGCTGGGGTTTACGCCCTCGCGCCAGACCGACCTGCTGCGCAAGACCCTGATCCTGCTGCACGAAAAATTGCCGCACAGCAGCGTGCAGCCGCTCGGCTTTGACGCCGAACTGATCGGCGGATTGATGCCCAAGCTGCTGCCGCATCGGCTCGCAACCATGCTCGGACAATATGCCTACGGATTCTTCCTGCAGACCGAGGACGGTTCTCACGACGCCAACCGGGTAATTGCCGGGGGGAAGGGCCTCCCTCCCCAACTCGACTACGACCCGCGCCGCTTGGCTCCCGCACGTCACGAGCATCGGCGGCTGGTGCGCGCATTCAGACGGGCCATGCTGAGCGCGAAGCTGCTCGGCTTTTCCAGAACGATTCCGTTGAGCGGTACGGCCCATGCGTGCGGCAGCCTGGCGATGGGCAACGATCCGACCACTTCCGTGGTCGACGCGCTGGGACGGGTGCACGGCATGCACAACCTCCATGTGGTCGACGGCAGTGTGTTGCCACGCTCCGGCCGCGTCAATCCCTCACTCACTATTTTTGCCTGGGCGCTGCGCATCGGCGAAAACCTCGCCCGCAAGTCGGAGGAACAACAAAATGAAACCAACAGCCGGCACATCACTGCCTGACCTGGTCCATTTCGGCCGGGAAATCTGCGGCGACCTGGAACAGGCCGAACGCCGCGAATGGTGGCTCAGCAACGGGCTCGGCGCCTACGCCTCCGGCACCATTGCTGGCAGCCTGACCCGGCGCTACCACGGACTGCTCATCGCGCCCGTGAATCCGCCGCTCGGCCGCTTTCTGGTGGTCGCGAAAACCGATGCGACCCTGATCGACGGCGATCGCGAATGGCCTTTATTCACCAACCGCTGGGGCGGAGGCACGGTCAATCCTCAGGGCTACCGGCATATCGAATCCTTCCGGCTGGAAGGCCGCATGCCGGTCTGGCGCTTCGCGGTCGGGGATGCGATCGTCGAACAGCGGATCTGGATGGAGCCCGGCGCCAACACGACCTGTCTGGCCTGGTGTATCGAACCCTTGCTGCCCGACGATCGGCGGGCCCGGCAACTGCGAGTGAAATTGCTGGTCAATGCGCGCGACCATCACGGCAACGCAAAACCCTGGGATTTCAATCCGGTCATCGAATTCGAGCGCAACCGCTTGAAAATCTCGCACCCCAACTGGTTCCAGGCCTACTTGCACCTGGCAACCGGAACGTTGAGGACGGAACACACCTGGTACGAGAATTTCGATCTCGCCGAGGAGCGCGCGCGGGGACTCGATGCGAACGACAGCCACCTGTGTGTGGGTGAGGCCAGTTTCGATCTGACTCCGGGCCATTGGGCCGGCCTGGTCGCGAGTCTCGATGAAAACGCCTCGCCTTATCTTTTGGAAAGCATGAGGCGCTTCGCGGCGCACGACCAGGGCGTGCTCAAACGCGCGCAAATCCGGCATGTGGAACTGCTGGAGGCGCCGGCCTGGGTCAGCCAGCTGGTACTCGCGGCGGACAGCTTCGTATTCGCCCGGCCGCTTCCCGATGTACCCGGCGGCGAATCGGTGATCGCGGGTTTCCCGTGGTTCGGCGACTGGGGCCGCGACACCATGATCGCGCTGCCGGGTCTCACACTCACGACCGGACGCTACGAAACCGCACACCGCGTGCTGGAAACCTTCGCGCGCTTTATCGATCGGGGCATGCTGCCCAATGTGTTTCCGGGCGCTGGAGCACACCCGGATTACAACACGGTCGATGCGGCGCTCTGGTATATCGAGGCCTGGCGGGCCTATTTCGAGGCAACCGGTAATCATATCGCTCTGTCACAGGCTTTCCCGGTTCTGGCCTCGATCATCGACTGTTACTGGCGCGGAACTCGATATGGCATCCAACTGGACGATTCAGACGGCTTGCTGTTCGCGGGCGAGCCGGGCGTTCAGATCACCTGGATGGACGCGAAGATCGGCGACTGGGTGGTGACTCCCAGGATCGGCAAGCCGGTCGAGATCAACGCGCTGTGGTACAACGCGCTGTGCTCGATGGCGGCCTTCGCGAAAACCTTGGAGCAGGATGCCGGCATCTATGAACAACTTGCGGAGCAGACGCGCCATGGCTTCGCGCGCTTCGTGCGGCCGCAAGGCGGGCTCCTGGATGTGCTCGACGGCCCCAACGGCGATGATCCCAGCATTCGTCCGAATCAGATCTTCGCGGTCAGTCTGGCACACAGTCCCCTGCAACCCGCCGATCAGGCGCGCATTGTCGAGGAATGCGCGCGCGAGTTGCTGGGATCCTACGGTTTGCGCTCGCTGACCTCCGCGCACGCCGACTACCGCCCGCGCTATGAAGGCGGGGTCGTTGATCGCGACAGCGCCTACCACCAGGGTGCGCTGTGGGCCTGGTTGCTCGGGCATTTCGCGCTGGCTCTGTACCGGGTCGGCGGTAATCCCCGCGAGGCGCAGCGAGTGCTAGAACCGCTCGGCGATCACCTGATGGATGCGGGTTTGGGTACGGTCAGCGAGATATTCGACGGTGATCCGCCCCACACTCCGCGCGGTGCGCCCGCGCAAGCCTGGTCGGTTGCCTGTGTGCTGGAAGCCTGGTGGCGGCTGGAGCGCGCCCGGCGGTCCGCCGAGGCGGATTGCGAAGACCGGGCGATCGCGCGCGCAGTAATCTGAATGAACAATGACTATACGACTCATCAGGAGGACCATGAAAATGAGCACGACTGAACTGAACGCAGAACGGCAACGATTGGAACAGCAGCGTCTCGGCCAGGAAAACTGGCGGCTGTGGGGCCCTTATCTTTCGGAACGTGCCTGGGGAACGGTACGCGAGGATTACAGCGAGCATGGCACGGCCTGGGAATATTTCGATCACGACCAGGCCCGTTCGCGCGCCTACCGCTGGAATGAAGACGGCATGGGAGGGATCTGCGATCAACAACAGCGATTGTGTTTGGCTTTCGCGTTCTGGAACGGTCGTGACCCGATTCTGAAGGAGCGGGCCTTCGGACTGACCGGAAATCAGGGTAACCACGGTGAAGACGTCAAGGAATGCTACTTTTACGTCGACGCCACGCCGAGCCACAGCTATCTGCGCTACCACTATCACTATCCGCAGGCCGAGTACCCTTACCAAGGGCTGGTCGAGGAAAATTCGCGGCGTTCGCGCAACGACCCGCCATTCGGCCTGATCGACTCCGGGGTTTTCGACGAAGGCCGTTACTGGGATATCCAGGTGGATTACGCGAAGGCCTCGCCCGATGAGATCCATATCCGTGTGCTTGTCTTTAACCGGGGACAGCAGGAAGCGACGCTCCACCTGTTGCCGCAGCTCTGGTTCCGGAACATCTGGAACTGGGGCGGTCACGCGGCGAGCAAACCCAATTTGCGCGCCATCAAGCCGCCCGCTGCCGGGTCGTTTGCAGTCCAGGCCGAGCATCCGAGCCTCGGAACCTATACTCTGTACGGCCCGCAGCCGGACGAACTGCTGTTTACCGAAAATGAAAGCAACAGCGACCGGCTGTGGCAGGTGCCGAATGCCCAACCGTATGTAAAGGATGCCTTTCACCGGGTCCTGATTCAGGGCGAAAGCGATGCGGTGAATCCGCAACCAAGCGGTACCAAGAGCGCCGCGGTATATCGGCTGCGAGTCGGTCCCGAGGGGCAATCCGCGCAAATCGACCTGGTGCTTTCGGCGAAACCTTTGTCCAAACCCTTCGCCGGCAGCCAGGCGGTGTTCTCCAAGCGCAAGTCCGAAGCGGACACTTTTTACGCCGAACTGCTGCCGGAGGCCAATTTCGAAGACCACCATATCATGCGCCAGGCTCTCGCCGGCATGATCTGGTGCAAGCAGTTTTTCCACTATGACGTGACCCGGTGGCTCAGCGGAGACCAATTTCCCGCCGCGTCGAATCGCCGTTACGGGCGCAACAGCAACTGGCGGCATTTCCAGGCGGCCGATATCATCTCGATGCCGGATTCCTGGGAATATCCCTGGTTCGCCGCCTGGGACCTCGCGTTCCACTGCTCGGCGCTGGCGCTGGTCGATGTCGATTTCGCGAAGGACCAGCTCGAATTGCTGCTCAAGGAATATTACATTCACCCGAACGGTCAGATTCCGGCCTACGAATGGGCTTTCGGCGATGTCAATCCGCCGGTCCACGCGACGGCCGTGCTCAAGGTCTTTCGCGCCGAGCGCGTACAACGCGGAGTCTCGGACATCGGATTCCTGCAGCGCATCTTCCATAAACTCATGCTGAATTATGTCTGGTGGATCAATCGCAAGGACAAGGATGGGCACAACGTGTTCGAGGGCGGCTTCCTCGGTCTCGACAATATTTCGGTCTTCGACCGCTCCCATCCGCTTCCGGATGGCTATTCGTTGAAGCAGGCCGACGCGACAGGCTGGATGGCGATGTTCGCGCTGAACATGACGGTGATCGCGCTCGAAATCTGCGTGGAAGACCGCGACTACGAAGACATGGCGATCCAGTGCTTTCAGCAGTTCATCAATATCGCGAACGCGCTCAGCGGCGATGTATCGGTACCGCTTTGGGACGAGACCAGTGGTTTCTTCAAGGACGTCGTGATCGAACCCGACGGCACGCCGCATCGGATCGATGTCTATTCATGGGTCGGACTCATTCCGTTGTTCGCGAGCGAAGTGATCGATCAGCGCTTGCTGGGTAATGTACGGCGCTTTCGCGCGATGCTGCGCCGCCATGCGATGGGCATGTTCCACGGGAATATAGTCTGCGCCTGCCCCGAGACCGAGAACCCACGCGGCGAGCATTTGTTATCCCTGGTCGACGCACCGAAACTCGTGCGTATACTGCAACGGCTGCTGGACGAGAGCGAATTCCTGTCACCTTACGGAATACGCGCGGTTTCGGCGCTGCATGCCACGCACAAGGATCTTGGTTACATACCGGGAGTAGGGGAGACTTACATGGAATACGTGCCGGGCGAATCCAACTCGGGTCTGTTCGGGGGAAACTCCAACTGGCGCGGTCCGATCTGGATGCCCTGCAATTTCACGCTGATCCAGGCGCTCGAGAAATTCCATCGTTATCTCGGCAATGATTTCAAAATCAGCGTAGCGGCCGCGGGAGGCGCGGATCTGACGCTACAGGAAATCGCCACGCTGATCTCGGAACGCCTCGTGGACATATTCCGCCGCGATTCGCAAGGGCGGATTCCGGCTTTACCAACCGATAGTCCGTTCCAGAACGATCCGAACTGGAGAGACCTGCTGCTGTTCCATGAATACTTCCACGGCGACAGCGGACAGGGGCTCGGCGCGGCGCACCAGACCGGCTGGACCGGCCTGATCGCGAACCTGATCATGCGGCGTTACCGCAAGGACATTCCGGCCTACTGGCGCGAACAGCGTGCCACGAAAATCGCGTATGCGGTCGGGGAGAAACGCTGATGTTAGCCAGAACCGAAGGGCCTGGCGGCTTCGCCCCGCGCGCCCTGGGCCGGTGGTGCGGCGCTGTCGACGCCTGGTGGTCCGGTTGGGATGCCGCGACACGGGTCATCGGCCCGTTTCTGGATCTTTACATCCGCATCTGGCTCGCGCAACGCTTTTTCATTTCGGGGCTGATCAAGGCCGCGAACTGGGACAATGCGCTTGCACTCGCGCGCTATGAATATCCAGTAGCCTGGATGGATCCGGTTACGGCCGCCTATACCGGCGTGCTGATCGAGCTGATCGCTCCGGTGCTCCTGCTGCCAGGACTGGCCACGCGTGCCGCGGCGCTGTCGATGATGGTGCTCGCGCTCGTGATCCAGTTCAACTACCAGGCTCTCGATATCCATCTCGTCTGGGCGGTGATTTTAGGATGGTATGTCGTGCGGGGCGCTGGGGCTTTTTCGATGGATCGTCTGTTTGCCGCGGGG
Source organism: Methylococcales bacterium (assembly GCA_050740335.1). Taxonomy (GTDB): domain Bacteria; phylum Pseudomonadota; class Gammaproteobacteria; order Methylococcales; family UBA1147; genus UBA1147. The sequence goes on along the minus strand of JBOICY010000237.1, from coordinate 21,574 downwards.
CTTGCCGACAGTGCGCTCCCGTTCGCTTCGCCGCTCGCGAAAGCCGCGGCCCGGACATCGCTGCACCTGGAACCCCTTTACCGCTTGCTGTTCAGGATCTGGTTTGCGGGCGCTCTGCTCGCCGCGGGCGGCTGGTGGCCCGCGGCGGAAGCGGACAGTCTACTGGTTAGCCGATCCTTCAATGAATTCCCGCCAGGTGTGTGTGTGGCCGCCGCGTTGCTGCTGATTGGAGGAATCGCGACACGTCCGTCCGCTGTATTGTTGATGGTGGTACTGCTCGGAATGGAATTGATGGGGCCGGCCAGTAGCGAGAGTACCGACGCGCTGACGCTGCTGCTCGCGATGCTCGCGCTGTCCGGAGGAGGGATCTATTCGTTGGATGGTGTGCTGATTCATGTCCTGAAAAAGCATCTGCCCGAGTTGGGCAGCGGCCTGGCATTCGATCTCGAAACCGTTCCGCGCGTGGTAATCGTCGGAGCCGGCTTCGGCGGTCTCGCCTGCGCGCGCGATCTGCGGAATGCGCCGGTAGCCGTCACCTTGATCGACCGCCATAACTACCACCTGTTTCAACCCCTGCTGTATCAAGTGGCCACCACCGCGCTGGCTCCGGGTGACATCGCGATGCCAATCCGCACTCTGCTCCGGGAGCAGCCCAATGCACGCGTCCTGCTGGGTGAAGTGACCGGTGTCGATACCGGGTGTCGGCAGGTGGTGATCGGCACGCAACGGATCCCCTACGATTATCTGGTACTCGCGACCGGCGCGTCACACAGTTATTTCGGTCGCGACGAGTGGGCGCCTTTCGCACCCGGCTTGAAACGTATCGAGGATGCGACCGAAGTCCGCAGCCGGATACTGCTCGCGTTCGAACGCGCCGAATTCACCACGGATCCTTTCGAACGCGAGGCCCTGCTGACCTTTCTGATCGTGGGTGCGGGTCCGACCGGAGTCGAACTGGCCGGCGCGATCGCGGAACTCGCGCGTTTCGGGATGGAGAAAGAATTCCGTCAGGTCGATCCGGCCAAGGCGCGCGTAATCCTCGTGCAATCCGGGGAGCGGATTCTTCCGACCTTTCCGGAGCATCTTTCGCGGCGCGCGGAAGGGTCCCTTCGCGCGCTCGGGGTCGAGCTCCTGACCGGCAGCCGTGTCGAACACATCGATGCGGAAGGCGTGCGCGTGAGCGGCACTCCGATCATCGCGCGCACCGTGTTCTGGGCGGCCGGAGTGACGGCCTCGCCCGCGGCGCGCTGGCTCGGCGTCACGGCCGATCGCAGCGGCCGGGTGCGGGCCGGTGAAGATCTTTCGGTTCCCGGCCTCCCCAACATATTCGTGGCCGGCGATACCGCCGCGTCCAACGCCTGGAACGGCCGGCCCGTGCCGGGTATCGGTCCGGCTGCGAAGCAGGGAGGACAGTACGTCGCGCGTCGCATCCGGGCCTTGCTCAAGGGGCAAAGTACCGCGCCTTTCCATTACCGGCATCTCGGCAGTCTCGCGACCATCGGCCGCAAGGCCGCGGTCGCCGACTTCGGTTACGTGCGTGTTTCGGGTACGGTCGCCTGGTGGCTCTGGGGCCTTGTCCACGTCTATTTTCTAGCCGGAATGCGCAACCGGATCTCAGTCATGCTCGACTGGGCGTGGGCTTATTTTACTTTTCGAAGCAGCACCCGACTGATCGGCGAATCGTCATTGCGAGCACCGGTCATCCAAGCAATACCGGCCGCTGAACTGGAGGTCCATCATGGAAATTAGTCTGACGTCAATTCGACAGCCCGCCCGTTTCGCGCCGGTCACCGCGCTGTATCTTGCCGGCATGCTGCAAGGACTGACCCTGGTCAGTTTCCCGGCCAGCAGCGTCGTGCTCAAACAGATGCACGGCTTTTCGGATTCGCAATACGGCGCGATTTTTCTGCCGCAGCTCGCGGCCGCGGTAATCGGCGCGCTCACCGGCGGTCGTTTCGCCACAAAACCGGGCCTGAAATTGCTGCTTTGGATCGCACTCGCGGTCAATGTTGTTTCGCAGTTGTTGCTGGCCGGAACGCTGTTATTGTCTCCGGACACGGCATTCCGGGCGGTGTTACTCGGAACCGCGTGCCTCGGCTTCGGGTTCGGTTTGTCCGGAGCGCCGTTGAATGGATTGCCCACGCTGTTCTTCCCGGTCAAACGTGACACCGCAATCGTAGCCTTGCATACATTTCTGGGGCTAGGGCTTGCACTCGGCCCCATCATTGCGAACCGTTTTATCATGGCTGGTCAATGGGTCCTGTTTCCCCTGACATTGGCGGGCTTCGCGTTCACGCTGGCCTTGGTTGCCTGGCTGAGTACCTTTCCCTTATCAGTGCCGATACAACCGGTCCCGAACGAAACGGCAGCCCCGCCGATGAACGGTCCGATACCAATGACCGGACAAAGGCCACAACGCAGCCAGAGCGGTCACCCGGTCAGCACGGCAGGTTTCTGGCTGTTTACGGCGATCACGGTGCTTTATGCGTTTGCGGAGGGCACTTTCGGCAACTGGGCGATCCTGTATTTGCAGGACGTCAAAAACCTGCCCGAGACGGTTGCCGCGGGCGCCCTGTCGATTTTCTGGGCCGCGATCGTGGCTGGCCGGCTGCTGACTTCTATCCTGGTTCTGCGTATTGCGCCGCTGTTCATCTGGATAATCCTGCCGTTCCTGATGATCGCGGCCTTCCTGCTCCTGCCCTGTGCAAATACCGCCGCGCGAGGGATCGGCCTGTTCGCACTGGCCGGGTTCGCGTGCTCGGCTTTTTTCCCGCTGAGCATCGGAATCGCGTCCAAACGTTTTCCGACACACATACCCTGGGTATCCTCGATGCTGATCGCCGCCCTGATGGTCGGCGTGGGTCTGGGTTCCTGGCTGGTCGGTCTGCTCCGGGAATTCGTCGCGATGGAACTTCTGTACCAGATCTCAATGATCTATCCGCTGCTCGTGCTGGTCCTCGCGGGTTTCCTGCTGCACCGACCGGAACGGCGGGTACAAATCGCCGTTCGGGACGCGGATCAGCTTGTCTCGCGGAAATCATAGGTGAAACCCTTGCAAGGGATATTAACTTACTTCAGATTCCGAGTCTCGAAACGTTCTCTTACTGAAAATTTGTGCGGAAAGTCCTGGCTTCCAGCAGGGTCAAGGGGTCATGGTTATTTCTTTGCCGTTCCTCGTAGGCGATGTTGAAACGGCCTTACAGATCGGGCGTGAAATCATAGGACATTTTCAACTTGAACAGATCGGTAAATGCGTTCTCGGGTCCCTGATCCCCGGCGATGAACGCGGGGCTCTCGTTGGGAAGAACACTCGGAATGGCTCCTGTAACCGCTGTCCCCGCGAGATTGGCGGATCGGGCGGCCGTGTTCAAGGTCAATGGCTGGCCCTGGTTCTCCAGGTGATCAGTAGCCGGCCAATTGCCGACGACCTGCCTTTTTGGGAACTGGCCGATCCGCGATAAAATCCGGCCAGCCTCATCCGGCCTCGGTCCAGCCCCCTCCCACGGCTCTGTAAATCGAAACGGTCGCGCTGAGGATCTGTTCGTTGGCCTGTACCAGGGCGCTTTGCGAATTGAGCAGATTGCGCTGTGCGGTCAACACGGTCTGGAAATCGCGCGCGCCGGCTTCATAGAGGTACAATGATAAACCGTAGGCTTTACCGGCCTCGACCACCGCGATCCGAAGGGCCTTGGCGCGCAATTCCGATTGTTTGCGGATCACCACCGCGTCCTCGACATCCTGGAACGCGATCAAGACGGTTTTGTGGTAATTTTGCAATAATTCATCGCGGCGCGATTCGGTTCGTTCCAGTTCGCCTTCGAGACGACCGCCCTGGAAGATCGGTTGAGTCAATTCCCCGGCCAGGGCCAGAATCAGTCCGGCCGGTTGCGGCGTGGTACCCGCGGTAAACAGGGTTTCCAGTCCGAGTTGCAGGCGCGGATAGAATGCCGCGCGCGCGACTCCGATGTCGGTGTTGGCCGCGAGCAATTCCAACTCCGCCGGCCGGATATCCGGCCGGCTGTCCAACAGTGTGCTCGGCGGCGGCGGGCTCAGCGCCGGGACCGTGATCGCATCGATCGCCCTGGCTTGGAGTATCAACTGTTGCGGCGCCTGTCCGAGCAGGATCGCGAGCGCGTTGCGGGCCACCCGGGTCTGCTGGCGGAGCAGTTCGAGCTGGCTGACCTGACCGGCCAGCTCGGTTTTTTGCTGGGCCAGATCCAAGGCGGATACCGCGCCGAGCTGGAAGCGAATATCGACGATGCGAAGGATCTCTCGCGCATTTCGGATATTGTCCACCGCGATCTTTTGTTGTTCGCTGAGACTGACCACTCTGAAATAGGCTACGGCGACATCGGCCATCACCACCAGGCGCAGAGCCTCACGCAAATAATCGGCGCTGCGTTGCCGGGTTAAAGCCGCGTTATAACCGGCACGCAACCGGCCCCATAAGTCGACCTCGTAGTTCACATTCAGGCCGAATTCTCCGGTGTGTTTATTGGCGCGCGGCGTATCGGAGAATTCATGGTCTCCGATTGCGGTCAAAGAGGCATCGGGCCACAAAGGCGCTCCGGCGATCTTGGCTTGAGCCCGGGCTTGCTGCACGCGATCGAGGGCCGCCGCCAGATCGAGATTGCCGGACAGAGCGGTCACGATCAGGCGGTTCAATTCGGTATCGCCGAATGTCTCCCACCATTGAGGTGAAAGACCGGCGACGTCCGGCCAGGCCGGAGCGCGGAACGACCAATCGGCCGGAATCTCGAAATCCGGACGCCGATAGTCGGGGACCAGCGAGCAAGCGCCCAAGAAAACCAGCGCCAGGCCCGGGAAAATCCGGCGCGCCATGGTTTTATTCCGCGGCCAGGGCCGCGACCGGATCCAACCGGGAAGCTTTCCGGGCCGGCAAATAACCGAACAGTACACCGGTCGCGAAGGCGCAGGAAAACGCCAAGAGAGCCGGCAAAGGGGAAAAAATGACCTGCATCTCCAGCAAGCTCAGCAACCATCCGGCACCGAATCCGAGCCCCACGCCGAGCAGCCCGCCGATGATGCACACCACTGCGGACTCGGTGTTGAACTGCAGCAGGATATCCCTTTGCCGGGCTCCGCTGGCCATCCGGATACCGATTTCCCGGGTCCGCTCGGTCACGCTTACCAGCATGATATTCATGACCCCGATCCCTCCGACCAGCAGGGAAATCGCGGCGACGGTCCCGAGCAGCATGGTCAGGGCATTCTGGGTCTCGGTAGCCGTCTCCAGGATCGAAACCCGGTTGCGGACCCGGAAATCCACGATCTGATGCCTTTGCAAGAGCAGTTCCTCGATCGCGCTTTGAGTCTCCTCGATGCGCTCCAAATCGCGTATTCGAACTGTAATGTTGCTCAGATAGTTTTGTCCGAACAAACGAACCAAACCGGTGCTCAAAGGAATGAAAATCGTATCGTCCTGATCGTTACCGCGGATATCGGCGCCTTTTTCCGCCATGACGCCGATCACTTCGAATGGGATGTTGCGCACCAGAAGATAAGTTCCGAGCGGATCTTCGCCGTCAAGGTATAATGTTTTGAGCACGGTTTTTCCGAGTACCGCGACCGGAGCAAAGCGTCCGAAATCGCGCTCGTTAAAAAAATCCCCGTGCATCACGGTCCAATCGTTGACTTTGGGCAACATCGCATTGACCCCTTGCACCGTGGTGGCATAGTCGATGCTCCCGTAACGCGTGGTCAACCGCGCGTAACGCTCGGGCACCACCGATTCGACATTGGTGATCTCCTGGATCGCCCTGGCATCTTCCGGAGTCAATGTCGCCACGTCGCTGCTGCCGCGCAGCCCCGGCGCGCCGGGACGTATGGTGAGCAAATTGGTTCCCATCGCGCGGACCTGGTCCAGCACCTGTTGCCGGCTGCCCTCCCCGACCGCCAGCATGGTAACCACCGCGGCGACACCGATGATGATTCCGAGCAAGGTCAGCGTGGTGCGGAACAGATTCACGCGCAAAGCTCGAAGTGCGGTCTTGCAGGACTCGATGACTTCCGTGAGCCAGCCCACCGTGCCGGCATGATGCGCTTGAATGTAGTTCCTGGACGATCGACTCCTGACGCTCGTGTCTTCGAGTATCCTGCCGTCGCGCATCGAGAGGATGCGGTCGGCGTTCGCGGCGATTCGTTCATCGTGCGTGATCAGCAAAATGGTCCGGCCTTCCTCGTGCAATTCGCGCAATAATCCCATGACTTCCTCGCCGCTGGCACTGTCGAGTGCTCCGGTCGGTTCGTCGGCCAGAATCACCGGCGGGTCGTTCATCAAGGCGCGCGCGATCGCGACTCGTTGCTGCTGGCCGCCGGACAGTTGCCAGGGCCGGTGATCGCAGCGCTCCGCGAGCCCCAGTCGAGTCAGCAAAGCGCGCGCGCGCTCGACCCGTTGCGTTTTCAGCCATCCGGCGTAAAGAGCGGGGATTTCAACGTTTTCGAGAGCACTCGCGTTGCCGAGCAGGTGGTAGCGCTGATAGACGAAGCCGAAGGTCTCGCGACGCAAGGCGGCCAACTGGTTGGGATCCTGGCCGCTGACATCCTGGCCTTGGATCAGATACTGACCCGAATCGGGGCGGTCCAGGCAGCCGATCAGATTCATGAAAGTGGATTTTCCGGAACCGGATTGGCCGACGATCGCAACGAACTCGCCGGGCCAGATGCTCAGTGAAACGTCGTCCAGGGCTTTGACTACCGTATCACCCGAGGGATAATGACGGCGGATGTGCCGCAATTCCAGCAAGGGACCGCTTAGCAAGGGGTTTGAAGTCCTTTCACTCATAATTGCGGATAACGTCCGAAGGTGGAACCCGTCGAACGATCTGGACCGGTGGCGGGTTTGGCTTCCGGCGTGATCACCTGGTCTCCCGGATTCAATCCTTGTCTGACTTCGGCAAGACGCCGGGTTTTCAATCCGATGTGGACGATTTTTTCTTCGGTTCCCGCGTCTCCGAGTTTTTTTACCCGATAGGTCTTGCCCAGCGAGTGATCTTCATCGGGCAGTCTCTTTCCCAGCGCGGCGATCGGTACCAGGGGCACTTGCCTGGCCTGTCCCAGCACAAAAAACATCTGGGTGCTCATGCCGCTCATCAAGCGGCGGTCCTGGTTATCGACATCCACGAGGACGTTATAAAGCACCACATTATTGATGATTTCGGGCGACGGAAGAATTTGCCGGACGATCCCGGTCCAGCGCCGTTGGTCATCACCCAAGGTCGTGAAATACACCGACAGTTCCGCTTTGATGTTCGGAATGTCGGCTTCGGCGACTTGCGCACGCACCGTCATCACGTCCAATTTAGCCAGTTGCAACAGCATCGGAGTCTGCTGATTGGAATTCAGGGTCTGCCCTTCCCGGGCGATCAGTTGAACCACGGTCGCGTCCATGGGCGAGTAGATCTTGGCAAAGCTCAGGTTGGCCTGATTGCCGGACAAGGTGGACTGAACCTCTTCCATTTGCGCCTGAATGGAATCCGCTCGAGCTTCGGCTACCTTGAGATTGGCTTCGCTGCTTTGCAGGACCTCCTGGCTGACCGCCCGCGAGGCGATCAATTGCCGATTACGGCTCAATTGTTGCTTGGCCAGAATAATCTGCGCGCGTTGTTCGCGCAATTGGGCTTCCAGGGTTTTCATGCGCGCCAGATCGGCCTGCACCCTGGCCGCATAGATTCGCGGATCGATTTCCGCGAGCAGTTGCCCGGCGCGTACATCATCCCCGATTTCCACATAAATCCTTTTTAACTGACCGGGTTACCTGAACCCCGATGTCGACGTACTCCTTGGGCTCCAGTTTGCCCTGGGAGGTCACGTTTTCTTCGATATCGCCGGTGACGACGGTGGCCGCAGGATACGCCGGGGTATCCGCTTCCGATACCGGTCCTCGGAAGACAAAAGCGGCGGCGGCCCCGGCGAAAAGCAAAATCAGAGCAAAAATTTTCAGATTCCGCGATAGGCTCCGAGGAATTCGACGGGTGGCAAACTTCATTCGCTTATCAATTCGATCAGTAATCCGAAGATCAACCGATGAGATTAGCACACTTATAGTTCCTTTCTGTAGCGGCGTTTGCCTTGAGAATCGAATTTGGACCGATGCGCACCGATTGCTGCCGGAAGGAAAATCAATGCGAAAAACGAGTGACAAAATCGACCGGTCGTGACCGATTCATGTAAAAACGATACTCCAGCGTCCTTTTAAAGACGAAATCGGGGCCGGTTTTGAATACCTGCGCGCGGCGAGCAAGTTCTTCCCCTGACCCGAAGCCGGTCGTTCGGCAGGCGAGCCGGTCAGCGGCGCGGGGACGAATTCATACGCGTCCGAGTCTCTCGAATAGCCACGCCAATACGGTCCCGAGCAGCAGCCAGAAGGCACCGTTGGTCCAGGTCGCGGCAAAAACAAACCGCCCCGCGAGATCCTCCGGCACGGAAGAGGCGCCATGGCCGGCGTGAGGAGCGCCCGCCAGGTGCGGCAAGGCCAGCAAGGCCAGGACGGCCAGCTTGTAAAACCACTGGCGGGTGGTCACGAGCAGCGCGATGCCGCCGGCCGTGGTGAGCACGGCCGACAACCACCAAATCTGCCGTTCGAGAAGAGGCGCGGACGGTGTGCCCGGCAGTTCCGGCGGCAGTCCCAGCCCGGGATTCAGATAAAACACCAGGTACCCCACCCCGCCCCAGAGCATGCCTTGAGGCACGGAGACAGGCTCGCGCAGGGCAAACAGTGCGCCGAGCAGCAACGCGAAGCCGATGCCGGTACCGCTATTGGCGAGCGCGGTGTAAAGGGTGCGCTGCGTGCCATCCTCGGGCGCCCAATCCGGAGCTGGTTGGTGGCCCGCTCCCTGAGCTCGTTCGAAGGTCTCGACCTCGAGAATGAGCGGGACTACCGCCGAGGCTTGCAGCACGGTCAGCGTGATGCCGGCCAGCACCCCGGCGATCACCGCCGCGATGACGATGCGCCGAAACATCGCCACGCTCAGTGACACGGAAAGGCGAAACTGTGGCGAGTGTCGTGGGCGGCGTTATGCATTGCGGGGACCGGTGCGAAGCCGACCGCGAACAAGATAATGAGCCCGAGGACCGCCGCCCCGTACGCGGCCAGGTTCCGCGTGCGGGTGATAGGATAACTGTGCTTGTGGCTGATATCGAACATGACTGTCTCCTATTCTGGATTGAACGATGTTTTGGAAGGCTTGGCCCTGCGGAAGCGGTGACTGAAGTCCGGATCGTAGAGCCGCGAGTCGGCGAAGTCGGTCGCGGTCAGGACCCGGCCCACGAGGATCATCGCCTGCGAGCGAATCCCCGCCGCCTTGACCTTGTCGCGGATGTCGGCGAGCGTACCCCAAACAATTTGCTGATCGGGGCAGGTGGCCTTGTGCACCACGGCCACCGGACAATCGGCGCCGTAGGCCGGGATCAGATCCTCGCTTACCTCCTTGAGCAGCGTCACGCTCAGGAACAGGGCCAGGGTCGCCTCGTGGCTCGCGAGATCGGCCAAGGCCTCGCCTTCGGGCATGGCCGTGCGGCCCGCGGCGCGGGTCAGGATCACGGTCTGGCAAAGCTCGGGCAGCGTCAATTCGCGTCCGAGCACCGCCGCAGCCGCCGTAAACGAGGAAACCCCCGGCACGATCTCGTAAGGAATGCCAAGCCCGGCCATCCTGCGCATCTGCTCGGCCGTGGAGCCAAAGATCAGCGGATCGCCGGTATGCACGCGCGCGACATCCTGCCCCGCGTCGCGGGCCGCGACGATCACCGCGAGGATTTCATCCAGCGTCATGCCCGAGGAGTCCAGCACCCGGGCGTCCGGCCGGGCGCGGGCCAGTACCTCGCGCGGCACCAGGGAACCCGTGTAGAGCACCACCGGACAGCACTCGATCAACTCGGCCCCCCGGAGAGTCAGCAACCTGGGATCGCCAGGGCCGGCGCCGATGATGTAGACGCGCATCAGAGGCACCTGAGCACGCTGTCCCGCACGATCTGCCAGACCCCATCCGGGATTTCGGCGAGCCAGTGCGCATCGATCGCTTCGACGTCCGGCGCTTCGTTCTCCTCGTCCATGCCGAACACGATCCGCCACAGCCGGTCGCTGACCGAGCCGTTGCGCTCGATCAGGAAACGGTGGGCCAACAGCCGCGCCAGCGCTTCGCCTTCGAGATCCAGGGTGAACCAGGGCGGGATGACTCGCATTGTGCCCACCGCGTACAGCTCGACATAGGCCCGCTTGAGGGCGTCGATCTCCGCGGGTGGCTCGAAGCCCGCAGCCCGGAAATCGCAAGGTTCCTTGGTGTTTCCGATCAAAAAATACCGGCCCTCGGTCTCGGCAAGCAGGGCGCCCGCAAGCCGTCCCACGCGCGCCATCACTCGCCCTCCGTCGCGGGCAGGATCAGCGAATAGCCGGGCCGCTGTCCCGGCAGGGTCTCACCGGCCTCGTCGTATTTATTCGTGTAACCACGCGGGGTCACCATGTAGCCCTCGAACACAAAGGTGTTCGACGAACCGACCAGCACCGTCGTCAGCATGCCGATCTCGTACTCGAGAAAATGATCGAGATCGGAAAGGACCACCTGCTGGCGCTTGCGGTAGGCGCTCTTGACCAGCGCGACGGGGGTAGATCCTTCGCGGTGGCTGCGCAGGATCGCTTGGGCCTCGACGATCTGCCGCGTGCGCCGGCCGCTCGCGGGGTTGTACAGGCCGAGCACGAAGTCGGCCGCGGCCGCGGCCTCGATGCGGCGCGCGATGACGGGCCAGGGCGTGAGCAGGTCCGAGAGCGAAATCGCGCAGAAGTCGTGGACCAGGGGCGCACCGACCAGCGAGGCGCACGCGTTCATCGCGGTCATGCCCGGAACGATGCGCAGCTCCGGCGAATCGCCGCGCCGCCAGCCCATTCCCCTGAGCACCTCGAAGACCAGCCCGGCCATTCCATAGACCCCCGCGTCCCCGGAGGAGATCAGCGCCACCCGGCCGCCGTCCCGCGCGCGTTCCACGGCCGCGCGCGCGCGGCCGATCTCCTCGGTCATGCCGGTCCGGATTACCTCCTTGCCCTCGATGAGCGGACGCACGAGCCTGATGTAAGTCGTGTAGCCGACGATCAGCTCGGCATCGGCGATGGCCGCGAGCGCCGCCGGAGTGGCGTGATCCTGGACGCCGGGACCGATACCCACGACGTATAACACGCCCTTGAACTCACCCATGGGCCGCCTCGCTTCGCGCGGCCCGTCGCACGGGATAGGGGATGCGCGCCACCGCCAGGGTCATGGAACGCCCGGCGCCGGGTTCCGTATAAATTCGCTTCGGAACCAGGAGCGCCGGGGCTTGGGCGCAGAGCAACGCGGCCGGCTCCGCGACCCCGCGCGTTCCCACATGGCTCTTGACGGTCGCCGAGGGGTTCTCGATGCCGGGCACGGCATCGAGATCGCAGGCGGAATAGATCCGAACCGGCCACCCATAGCGTTCGGACAAGTAAAGAAAGGCCGCCTCGTCCGCCTTGCGATCGACCGTCGCGATGGCCTTGACCGATTTGATCGACAGCCGGTGTTCCGCGAGAAGAGCCTGGAGCCCTCGCTCCACCATTTCGGAAGTCGCCCCGCGATCGCATCCCAGACCCAGGATCAGGCTCTTGGGCCGATAAATCACGGCCTTCGCGTAATGCGCGGGGTGGGTCTCCGCAAACTCCCGGTCAGTCGCGACCAACAGGATCTCGTACGCGCCCGGATCGACCGCATCGAGCGCTGTCGCATAGATCACGCCCTCCGGGAGGTCTTGGTCTTCCGGCCAGAAGCCGGGTTCGCCCGCCTCCTGCACGAAGGCGACCGGGACCGCGTTCACGACCGCCGCGCAGCCGCGGGTCACGTTGCGATCGGGGTCGTCGAGCGTCCAGCCGAGCTCGCGGCCCAGGATGTCCACGGTCAGCGTACCGCGCACGTCGGAAGCGGTGGTGATGACCGCCTGCGCGTCGAGCAATCCGGCGATTCGATCCGTAAAGGCATTGCCGCGTCCCACGTGGCCCGAGAGCACGCAGATCGCGAAACGCGCGTCGTCGTCCACGCACACCACGGCCGGATCGACCTTCTTGTCCTTCAGGAGCGGCGCGATCATGCGCACCACGGCCCCGACACTGATGATGAAGACATGGCAATCGTAGGCCTGGAAGTTCCGCGTCAGATGCGGACCCATGGGCAAGGGAAGGGGCAAGGCACCATCGGGTGCGTACGAGCGGACCTTATCCGATACATAGAGATCGGCGCCCGGCAGTCCCGCCAGCAAGCGCGCGGCGATCCCGGCACCGTGCCTGGTGATGGCATAGAGGGCGTAGGGCTTGCGCGTGTTCACGACGCCAAGTCCCGTAGCGGTACCGCGCCGGCCAGGAATCCGTTGCGTTCCTTGCGCGACACCACGACCATCGCGAAGCAGTCGCCGCGCTCGGCGCCGATGGTGCGCAAATCGTGCACGATGCGCTGCTCGCGCATGGTGGCCCTGGAAACGTACACGGCGCGATCCAGGAGTCCCTCGGCTTCGAGCGCGGCGATGATACGCGGAAGTTCGGGACCGATTTTCATCAGGATCACGGTGTCGAAACGCCGCAGGATCCCGGCGAGGTCTTTAAGGCCGTAGGCGCCCGGCAGGATCGCGATGCGCTCCTGGCCGTCGGCGAGCGGAACCCCCGTCACCGCGGGGACCGCCGTGATCGAGCTGACACCGGGGACCACCTCGATGCGAACGTTCGGCCAGCGCCGCCGCGCCTCGTTTTGCAGATAAATGAAGGTGCTGTAGAGCGAGGGATCGCCCTCGGTCAGGAAGGCCACGTCCCGTCCCGCGTCAAGCTCCGCGCCGATGCGCGCGAAGGCCCGCTCCCAAGCCGGCTTGAGGCGCTCGGGGTCCATGCTCATGGGAAAGGTCAGGAACAGCCGCTTTTGACCGGCGATCTCGCCGATCGTCGGCTGCACGATTTCAAAGGCCTTGGAAGCGCCGTAGTCCGAGCCGCGCGGCAAGGCCAGAACCGGGGCGCGGCGGATCGTCTCGAGCGCGCGCAGCGTGATCAGATCCGGCGCGCCGGGTCCGACGCCAACCCCGTAGAGGGTCGCGCTCATCGAGGGGCCTCCTCTTTGCTGACTGCGAAAATCTGGATCGGATTCAGCGCCTCGTAACGCAGATAGTGCGCGAGCGGTTCGGCGCGCGAGACCTGGAGCAGCGTCACCTCGGGCGTGAGGCCGTGGCCGCGGATCGCCTGGTAACATTCGGCCGCATTCTCGAGCGTGATCGCGTTCGCGCAGAGCCGTCCGCCGGGACGCAACCGTTCGAGCGCGGTATCGATAATCGCCGCCATGCTGCCCTTGCTGCCGCCGATGAATACCGCATCCGGCGACTCCAGATCGGTGAGCGCCTCGGGCGCCCGACCCGCGATCACGCGCACGTTGTCGGCACCATGAGTACGGACGTTGTCGATGCAGATCGCGACACCCTCGGGATCGACTTCGACCGCGTAGACGCGCCCCTCGCAGGCGATCAAGCCCGCCTCGATGGCGACCGATCCCGACCCGGCGCCGATGTCCCAGACCACGCTGTCCGGCCGCAGTTGTAGCGCCGCGAGCGACAGCAGCCGGACCTCGCGCTTGGTGATCAGCCCTTTTTTGGGCATGCGCTTGGCGAAGGCGTCTTCATGCAGGAAAGGGAGTACCTGCGGGGGCCGCCAGGCCGGATCCTCGCGCAGCAGCACCAGCACATTGAGATCCGAAACTTCGGTGAGGCGCGCGACCTCGGCAAGGGCCGGCGCCCGCACGCGTTCGTCAGGTCCCCCGAGATTCTCGCAGACCCAGGCCCGCCAAGCGCTCTCACCGTGATCGATCATGTGCGCGGCGATGCGGGCCGGAGTGTTCTCGGGATCGGTGAAGATCCCGACCTTGGCCAGTCGCTTGAGCCGCGCGACGAGACCCGCGAGCGGACGGCCGTGCAGCGAGATGAATGCCGCATCGTCCCACTGGAGTCCCGCGCGCGCGAAGGCGAGCTGCAAGCTGCTGGCCTGCGGAATCACCTCGACCTGCGTCGCGCCGAGCTTTTTCATGACCAGCCCTCCGATGCCGTAGAAGAGCGGGTCGCCCGAGGCCAGGATGCAGACGTTGTGCTCCTCGGCCAGCAGCGCGATGCGTTCCAGCGCCTTGACCAGGCCATCCTTCAGGACTACTCGCTCGCCCTGGAAATCCGGGAAGAAGGCAAGCTGCCGTTCACCGCCCGCGAGCACCTGAGCCCGAGCGATGGCGTTCGCGGCGCGGCTTGTGAGCCCCGCGCAGCCGTCATCGCCGATCCCGACCAGCGTGACCGCGCGCCTCATGCGGAGACCTCGGCCGACAGCATCAACAGCGCATGGATGATCGCAACCGCGATCGGGCTGCCGCCCTTGCGTCCGAGCGCGACGATGTAAGGAACCGGCACCGTGAGCGCCGCGTCCTTGGATTCGGAGGCCGAGACGAAACCGACCGGCACACCGATGACCAGCGCGGGTCGCGCGCCCTCCTCGCGTACCAGGCGAACGACCTCGAGCAGCGCGGTCGGGGCGTTGCCGATCGCGACGATCGCGCCGTCGAGCAGGCCCAGACGCCGGGCCTTACGCATCGATTCGATGGCGCGAGTCGTGTTCGCCGACTTGGCGGCCTCGATCACGTCCTGGTCCGAGATGAACGAGTGGATCGTGCAGCCAACGCTCGAGAGCCGCTCTTCGTTAAGACCGGCCGCGATCATCTTGACATCGACGAGCAGATTCGCGCCGGCGCGCAAGGCCGCGACGCCCGCCGTGACGGCCTCCGGATGAAAGCGCATCAGATCCTTGAATTCAAAGTCGGCGGTGGCATGGATCACGCGGCGCACGACCTGCCATTCGGGTTGGGGAAAGTCGTGCGGACCGGCCTCGCTGTCGATGATCGCGAAGCTGCCGTCCTCGATGCTGCGGCCGAGCGCCGTCATTTGCCGCATGTCATTCGTCATGTGTCCTCCGGGTAGCGTCCCAGTAAAGCGCCGCCGAAATCGACCAGGAAAGCCTGCACCTCGAGGCGATCGCCCGAGTGCCGGGTACACTGCCGCACGACCTGTTCGCAGATGCGTTTAGTGATCCCGAGGAACCCCGCCTCGCGGCACAGATCCAGCACGTGGCGAGCGGTATTCGCGTGGCGGATAGCCTCGATCAGCTCGGTTGCCGCGCCGAGTTCGGCCGCGAGCGATGCCAGGAATTCCATGTCCACCTCGGAGCCGGTGAAATAGGTCTGCATGTGTCCCTTGGCCATCTTGGACAGTTTGCCGATCATGCCGACCACGATGGCACACGCGATCCGCTGCTTGGCGGCATGGCGGATGCCGACGCCGATGAAGTCCCCGACCTGGATGAAACAGCCCTCCGCGAGCTGTGGATAGAGCGCCATCGCGTACTGCTCCGAGCGGCCGCCGGTGGTGAACACCAGAACACGTTCCCCGGCGGCCGCGGCGACATCGATTTCCTGGACCACGCTGCGCTTCCAGGCAGCCGTGGAGTAGGGTTTGACGATCCCGGTGGTGCCGAGGATCGAGATTCCGCCCAGGAGCCCAAGCCTGGCGTTGGTGGTTTTCGCCGCCATCGCCTCGCCGCCCGGCACGCGGATGGTGACGATGGCTCCCCGGTAGGGACTCCCGGCCAGTTCTTCCGCGACCATTTCGGTGATGTTCCGGCGCGGCACGGGGTTGATCGCGGGCACCCCGACCTCGAGTCCGATTCCCGGTTTCGTCACGGTCGCAACCCCCGGACCGCCGCGGATCTCGATACCGGGTTCATTGCGCAGCTCGACCTCGGCGACCAGTTCCGCGCCGTGGGTGCAATCCGGATCGTCGCCCGCATCCTTGATGATGCTGCACAGCGCGCGGGTTTCCGCGCGCTCGCAGCGCTGCAGCGCGAAGCGGACCTGCCTGCGGTTCGGGAGGGTGGTCTCTATCTCGGCGAGCATGGTATCCCTGACCAAACAGCGCGCCGCCGCCTTAGCCGCCGCGGCCGCGCAGGCCCCGGTGGTGAAACCGGTGCGCTGGCCTTTCGAATTGCGAGGTGGAACGGACATGACTCAGTTTGATCAATCCTCGATCCGATGTAAAGCTCTGTCATAGGGATTTCTTCGGCATGTTGAAGAACGATTCGACGTGATCCCTGGTGGCCGGAATGCCCGCGGCAACGAGGTCGTCGAGCAGAGCATAGTTCACGGCCCCATCCCCGCACGCGAAGGCTTGCGCAAGCGGCACCCGATCGAGGACTTCGCGCAGGCAGCCGCGTGCGCAGGCCACCCGCTCGGGGTCACCGATCGGCGGAATAGTCGCGATGCGAAAGTCCGCGCAAGCCTGCGGAATGCGATCGCGCACCACCCCATCGGGCAGGAAGTAGCCGGGCGCATTACGCAACCAGATCACGATGCTCTCGCGGATAAGAACCTCAAATCGAGCGCCCCGGACGAGCCCGAGCGCCGCCGTGATTCCGGTGTCCGTGGCCAGCACCAGCGTCGGTCCGGACACACTGTCGCGCGAGAAAAACTGGCCCCAGGGTCCACTGAAGCGCAGTTCGTTGCCGATCCCGATGCCGTGCATGAAGCCGGACCCGGGGCCGTCGGGGATGCGTTTGACGGCCAGTTGAAAGCGCTGCTGTTCGGGGTCCGGACTCAGAATCGAATAGGCGCGTTTGACGGCCTTACCGTTCGGGAGCACGAGACCGCTGTCGACGATGATGTATTGCCCACCCATGAAGCCCAAGGGAGCCTCACACGCGAGATCCACGATCCGGGTGTCGGTTTCCGGTACTTCAATCGCGATTACGCGTGCGGTTCTCGGGGTCGCCATAAACGCTAGCCCGCCGGAGTGACCGGGTGACGGTGATGAACGTCCTGCTCGGCGGCCATGAGCCGGTACTTGCAGCCGTCGCACTCCATCCGGCTCGCGCCTCCGCCGCTTGCCTGCCGCACTCGTTCGTCCACCAAATGGAAGATCTCCTCCTCGAATCCGAAATGATCGGCGAGCGCGAAGCGAATGCGCGGGTACTGCGCGCGCAGATGACCGGCCTGGCGTTTGATCCGCTCGATCAAGGTGCCCGTGAAGAGGTAGTAAGGCAAGACCGCGATCTGGGTCATGCCGAGCCGCGCCTGGCGCTGCACCACGCGTTCCAGGCGCGGATGGGTGATGCCCGTGAAGGCCAGGTCCACCAGCTCGTGTTCGGTCTCCTCGAGCAGCCAGCGCGCCATCTTGGCCACGTCGCCGTTGGCCAAGCGGTCGGAGGAACCGCGCCCGAGCAGGATGACTCCGGTCGTTCTTGGATCGGGCATATCGAGTGAGCGCATCGCGGTGTGCAGCCGCCGCTTCAGAATATTCAACACCGCATCGCAGCCGCTCAAGTGACGCGCGTAGCGAAAGTCCGTGGCCGGATGAAGCACCCGCGCCGCCTCGATGTGCCCTGGGATCTCCATCTTCACGTGCCCGGCCGCGTTCAGGATCAATGGCACCACGATGACTCGCCGCGCCCTCCGCGCGCTCCGGTTGAGTCCCTCAGCCAGCAGCACCTCGGCAAACTCGATGAAGCAGAGGTCGATATCCCACTCGGGGTGGGACGCGCGCCAGCGTGTGGCGAAATCTTCCACTTCGCGGTTACCGGCCGCCTCGCGCGAACCGTGCCCGACCAGGAGTACGACCTCACTCATGGTCCGACCTCGTGCACTGCGTTGCTCATCCGGCAAAATCCGCCGGCATCGGCTCGCCCAGAAACAGTTGGCGCAGCTCGCGCCACAGGCGCAGCCGTTCCCAGCGTGGCTCCTTCAGCATCTTCAGATCGTCGGACAAGTACGGATTCGGGAGGAACACGGTTGTCATCTGGTCATCGAAACCGTTCCACAAGCGCAAGCCCCAACTGCGACCTCCACCGCACTGGCCGCCGCGTATCTCGAAGAATGCGATGCGCGCGACGCGGCGCTTACGCCGCAGTTCTTCGGATGGAGTCCCCTGGTGCTCTCCGATGCACAGGTGGAAGTGCCAGTGGCCGAGGTCCACCGTGAGATACCCGTCGAGTACTGAGACCTTGGGCGCTTCCTGGAAGCGGATCTCGAACACCGCCCCTTCGACGCAGGGTCCGACCGTGATGTCGGCCCAGTGCTCCTTGAACAGGATCGTGCCGAGCGCGGCCATGGTTTCCGCGCTCGGCTCGAAATAGGTGAATTCCGTGCTCGTGCCGTCCAGACCGTCGACGGTCTGCCGGCTAAGTCCGCCGGAAAGCACTTCAACCGCTTGCTTCATAGTCGTCTCCTGTTGATTTCATGCCGGGAAAGGCACAGGTCTTCGGCTGGCGAAGGTGCCGGGAGCCCGATCCCCGGGCTCATCTCTTGCCGGGCTCGATCGACCCGGCCTCACCTGCCGAACGTGATTGAATGGAGCGCTTTGCGGCCAGGACGAAAGCGCTGTGCGCCACGCTCGCGAAACCGATCCACAGGGCAAGGCTTTCCAGAACGGCCGGGAAATACCTCAGAAACCGGAGGCCGAATTCGGCGAAGTTCGTTTCGGCAAAGCGCCCCGAGAAGAAATAAAAACCGCCGCCCGAAACGATCTCGCACAGCACCGCGCCGATCAGCAGGCTGCCCGTGAGCGGGATCAGCGTGTATAGCGCGAAACGGTAGCGGCCCGCGTACCAGCGGCCGGCGAGCCAGAGCATGCCATAAGCCGGCAGCAAAAAGCCATATGCGGGGCTCACGCAGAAATCGTTCACGCCCAGCCAGGCGATGGCCACATAATCATTGAGCCCGGCCAAGGCTATCAGCGCGGCGAACATCGATGCCGGACGCAGATAAAACCCGGCCAGGAAGAACACCGCGCCCGAGGCGTCCGGCAAATGGAAGGCCGTCGCGAAATGATCGCTCCGGGTCGCCGCCATGAGCAGGGCCAGAGCGAGCGCGATGTAAGCGGATTGGCGGTCGATTGTGTCGTTCATGGATCGTTTCCTCGTATGGACAAGTTTACTCTTCTTGGAGGCGCAGTTCATGCGTTCTGTCCGTCATCCGGAGCGAAATCGGCGCATTGCATCGTTGCGCTTTTCAAATCTCGGCGCGGAAACCGAGCAAGTAATTCGCGCCCGCGGTCGAAAAACCGAAGACCTCCTCGTAGTTTTCGTTGAAGACGTTCTGCGCCTTCGCGGTGAGCCAGAGGGATTTGAGGCCGAGCCGCTTCTCGATCACGCGATAGTCTAACGCAATATCGGCTTTTGCGTATCCGTTCAGGCGTACGCGCCGACCTCCGGGATCGACGCTGAAATCGCGGTCGATGGAATCTCCTTTGACCGTCAGGTTGAAACTCGCGGTCCAGCGCTTCGTGCTGTAATCGATCGTGAAAGCACCGGTGTGCTTCGGGCGGCGCAGCAACGGTTCTCCCTGAACGTACAGCGAGCCACCCGAGGTGCCGGGATCGAGCACGGTCGTGTCGAGATAGGTGTAGCTGCCACGAAAACCGACGCCGATCGGGGTCTCGATCCCTATTCCGAACTCGAGGCCGCGGCTTCGCGCCTTCTGGATGTTGAAAAAGGCGATCGCGTTCGGATCGCTCTGCAGCACGAAGCCGACCAGATCGTTGAAGTCCGAGGAGAAGTAGGTCGCGGACAGCTCGACCGGATAATCGTCGAAGGGCAGCGTCTGGTCGAAGCCGAGCTCCCAGGTCTCCGAACTCTCCGGCGCGAGACTTTCATTGCCCCTCCCGAACGAGGTTCTGCCGAAATTCTCGAAGAAGGTCGGGTTCTTGATCGCGGTCCCGTAGTTCGCGCGGAGCTTGGTCTCGATCACCGGAAGACGGTATGCGAGCCCGACGCGCGGATTGACCACGGTGCCGAAGGTCGAAGCATGGTTGAGGCGGAACCCGCCGACCAGGGTAGCCCGCTCGCGCCAGTCGAGGACCAGCTGCGAGTAGAAGGCCTCTGCGTCCCGTCCCGCGTCGGTACTGTCCGGTGTCCCCGCACCCTGAAACAAGAACAGCGAGTCCTGTTCGAAGGATTCCTTCTCGGCATAAGCGCCCAACGTGAGGGTCGGGGTGATTCCGGCATAGGAGGGCAGGAAGAAGGTCGAGTTGTAGTCCGCCGAGAGGCGTTCCTCGTCCGTATCGCTCATGAACGAGCCGAAATCGACTCCCGGATCGAAAGGATCTTCGAAGCGAAAATGTTCGCGGTAGAGTCCGAGCTGAAGCGCGTGGCGCCACCACGGATAGGGCTCCCAGACCGCACGCGGCCCGACGATCAGCCGGTCCCGCTCCTGGAATTGATTCGGGTCGAGCGGCGAGAGGCGGTCTCCCGCGCTTTCGGTCGGGTTTTCGAAGCGCGAGTCGTTGAAGCGAACCGTGGTGGTCAGGTCGAGGGACTCGATCGGGCTCCAATCGAAACGCGAAGCGACCGTGGTATTCCCGTATTGGTTGTTGAAAGCCAGGATCCCGGCCGTGTCGATGCGACCGACATCGAGCGTGTAGCCGTAGTTTTTCGTGCCGCCCGAAATCCCGGCATGTTCCTCGAAGGTCTCGAAGCTGCCGCCTCCGAAGCCGAAGTATGTGGCGAGCGGCCCTTCGCCGCGGCGGGTGAAAAGCTGCACCACCGAGGTGATCGCGTCGGAACCGTACAGCGCGCTCTGCGGCCCGCGCACGATCTCGATCCGGTCGATGCCATCGGTCGTGAGATCCGAGAAATCATAAGCGCCTCCGGGCTCGTTCGCTTTGACGCCGTCGATCAGGATCTGGTTGAAGTTGGAATTGCCGCCGCGCGCGAACAGCGAAGTCGTACCCCCACGGCTCCCGGTCTGCACGATCGTAAAGCCCGGAATGTCGCGCAGCATCTCGAGCGTGTCGGTCACCTGCGCGTGTTCGATATCCTCACTCTCGATTACGGACACCGAAGCCGGAACTTGATCGAGACGCGTCTCGACACGGGTCGCCGTGACAATGATTCGGTCGAGCTTTGCCGGTTCGTCCGCGGCGCATAAAGAACACCAACTGAGTGGCAGAAGGACTGCCGCGCCTCTTTGTACAATGTGTAATAATGCCATCGTTTCTTCCTCCGCGCGCACCCGCGCAGTTATGAAGTACCGAGCAAGGCAAGCGGAGGAATGGCGGCAAGGCAGAATCCGTGGAGGGAACGGCCCGGGCACCAGTGCATTACCCTCCGCAATGCCAAGGCGACCCTTCAGGCCGGTCTCCGGGCTCGCAAGCGGATCATTCGACCCAGAAGCAACGCCTTCCCATGCCGAAGCACAGTAGCATTATGCTGCTTCTTGACTTGCTTACCGTTGCGGGGGCAGCGCCGGGATTACTCTCAGATAATCGTTGAGAGCGCACCGGCTTCCCGTTTCATCCCGAGAACGAAGGTCCTCCAGGACACCTGAAGCAGGTACATAGTGTCCAGGGATTGAACAACTGTCAATAGTCATGACAAAATCGTGTAGAGAACAAATAAACTGTCCGGGTTTGTAGCACATGATTTGTCCGGTTTTTAATCCGGTACCGAGGAGGTACTCGGATGAAACGGACAAAATGGCTACAGGAGACTCGGAAGATGAGGTTT
>JBOICY010000236.1:0-4981 GCA_050740335.1 Methylococcales bacterium | reverse complement strand
GGAATTGAAGGCGGTCGGGTGGCAGTCGAGTTGGCTATTGGTGATGGACCAAATCGCCGGGAGCGATTTTGAACAGCCGAAGGCGGGCTCCGCAGGAGTGAACCGCAGGGATGGGGTGAATAATTTTTTGCCTGGCGGGCATTCAAGAACCTGCGCCAACTCGGGGCTTGTGCGGGCCTGGCGCCGACGCCCTATTCGAGCGGTGACAGCGAGCGCGAGCAAGGCATCAGCGACGCCTGGAATCGACGGGTTCGATGTCTGATGATCGAATTGAGTTGGCTATGGTTGAGGTACCAACCCAACAGCGCCCTGTCGCAGGGCAGTTCCAGAAACGCTTTGCGGGCGGGGCAGCAAGAGGATGCGCCGGATCGGAAGCGTGGCCCTGGCGCGGAAGTTACTGGTTGCGTTGTGGCGCTATGTGGAAAGGGGCGAAGTGCCGGCGGGGGCGATTTTGGTAACGCGTTGAGCGGAGCCGGTCCAAGCGGTTTCAGAAGCCCTCGGTCGAGAGTAGCTCAAGTTGTCGAAAGTAGCCCGTGTCCGCCCTGGGTTGGCCAATCCACCCAACCGTTTCTGTAGAAGGGGCGCTTTTGCCCATTCGGTTCAGGCAGCGTAAAGCGCATGCAATTCAGGGTGACCGGATCTCATTCCGGCACGGATAGAAGGGGCAGTTTCGGGCTGACGTCACAGCAGAACCGGACAACACAACCTAGGAACTTCGTAGCCCCTGTTATCTGCCCAATTTGTCTGCCCAGGCTACGAGCAAATTTGAAGGGCTCTACGCCTGAGCAGACAAATTGGGCAGATAACACTCCACCATCGCTGGAGAGAAGAAATGAAAAAATAATGAAAAAGTTTTGAAGATTTTTTAAAAGAGGGATTGACAATAGTCGCCTCATAGAAGGGTGGAACCATGGACGGGTTCCGCCGGATCGGAAACGACCCTCGACTGCAGATGTTTCCGCAGGGATTGGCGTGAGGTTTCGGGCGTTGTATTCTGGTTCGCCGTTGGGATTGGTGGATCAGTAACGATTCTGGATGCAATGTTACCCGGAAACCCGCAAACGCGAAATTGATCTCGCCGATGCTTCCCTTTATTGACCGGCGGTGGAAACCCGGATCGTGGAAATGATTACGGTCGACCGCAATGACTTCGAGCGTTATCGGTTACCTGACGGGCAGGCATTCACATTACTTTGAACGCGGAAGGATCAAACCAGGTTGGGAATGTTGGCATGTTAGAACTGACACTGGATTTCCTTTGCGAACCGGTCGCCTTTGAACCCGAAAGGCTGTAAATAGGGTGAACACACCAGAACCGCGATTTCATAGCGCGCGTAATTCGCTTTTAGACCGGTCCGCCTATCCTGTAAAATATTTCGGACGGGATAAATAGCCCGTCCGGCCAGAGGAAAACGTTGCTGTTGATGCACATACGCGCGGGGAGTAGTATAAATCTCGGCTGGTTCTCAGGGTGATGGATGGCTGTTTTGTAAATCCAGCTCGATCAATTGAGCCTACGTTTCTAAATAAATTTCATCAGGGACTGATCTCTTTAGTAAGCGCCATTTGTGTAAGACGAGCGTTGTCGGGAGTCAACTGGGATGCCTAAGATCTTTCTTGTCATACTGTTAACCGGGTAGCTGTGAATGCGATCAGGGGTTGGCGCTGCCCGTGAGGCGGCGTGGGAGGTACATTCAGGCCGGTACGTCGGCTTACCAGCGCGGCGACTATGTGGAAGCCACAAAACAATTTGAAAGCGCGCTGAACGAAGCGCAAGATTTTGGCGAGCAAGATTCTCGTTTTGCCGCGATCCTCAACAACCTGGCGGCACTCTAGGGCTCTCAAGGCCGATGCGCGGAGGCGGAGTCGCTCTATGAGCGCTCGCTCGCGATCTGGGAGAAGGCCTTGGGGCCGGAGCACCCGGATGTCGCCGCGAGTCTCAACAACCTGGCGGGGCTCTATAATGCTCAAGGCCGTTACGGCGAGGCGCTGCCATTGATTCGTCAGGCGACGGCGCTAATGCGCACACGAGCGATCCGGGCGTCTGGAGAACGAGCGAGCGGTGCACTGAGCGAGCAACGCAACTGGCGTTCCGGTTTTGTTACACACGTGGGATTACTTCGCAGATCTGACGGCGACCAGCCCGATGCTGGTATTCACAGCGAGTCCTTCGAGGTCGCCCAGCTTGCGAGGGTAAGCGATACGGCCCAAGCGGTGGCGGCGATGGCGGCGCGGTTCTCGTCCGGGGATAGCGAGTTCGCACAAATGGTTAAAAAGAGGCAGGACGCGCTACAACGCTGGAAGTTTATGGACAGCCAGTTCGTTCAGGCATTCAGCAAGCCGGCGGGAGAACGCACCGCAGATCGGGAAACCCAACTCCGCGAAGAACTCTATTCGACCGATAAACAAATCACGGAATTGGATAGGTCCATCCAAGAGCGTTTCCCCGAGTACCAAAACCTGACCAATCCCGCCCCCTTGGGACTACCGGAAGCGCAGAAACTCCTCGCACCGCGGGAAGCCATGCTGTCTTATCTCGTGGGAAACAAGGAGAGCTATATATGGCTCGTGCGCCAAGACCGCTCCGATTTCCGCAAGATCGAGATCGGCAAGGATGCCCTGGACAAGGCCATCACGGCACTGCGCCGGCAATTGGATGCGACTGGCGGACTGCAACCCTTTGCGGCCGCGGATTCCTATGTGCTTTACAAGCAGATTGTCGCGCCGATCGAAGCCTTGCTGAACGATGTCACCCATCTGATCGTGGTGCCCGACGGCGCCTTGCAAAGCTTTCCTTTCGGCGTGCTCGTGAGCGAAGATCCCAAGGCCGCGGCCGGCGATCCGCCTCGATACCGAGAAGTTGCGTCGCTGTCCAAGAAAGTCGCGTTGAGCGTACTGCCCTCGGAAGCGTCGCTGCGGGCGCTGGGCCAATTTGCCAAAGGCAATCTCGGCGACCAGACCTTTGCCGGTTTTGGCGACCCGGTGCTGCAAGGGGGCCGCCAAGCCCGAGACGCGAATCTTGCCGCGCTATATTCGCGAGGCCCGATTGCCGATGTCAACGAAGTCAGGCACTTGGAAAGACTCCCGGAAACCGCGGATGAACTCTACGGCATCGCACGCATTTTACACGGGAACGGAACTCGACGATGGCTTGCTGACCGCGAGCGAGGCCGCGCAACTGAAACTCAACGCCGATTGGGTCATCCTCTCCGCGTGCAACACCGCGGCCCCGCATGGGACCCCGGGAGCCGAGGGCCTGTCGGGTCTGGCCCGGGCATTCTTTTACGCCGGAAGCCGGGCGCTGCTCGTCTCTCACTGGCCGGTGGATTCGAATGCGACCGTCGCGCCGACCACCGGACTGTTCAAGGAATCCGCCGCCAATCCGGGTATCGGCAAGGCAGAAGCCTTGCGCCGCTCGATGCTGGCAGTCCTGAATAATCAGGACCACCCGGAGTTCGCCCATCCGAGCTTCTGGGCGCCGTTTGTGGTGGTGGGGGAAGGGGGAAGCGAGTCTTCGCCACAAGGTCTGAAAAAGTGGCTCAAAAGTATAGACCTATTCTGGCGCAAGTTAATTCGACATTAACAAAATGGTCAGATTCCTTCGACAATCACACTCTTCCGAAATAAAATCCTTTTTAGATAGCGCGTTCCGGTGACGGCCAGGGTCCCCAGACAGTACTCTGTCACCCTGCGCGAGGGATAAAATGTAAAAATTCAGGAGACCGATATGTCCGACACGCTGTTCGATCGATTTTGGCGCAACCATCCCGCATTGCAATCGCCAGCGGTGATTGAGCCGTGTTCGACCAATGGTAAATCCAACCACACCAACCAGTGCGTGATCCGGCTGGGTGTGAGCATGACCAGTTCCGGGATCAGCCTTTCCTCATACCGTGGGGTATGCTGCTGGAGCGGTCATGCACGGTCGCATCCACTGCGCGTGGAGCAGATGAAGCTTTGGCTCAACTCGACTGATGCTTCCTTCGTCCCTTACGCCGAAATCTCGAAGCGCGACAAACGCGGGCATCAGAATTCGCATCATGCCTACAGCGGGCACCGCGGCATCGTCGCCTGCCTCAATTTCTGGGGTGCCGGGAATCAAGGGGACCATATCGATCTGTGGGACGGCAGCACGATGGCTCATGGCGGGCTCGATTATTTCGAGCGCTCTCAGGAGATCTGGTTTTGGGCGATGGATTGATGCGCGGCGCCGCGCTGCTGACTATCGTGCTGCTGGTCGCCTGTCATCAGAACGACGACCCTCGCGTGCAAGAAGCGGCAGCAGCTTTCCCGTTGTCTGCTCCGGCGCCTGCGAGTTATTCCAAGCCGCCGCCCGAATACACTGTAAAGGGCCACGTTTTGCGCTTGGTGGTTACCGGAGAAGCCTGCGTCATCGAGCACCGCGTCAATGAATCAGAAATCGGGAAGCTAACGCTCGACCTTCGCCCACCCTGTTATCTACTGACCTGGCGACAAATTCCCGCAAACACAAAACAGGAGGCCGGTGTTTCCGACGGCGTGCCCGTAGGCGCGATCGGTGATCCGATGGCATGGCAGTATGCCAGCGCAGGGGGGGTGGTGGCACTGGCCGTAATCGGCGATCCGTTCCCTGAAAAACTGCGCCTGAGCAATCTCTATCGCTTGCGGGAACAGCAGGGCTTGACTTGCGCCCCGAGCGTACAGGCGATTCTGCTGCATGGGAATCAGATCCGGCTGTCCAAAAAGCGCGAGCACGTCAATGTGTTCTGTGCCGAGCTGGGCTTGGAAGAGAGGGATTTCTGGATGCTTTCTCCTCCATCCTCCCGATGATCAGTCGGGGATTCTGGGTTCTCTATGAGCCAAAATCAAGATATAAGGGATTGCCGGCGTCCAGTTGCCAAGGACGGCAACTGCAGCGATCACATCCTTGTGTTCTGGACCCCGGCAATCCCTGCCGGGGTGGGTACGCCCGTGATGGTGCACAGTCAGCGTGGTAGAAGTC
>JBOICY010000235.1:0-4490 GCA_050740335.1 Methylococcales bacterium | reverse complement strand
GTCATTGTCAGGGACCTCTTCAATACCGCCAAAGGAAAGATCTGAGTATCCATCCCTATCGGATAGCTTCTTGCGATAACGTTGCTTGCGTAGTCGCAGTCGTTATGCAGAAACATTTGAATCAGCTGTTCGACTATCAGCGGATCAATAATGGGGCAGTCTGCGGTAATTTCGACAACTAAATCTGCATGGACTGAGTCTGCCGCACCGACGACGCGTTCCATAACGTCATTCTCACTGCCTCGGAAGAAGAAAATGCATTCGCGCTTGGCGAACTCAATCAGAACGTCGTCCGCAGGGTTGGCCGTGGTTGCGAGGACGATGTCATCAAGAGACTCGACTTGCTTCAGCCGCTTTATCAAATGCAAGAGCATGGGGCTGCCTGCGGCGGGCAGCATGACCTTGCCTGGCAGGCGTGACGAGGCCATTCTGGCCTCGACGGTTGCAACGATTTTCACTTCAGCAAATCCCAGCTGACCGAGGTACCGCGTTTTACATCCCTGCTGACTTTCATCCCCAGCAGTGTTTCATAATATTTTGACGGCAGCCCCAGACCCGGGCGGATGCGACGAAGATTGCGATCGGTGAGTACATCGCCCGCTCGCATATCTTCTACGATATAAAGCGACCGGCGAAACTTCAGCGATCCTTTTTCTGCGTCGGTTAGCCCGTACCGCACTTGACCAAGCGAATGCCATGAGCGCTCAGTTTCGATAACCAGCGTTTTCAGCTCTTCCGGCTCAAGCGAAAATGCCGAGTCCACGCCGCCGTCTGCACGCCGTAGCGTAAAGTGCTTCTCGATTACAGTTGCCCCGAGAGCGACGCTTGCTACGGCAACTCCAGTGCCCATGGTATGGTCGGACAACCCCACCTGGCAGTCGAAGAGCTCACGCATGTGCGGGATAGTCAGAATGTTGGTGTTCTCGGGGGTGGCGGGATAGGTGCTGGTACATTTGAGTAGCACCAAGTCTTTGCAGCCAGATTTTCGTGCAGCACGAACCGATTCGTCCAACTCAGCCACTGTAGCCATACCTGTCGAGATGAGCAGAGGCTTACCGGTTGAAGCAACCTTCCTAATCAATGGAATGTCGGTATTCTCAAACGAGGCGATCTTGTAACAAGACACATCCAAAGTCTCGAGAAAATCTACCGCGGTTTCATCGAAGGGGGTGCTGAATGGGATCAGCCCTAATTTCCGAGCGTGTTCAAAGATAGGCTTATGCCATTCCCACGGAGTATGTGCCTCCTGATACAACTTGTAGAGTGAAGTGCCTTTCCACAAACTGCTTGGATCGCTGATGTGGAACTCGCCCTCATCAATATCCAAGGTCATAGTGTCGGCGGTGTAGGTCTGCAGCTTGAGCGCGTGCGCGCCAGCCTTCGCGGCAGCCTCGACAATTTCCAACGCCCGCTCGAGGGACTGGTTGTGGTTGCCGGACATTTCGGCAATGACAAAGGGTGGGGCATCTGGCCCGATTTTCCGCCGAGCTATTTGCATAACCCTCTGCTGCCTATCACCGAGTCGCCCGCCGCATTATAAGCTCGCCGGTACACTGTGACTCCTCTCGCTGCGTTGGGTTGGACTTCGAAACCCAACGATTCGAATATTTTGCGCGATGAATGATTGTCGTCTTTCACCCGACCGAATACCGATGCGCAACTTTTCTCTGCACGAAGCTTTAACAGGGCCGCTTCCAACAAGGGACGGCCAAGGCCGCGTGCGCGAAAGACCGGCGCAAAGGCATAATGAACTTCCCAAGCCTCACCGTGGCGCTCAAATCGTACCTGCCCTAGCGCTACGCCTTCAGTTGTTTCAACGATATAGAGCCGGCATCCGTCCTGATTTTGCAGACGGTCTCGAAACCAGATTCGGTGGGTAGCGGCCGGGATATTTTCAGGAGAGAAGCCATTTCGGCGAGTTACCGGATCGTTGGCCCACGCCAACAACAAGGCTTCGTCCTCAAGCTTGGCGTAGCGCACCCGCAGGGGCGTTGTTGCCGTTACGGTCAAGGCTGAGCAAACTCGTTTGATCCCATTGCCATCAACCGCCGCGAGGCAACGTCGCGACCAACCTTCATCCAACCCCTGTTGAATCAACTCACCCAGCACCTGTGCAATAGCCGTCTGGTCCACCATATCTTGGTGCCCTAGCCAGCGAATCAGGTCGCGCCGGCTCAATTCATCAGCTATGAGGCGTTGGTTCTCCGACAGGGTCACAACAAGACTGGGCAGTCCCAGACATAAACGCTCCCAACTCGTCGCCCCGCCGGCACCGAGAGCGAGATCGGCCTTTATCATCAGCAGCGCCAGGGTCGGCAGGTCGCTGTGCAGATGAATGTTGCCGTGACCCACCACCTGCCGACGGATAACTTCCGCATGCGGAGAACTCGCGGTGATGACAACATCCACCTCGATGTCCGGCAGGTTCAGATGCAAAAAGGCTGCGAGGGTTCGCCCCGTCAGATTGTCGCTGTCTGCCCCGCCAAAAAAGATGAAGATGCGCCGGATCGGGCCTTTCCGCGGAGGAGTACGGTCGTGCAGTTCGGCATAGATGGGCTGCAGCAGGGCACATTCAGGCCCCAATAACATGCCACACACCGGAGGCACTTTACCGGCGTAGCGGGTGTGCATCTGCGCCACCAGGTTCTGGTCGAGCAGCAAGTCGCAGTCATGCACCCTGTCGGCCAGATCGTCAATCACCATGATGCGCTCGACTGATGTTCGCAGGGCGCTTTCCCAGCGGGAGCCGAGGGCGTAGTGGTCAACCACCAGCCAGTCTGGTTTTGCGCCCGCGGCTTCAATGGCGCCGCTGGTTTGCTCTGCATCCTCCTGCCAGGAGGCTCCAAGCCAAGTCGCATGGGCGGGGGTGTCTTCGGTTTGAGTTCCCACCTTGGGTGCGGGCAGTCTGCTGACGGCAAAGCCCCGTTCCTCAAGTAGGTCGAAAAGATGGCCCTCGTGCTCGCGGCAGACGAAAAATACCGCTGCACCGTGCTCACGCAACGCATTCGCCAGCGCTATGCAGCGCATAATGTGACCTGTTCCTATACGAACGGATGCGTCGACCCGGAAGGCTATCTTCATTCGGTTGGCTCCTACCGCACCTTGAAGAGTGGTTCTAGAGGTTTGCACTGCAAAAGGTTCTCAAGTTCGTTGTTATCCACGGCCTTTTTGATTATCGGAAAAACCTCATCGTAAGTGCTTAGCAGACAATCTATATCGGCATCGCTATGCGAGTAACTCATGCTGTGCGTGCCGATGCACAGAACCCCCCGTGCGAAGATCTCCTGCAGGAAAAGGGTTTTGATTTCCCATTCAGTATGCCGCGTCACATCATTGAAAATCAGGAACGACCACGAGGGGTCGCCCGATATCTTCAGAATGTGGCCGACATCGTGTCGTTCAATCAGGCGGGTTACGCCGTCGATGAGTTTCTTTCCCTGCTTCCTGATGGTCTGAACCACCGGCTGGTGCTGCAGCTTTGTCATCGTTGCCAGAGATGCAGCTAATGAAAGGGTTTCCCCGCCGAACGTAAAGGAGAAAAAGACCTCCTCCATAAGCCGCATAAATTTCTCGCGGCCCGCTACCGCTGATATGGGATAGCCGTTAGCGATCCCTTTGCCAAAAGTGGCGAGATCGGGAATGACACCGAACAACTCCTGAGCACCACCGTTGGCGTACCGAAACCCGGTGATGGTTTCGTCAAAAATGAGAAGCGCCCCGCGTTTTGCGGTGATGTCCTTCACCGCTTCGAGATAGCCTTGATTGGGCATCACAACGTTGGCCGGCTCGAGAATCACCGCTGCAATATTGTTTGGCCACTGATTGAACACTTCAATGAGCGAGTCCAGGTTATTGTAAGCAAACCTGTGCGTCAGCTCGCTGGTCGCTTTCGGCACTCCGCGATTGCGGGAAGTCGATCCGATATACCAATCTTGCCAGCCATGGTAACCGCAAACGGCGACATGATCGCGACCGGTATAGGCTCTGGCAAGACGGATGGCACCAGCAGTCGCGTCGGAACCGTTTTTCCCGAATCTGACCATCTCGGCGCACGGAACCATCTCGATGATTTTCTCTGCAACCTCGATTTCGATCGGATGGGGCAGCGTGAAGATTACTCCCTGTTGCAACTGCGCAAGTACCGCGGCGTTAACGTCCGGATCATTGTGGCCCAGCGTGATGGCTGCAAGGCTGTTTACGAAATCGATGTACTCATTTCCATCAGCATCCCAGACGTGACTACCGGAACCTCTGGTAATGAAGAATGGCGACGCGCCATGGGGATATTGCGTCCTGCTCTTGCTGAATGTCTGTGAGCCTAAGGGAATTACCTTGAGCGCTCTTTCCAGCAGCGCTTCGGAAGTCTTGTAACGTTGCGACATGGGTTAATCCAAATGGGTGCGGGTTAAAAACGGCGCATCGTTCTTTAAGGATTTCTCCATGCCCTCATTCCTGCGGAATTGTGTATTGATGGTTTTCAAGTGCGGATT
>JBOICY010000234.1:0-4326 GCA_050740335.1 Methylococcales bacterium | reverse complement strand
TGCCACCGCTTGCGGCTCGCCCTTGACAACCGGCGTCTGGCGCAACATCCTGGACCATGTCGGAATGGGTCGCGCCCGGCTTGATCCTGGATTACGACGCCCGGAATCAAGTAGTCGGCATCGAGGTGCTGCACTTGTCGAAGCGCCCGCATCCGGTCAATCTGATGGATTTTCAGTTCCACACGACACCCAAAAATCCGGCCGCCGCTTGAAACGACGGTTCGAACTGTCGTGAGGAACACAAAAATCGAATGAACCGCCACATCAACGCCATCGCCGGCCGACTGAGCCTGCGCCCGCCGCAGCGCCGCTCATTGGAAATCCTCGGCCTCGTCACCGAGATTGCCCCACCCGGTAATGACGCCAATACTGCGGCGCTGCTCGAGATCATCCGCGGCGAATTTCCCTCGGTCACGGATTTCGAACGCGAATTTCCTTCTCTGTGCTTCGCGCTCGCGACCGGTGTGGGCAAGACGCGGCTTATGGGCGCCTTCATAAGCTGCTTGCACCTGGCTCACGGGGTCGACAATTTCTTCGTCCTGGCGCCGAATCTCACCATCTACAACAAGCTGATCGCGGACTTCACACCGAACACCCCGAAGTATGTCTTCAAAGGCATCGCGGAGTTCGCGACCAACGTGCCGATCGTCATCACCGGAGATATCTATGAACAGGGCGCCGGGATGCGCAGCGGCAGATTGCCGGGTTTCGAGCACGAGGTGCATATCTACATTTTCAACATCTCGAAGATTAATTCCGAGGTGCGCGGCGGCAAGTCGCCCCGCATCAAGCGCTTGTCCGAATACATCGGAGAAAGCTATATCGACTATCTGGCCGGGCTTCCCGATCTGGTACTGTTGATGGACGAGTCGCACCGCTACCGCGCGAGCGCCGGGGTGCGATCGATCAACGAGATGAAGCCGCTCCCAGGGCTGGAATTGACGGCCACGCCCTTCGTGGAAACGGCCCGCGGTTCGGTACCGTTCAAGAACGTGGTCTACGACTATCCGCTCGGTAAAGCCATGGCTGACGGCTTCGTCAAGGAATCCACGGAAAAACTTCAATCCGGCGGGCATGTCTCCGGAGGAGATCGAACGGATGAGAGTCGAGTTGGAAACCTACGCGCGCGCCAATCCGATTGTGAAGCCCTTTCTTCTGGTGATCGCGCGTGACACCATGCATGCGAGCCACTTGCTGCAATTGATCCAGTCCGAGGGCTTTTTCGAGGGGCGCTACCGGGAGAAGGCAGTTGGCTATGAAGTGAAGATCAGCAAAGGTTTCACCGAACTGAAACCCAGCGCGTATACCACCTCGGTAGACGAAACGACGGCCGACTACCGGGTATCGCCCTCGGGCAAAAGCAACATGGCGAAATATCTCTTCGGTGGCTTCGCGCGTTGTCTGTACCCGGTGCAAAAGTTCGACTCGGAGGCGGAACGCAAACTTTCCGTGATCCTCGATCGGGATACGATCAAATGGTTCAAACCCGCTAAGGGTCAGTTCCAGATTTTCTACCGAAACGGCGCGGATCATCTCGAATACCAACCGGACTTCGTGGCCGAGACCGCCGAAGCGATCTTCATGCTGGAGTCGAAAGCCAGCAACCAATTGGATGATCCCACGGTGCTTGCAACGAAGGACGCCACGATCAAATGGTGCGCTAATGCATCGAACCATGCCCATACTGATCAGAGAAGCGGTTGCCGAGTCGGTTATACAACGATTTGAAATCTGCTACGACTGCATGTGGAAGGTACTGAAACGCTATTTGATGGAAGAATCGGGTATTCCCGAGGTTCCCGACAGCCCCAAGCCCGTCTTCCGGCTTGCTATTGAGAATAACTTGTTTTCGGACATTCAGCATTGGCTGAAATACGCGGATTTACGCATCGGCACATCTCATGACTACTGCGGCGAAAAGGCCCGAGCCGCATTGACGACGATGGCGAATTTTATTGACGATGCGATCGGGCTTTATCAAACCATGAGCGGCGAAATATGGGAGTAACCGAAACCATTGACATCACTCCCGATCAGCGCAAGATTATTCTTGGTCTGATAGGAAGATACCTGCCCAATACCACTGTTTGAGTCCACGGCCCAAATCGTTTTACTCCTATTCGACTATTTCCAGGATTTCAGGCAGTCTTTCCACAAAGGTCTTGATTTGGTCGCGAACCTTGCGATAGCAATCCAGTTGTTCTTCGTCTGTAGCACCCTTTTCAGCCCATTCTTTCGCGATTTTCGGCGGGTCCTCGAAGGCCGCATGGATGACTTTGCAGTCTGCCGAGAAAACAGGGCAGGTTTCATGGGCGTGACCGCAGACCGTAATCACGAGGTCAAGATTCCGGTCCTTGAACTCGTCAATGTGCCGGGGCAGGTGTTTCGAGATGTCCACACCGGCTTCCGCCATGACTTTGACGGCCCGGGGATTGAGTCCATGCGGTTCGATTCCGGCCGAACAGGCATTGACGCAATCGCCCAACAGTGCGCGGGTCCAGCCTTCGGCCATCTGGCTGCGACAGGAATTCCCGGTGCACAGAAACAATACATTCGGTTTCCCGCTCGTTTTGATTGTCATTCGGTTTCAGTCGGCGTTCTCGGACAACAACGTTCGCCGCGCTGTCTGCGGCAGAGTTTTTCCGGTTCAATGGCGGTGATTTCGGCCAATCGCTCCCGGTCATGCTGTAATTCCATGTCTTTTGCAAACTCGCGTTGCAGCCATTCTAAAACAGGACCGCTCGCGAACCGCTCGTGGCCAAGCCTGTGATACACCCAGCGCCCGTCTTTCCATAGCGGAAGAAAAGAACTTCGACACCGTGGATTTTGAGTGGCCACAGCTTCTGGAACGGCTGGACTCAGGAACGATAGATAACATTAAAGTCGGGATTTATTTCCGATCGTTTCTCACAAGTCCCCAGAAAATTCACTCAATACTTTTTATGGCCTCTGAAGGCGGCAGGTCATCAATGATCGTCAGCATAACGTCGATGATCGTTTTTTCTCTCCAAACTCGATATAGCCTTTCCGTAACCCCGATTAGACTGAGGAATGTTCCACCAAACACAACACCTATCACATCCGGTGAATCGATAAAATGGAACACCAAGAAGACACCGAGGACATACAACACGCAAACTGACACAATATAAAGTATGAGGATCGTCCGGTTGAATTTTGAGTTTTCACAGACTCGTGTTTTTAGACGCGTAATATCCTCTTCAGTCGGTTGGTTAACCTGATGTTCATCGGCGCCCAACTTTATATCATCCAAACGTCCAAGTAGCCTTAGAAAATCCGTTAAACTTGTTTCCAATCGCTTCATTTTTTTCTCCGCTGGTTTTCACCCAACTTGAAGAATTCTCTTACAGTATCTTCAAAAGCCCGCAAATACGAGACATTCTTGTCATGCATTTGCTTGAAAAGCGCCACATAGAAATAAAGCCAAAAATAGGCGGTGGCTTTTTTAGGAATAAATTTTTTTACCGTATTGGACCGGTTTCGATCGAGTTCATCTACCAAAGACATCGGATGGCAAACGCAAAGATCGAGAATACCGTGATAGTCTTCAGGTACCTTCTCAACTACCTTGGAAACAGAGGTCAAGCCATCGGAAAACTCCACTTGGCTTTCCTTATTGCCGGTATATTCCAGCCAATGAGCCACGAGAATAAAAACGGACAGGTCTGGCTGCCGGAGAAGGCGGCCGAAATCCGCCAAGGTCAAATCGTAGACTACCTGTACACCCCATCGTATAAGGTAGGGCTCGACCCTTTGGACGGCCCGCATCACATGGTATTTATATTTATTCCAATAACGGTATGATTTCGCGTAGTCTTTATCCTTTCGCGACCGGTCAGCCTGGAAAGCCTCTTGAGAGGTAGGAATGCCAAGGCCGAGTATACAATGTTGTAAATGGCCTGGCCGACTCATACGGGGCCTCTCTTCCATCACGTTTTCTTATTGGCTATGGCATTTTGCAGCCGCACGAATTCCACTTCCCCGGCCTCGTCTTCGATCATGATTTGTATATCCTCATCTTTAGCTCCATGGTTTTCACTCATTTCCTGGCGTACTGCATTGACCGTGTCGGCCAAGCTACCAGCCGCGAGGTCTCGCTGAGCAACATGACTCGAGAAACTTGCAAGAAACGACTCAAGCAACGCTCTGCTTGTGGCAAACACGTGGATGGTTGCTTTATGAATCGTTTGTCCTATCCGGGTTAGTGTGTCATGAAGAAAGGTGCAAGCCTTTCGTGCTGTATTGAAGATGAGAGGAGGTCTCTCGATTTCGGCGACCAGACGCTGGAATCAAACTGCCCCCTGT
>JBOICY010000233.1:0-4678 GCA_050740335.1 Methylococcales bacterium | reverse complement strand
TCGGCTCCGCTGTCTGCACCAGGATCCATTCCAAGCCCGGGACCTCGCCAACCTCCGCCGGCACCCCGCGCGGCTCCTCCACCGGCTCCGCCAAACGGCGCGGCGAAGGCTTGCGCTTGGGCGGGGTGCACGCCGCCACGACACGAAGCTTTTTGTCCAGTCTGAAATTACGGGTAAAGGGCAAGGTTAAGCCTTGCGGCCGGAAATGACGCAACGATCGGCGCTGCTGTCCTCACGAAGAATGGAGCCATCTCCGCTACCGCCACGAACGGCGAGATTGCGATGGCCGACAACACGTTTCTTTTCGCCGGCAACCAGAACATCACATTACAGACCGGGGGGTGACATCGCGGTTCAGCAACTGGTGACCAGCGGCGGTGTGGCTATCTCTTCGAACCGGGGTTCGGTGATACTGAATCAAGACCTGGGTGGGGTGCCGGCATTCGCATTGGGCAGGTTGTCGGTCAATGCGCAGGGAAGTTCCGTCTCCTTGCAGGGCTTGCAAACCACGGGAGGCATTCAGGTCACGGCCTTGAAAAACATCGATGTGAATCGGCCGATTGATTCGGGCGGTGCGATGATCTTGACGAGTTCGGGCAAAAACGAGGTTGGCAAGGACGGCATGGGGATCATCCTTTATAACAACGTCTACACCCATCGGGGCGATATCACTTTTGCTGCGGATGTTCGGCTCAATCCGATAACAGCGGATTTGCGAGTTCCGCTCAAAGATAACAAGCAGGAGCCGCCGATCGACTGTCCCAGTGGTACTTGTAAGCCAGCGCTGTGCGACGCGAACTCTCCATTTGTAGAGGACGGTGGCAACAATACTAAGCTTGATACAGTATTAATGGTATTCAGGTTCGTGGACCGTAACCAAAGGCCTTTCACTATATTCAAAAATGGAAAACCTTTCGTGCAAGGATTTCAGTCAACCGACGACTTGGCTGCCGCGGATAGACGTGTTGCCGCGTTGCGTAGTCTGATTGAAGTGCGCCAGATCACTGTCAATAGCAATGGTGGCAATATTACATTCGCAGGAAGCTTGATCGGGAAACATTTTCGGCGAAGGACAATTTTTCCAAAGCATATGGGGTCCAATTCAACGATCGCACTGTAGCCGATGGAACCGCGTTTCGTCGGCAGGATTTCGATGTGGTGCTCGATAGTTTTGATAGTTTTGTCAATCACGGATTGGCACTGTCGTCGAATGGCGGAACTATCGAGTTCAAGGGATCAGTCGGAGATAAAGATATCTTGGCTCTATCGGTGTATCGCGATAAGCCCACCACCTGCTACGCTCTTAATAAAGCCGCCTTTAATGATAATGGCTTTTTTGATCTTAATGGTGTGAAAGTCAATGGGGACGATAATGGGGACACCCCGATCATTTCAGTTATCGGAAGTTTCAAGATCGACGTGGCTAATCCAAGTCATCTCAAGTTTGGCGGCGATATTTTCGTGAACAATTTTAGCGTAAATGGCAATCCGGTTCTCGTCGTTATGCTGGGGGCCGGACCAAATAGTCGAATCAGCGATTTCACTATTCACCTAAATGCCAGTACAGACTACCCGGCCCGGACTAACGACCCTGCCCACGTTGACGTTCCCGTGAGAGGTGGAAGGATCAACCTGGGCGACAGTCCGGGTATACTCGGGCGCGGTGGAACAGGTGGTCGTTCCAGCGGAAATATTATTATTCAGTCACAAGCAGCGCTCGTGTCGTGGTGGACCTTGAAATGCAAGCCATTGCAAGAGTTTACGAAACAAGACGCGGTAGAACCGAACGATCCGGATCAGAACAACAGCCTCTACGTGATTCAACGGCAGGAATCGCTCCAGCAGACCGCACAATAGGGGTCTGAGGGCACGAGGCCTGATGCGGGAGTTGGGGCGAAAGATTGCTCGACCTAGGGTTTTCGTGTTCCTCCGATAGCGGGCATCTGATCACCAGTCTCTCTGTGCCAAATGGGACGATGGCATCAAATCGGTTGGTATTTGCGTTCATGAACCTCAAGAAATATACCCAAGATCATTCGCAACGACGCGGTTCCATTTTGAAACCAAAACCTTCCTTGAAACAGAATACCGCAAGTCCATAGCACGAGACAGCGGCTACAAAGACCATATTTACGGCATCGACTTCAGTCCCGACGGACATCTCGTCACCACCTCGGTAGACGGATCTGTACACTTGTACGACCGCCGCTTTAATCGGATCAAGAAACGACCCATCGGAAACGAGCCGTTTCATGCCTATTCTTCCCCGGATGGCAGTGAAATCGCCATCGGGTTTAACGATGTCCCGCGCGTCGCGGTCTTATCCGGCAAGGACCTGTCGGACCGTCATGCGGTTGACACAGTCGGGATCGGGAACCAGAAAAACCTCATAGCCGTTGCCTGGTCCGCCGCCGACGGGCATTTCCTCTATGCTGGCGGGGAATAAGCCGGCGATCCGGTATCAGACCCTGCTCGAGAAAGCGCCGGCGCCGGCCCTGGTGCAACTGCAATTCCTTGATTCCCTCCGTGAGGGCGCGAAACTGGCCGAATAATTGGTCGCCGAGGTCACGCGAGCGGCGCAGATTCTTAAGCGCGAGCGTTTGCAGCCACTCGAACAGCAGCACGCCGGCCACCATAAAACCCAGGGCCAGCAACACAAAGGGCCAGGACAATCAACCCAGATAACTCAACGCGCCAACTAGTTCGGCGCAATCGATGCACAGGATCTGCAATATCGAGCGGACTTGGGCGATACTACCGATGTCGTCGCACAGGGTCGCCATTAAACGATGCCGGCCCGGAGCCGGCAGGGCGGTCGAGTGGTGTCGAGAAAATCCGCCGGCTGAGTTCGACGCGCAGGTCGTAGACACTGTTTTGCCCGAGCCGCGCAAGCCAGACTTCCGAGCACACGCCGCCGAGTGCAGCCCTTACAACGAACGCTTGCTGGACGATCCCAACAGTGGAATCCGGACGCCCGCGGCCATGATCCTGGGGCCGGTGCCGGGCGAGGGCGGAGTCATCCCCACGCCTGAAGACTGGCTGTGCGCGATGCGCCGGATCACCCGCGAGCGCGGCATTCCGGTGATCATTGACGAAGTCCAGACCGGACTCGGCCGTACCGGCTCGTTATATGCGTTCGAGCAGGACGGAATTGTTCCCGACATCCTGGTCTTGTCCAAGGCGATCGGTGGAGGCTTGCCCTTGAGTGTGGTGGTTTACCGCTCGGCCCTGGACCGGTGGCAACCCCGAGTCCATGCCGGAACGTTCCGTGGCAATCAACTGGCCATGGCGGTCGGCTCCGCCACCATCCGCATCATCCACGAGCAGCGCCTGGAGCAACACGTTATCCACAACCCCGTTTACGCGAATAATCTGCGGCTGATGCGTTTGCCGCTTGTATAATAGTTCCAGGATCCGGTTACCGCGGAGATTTTCGAAGTCGCCAGTGTCTCCATCAACGACGGAAATATTCGAAACGGAGCAGTATATTTCGAAGACTACGTTACGCTGCAGAGGCCTACGCTGTTCATCGATCGGTAATCGCGTGGCGGGGCGCCGTTAAACTTCGAATTCCTGGATCTCCAGGCCACGGCACGCCGATCCGATTTTTCGGATAATCGGCTTACATGCCGGAGACACTTTGTTCGGGCTCGAAACGCGGATTTTCGATGTCCGGTCGGCGCGAAATCGGGATCGGGATCCCGCGCCGGTCGCGCACGGCATGACGCAAACTATCACTATCCAGACTCAATAACCCGAGCGGATGGTCGGATTCGATCCGCGCAAAGGTCTGTTCCAAAGCTACTTCGTCGTTGATCTGATTTTCTTCCAGCGCGGGATGAGCTTCCACGTACAGAGTATCGGCGAACCAACCGAGCTTGATCGGCTGATCGACGAAATTGACCGGGGTGCCGACCTCAACCTCGGAGAAAAGCGTTTCGATGTCTTCCGGGTACATCCTCACGCAACCGTGCGTAACCCGCATGCCGATGCCAAATGGCTTATCGGTGCCGTGAATCAGGTAGCCTGAAACCCCGAGCCGTAACGCGTAAGCGCCCAAGGGGTTGTCCGGCCCCGGGGGTACCACATCGGGCAGCGGGTCACCCTTGGCCGCGTGTTCGATCTTGATCGATTCGGGTGGAGTCCAGCTTGGGTCCTTGGTTTTGGCGACCACCCGGGTCGCCCCGAGCGGAGAGCGCCAATCCATGCGGCCGATGCTGACCGGATGGGTGATCACCTGAGTCTGGCGTGTCTTCGGGAAATAATAGATCCGCATTTCCGCAATATTCACGACCAGGCCGGAACGTGGCGCCTTCGGTAAAATATAGCGCTTTGGCAATACCACCAGCGTGTTTTCGCCGGGCATCCAGCGATCCACCTCCGGATTGGCCTCGACGATTTCTTCCTGACCCAGGTCGAAACGCTTGGCGATGTCGAGCAGCGTGTCTTCCTTGGCCGCGTTGGTATACCCGATTCCTCCGATCAGATCCACGTCCACCGGCGGGAGAGGGAAAGTGTCCGCAACACTGGCGAAACTCAGTGACACGAGAATGACAAATCTAAACATAACTACGAGTATTATCTGGTGAAACATGGATTCCGATCTTTTTCGATTGCGAAACCGGGAAATGATGGCTTGAATTCCAGCCTGTTGCTAATCATTTCAACCGCTTTGAGT
>JBOICY010000232.1:0-1686 GCA_050740335.1 Methylococcales bacterium | reverse complement strand
TCTTGTTCATTCGCCAATAACATTCATCGGTTCCGCTTCATGAAAGGTAAAATAACTCGATGCCTGACTCGATTTCCGGGTGGTCACCAATCCGCATCCCGCGCGGCCACGATTGGAGCTTTTGCATTCGGAGAGGCGTCGTTAATCAGGCTGAGCCCGCACTGCCATTAAGTTAAGCCGTCATGTCGGCAGGGATTGCCGTGATCCAGGATACAGTCAAGCCTTGCTGCCTCCATGGCCTCTGGATTCCGGCAGTCTGCCTGCAGGAATGACGGGTCTGTCGTTAACTTAATGGCAGTGACGCGGGAGCGTAGGAACGAGACGACATTGCAAACGTTCAGGACGGTGTGAATATCCCATCCGGCGGGGCGTCAGTCGAATAAGTCGTTCAAATCGTCGACTGTCAGTATGCGCTCCACCCATCTGTCCAAGGACGTTTTATCGGCCGAGATCAACTTTTGTTCCACCCAGACAGGAAGCGGGCCGAATTTCAGGACGAGCAATTTCCGGAGGGTTTCGACCTCACCTTCAAGCTTGCCGATCACTTTACCCCGAGCCTCGCCCCAAGCTTCGCCGCGTAGTTCTCCTTCCCGAATCCACTGTGGTATGCGTTGTGACAACATGGTTTTGATCTCAACTAAATCATTTGGTGCAACTTGATCCTGACTGGCCGGAACTTTAAGAACACGGTTGATCCAAATACTGAAGCTGCGCCGCACTCGGGTTTGTTCGGGCGCCTTGAGCCATTCTATCAGATTGGCGATAACTTCGAGAAGCGCCTGGCCATCGCTGTGATGTTCCAGCCGGAAAATGGCCGCCACCAGATTTTTCAATGGTTTTAGCTCGGTTAGATCATAAGAGCCTTCGTCCAGAATCAAATAGGCAAAAGACGGCAGATAACGTTCCAGCCCGCCCGGCATTTTGACGATCAATTCCCTCAATTCGACCGGCGCATGCCAACGCCGGTCGCCGTTATAGAGTACGACCGGAAACACTGGAGGCAGTCGGTTACCGAGCAATGTCTGTTTGCTTTTGATCAGGTCCTGATACAGCAATCCCGTGTAGGTCATGAGCCTGACCGCCATGAAATGGTCGATCGTGGATTGAAACTCCATGAGCAGGTAGATATAAATCCAGTTGTACCGGGATCGCACGCGCCAGATCAAATCGTCTTCGCGACTGCGATTCGCGGGGCTTTCGAGCGCATTCTGGCTATTGTTCCTGTTTACGATTCTTTTGGGCGTCGCGCTACGTGGTTTTTTCAGGGTTAGGTTTTAAATAAAAATGAGATCGAAGCGGTCGCCAAACCTTCGCCTGCTCCGGCTTTCCGTGTGAACGGGGAAAGCCGGAGTCACCACGACGGCCCAAGCAGTCAGTCAACCGAGCCGGTCTTTCGTCACCGCATCGCGCGGCGGCGTAATACCAAGACCGCGATACCCGAAAACGAAAGCATCAGAGCCCACAGTCCGATTCCACTCAAGGTCGGGATGGTATGGGGAAGCGTATTGGCCGATCCGGCACCCACCGTGATCTCAAAGGTATTCGAACTCGGTATCGGATCGCTTTGCGCCCCGCTTACGCTCGCGCTA
The DNA here is from genome assembly GCA_050740335.1 of Methylococcales bacterium. Lineage (GTDB taxonomy): Bacteria > Pseudomonadota > Gammaproteobacteria > Methylococcales > UBA1147 > UBA1147. Next base: position 97 of record JBOICY010000232.1, on the reverse strand, counting down.
CTGGAAATTGGCGTGGTTCCGGTCACTGTGACCGTGAAATGACAAGTCACCGATGCACTCGCAGCCAAGGCCCCAACATTCCAGGTCAGGGTTGGAT
>JBOICY010000231.1:0-5387 GCA_050740335.1 Methylococcales bacterium | reverse complement strand
GCGTCATTGCAAGCGAGGACCGATGAGTTGATACCAAGTTTACGAAGCGGCAATTATATAAGAATCGGTTTTTGACACAAGTAAACATCCATCGGGTGGCCACCTTCGAGATAGAAGTTCTGAAACCGTAACCGCAAGCAATAATCCGTTACAATGTTTCGCCACCAATGATCGTGTAATCACACCGCAAATCAAAAGCAACCAAAGTATGAAGCTCACGACATTCAGAAAAGATGGAATAAGCCGTGTGGGTGCGGTGCTTGGGGAAGAAATCGTCGATACCCTCGATGTCGCAGGGATTCCTTCGACTATGCGGGAATTCCTCGCGGTCGGGGCTCCGGCAATGGAATGTCTGGAAAAGCTTGTCCAGAAATACGGCAGGCGCATCGCCCTGGCCGATGTCAGGCTCGAGGCGCCGATCCCCAACCCATCCAAATATCTCGCAATCAGCCTGAACTATGGCGAGCATATCGCCGAAACCGGCCGGGATCGTCCCGAATATCCTTCGTTCTTCAACAAACAGGTCAGTTGTGTGATCGGCCCCGGAGAAGCGATCCATCGACCGCGGGTATCGGATAAACTCGATTACGAGGGGGAACTCGCGATGGTCATCGGAAAGCGCTGCCGGCACGTTCCGAAACACGACGCGGCAAAAGTCATCGCGGGTTTCCTGGTGGCTAACGATGTATCGGTACGCGACTGGCAGATTCGTTCACCGACCTTTACGCTGGGCAAATCCTTTGACACGCATGGCCCCGTCGGTCCCTGGATCGTGACCCCCGACGAAATCGCCGATCCGCATCGGCTTCGGGTACAGACCTGGGTGAATGACCAGCAAAGGCAGTCTTTCAATACCGATGAAATGATCTTCAATTGCTTCGAACAGATCGAAACCCTGAGCACGGTGATGACACTCGAACCCGGAGACATCATATCAACCGGGACCGGCAGCGGTGTCGGAGTGAAAATGAAGCCCCGCGGTTATCTGAAACCGGGAGACTTAGTCCGGATCGAGATCGAAGGAATCGGTATGCTGAACAACCCCGTAATCGAGGAACCGGAGGATAACGTTCGTTATTGAATTCGGTCATCGAGCGCGGTTGCGATGGGTAATCGCGAAACTCAAAACGAAATGCACCGGTGTTCGAATGAAACGATCCGTCTTCCAACGAGTTACGAACAGCTTCATCTAACTCGCACGAGGCAGATAACGACCCGTGTGTTGATACCAGGCAATGTGACCGCTCATCCATGACTTCATGCCTTCTATGTAACGCGCCAGGGCTTTTGTCTCCGTGGTTGGTGAATCAGTGGAGCTAACAGCCTGCTTTTCCACCAGGTCGGCGAAACTTCTGATCTCTTCATTGCATAGGTCGATCGCCAGACTGACCGCCGTTTGCAAATCGCAACCGTCCCGATATTGCAGCACCAGAACCAGGTTGTTGACATTCTTTTCTCTAATTTCCTTGCGCAAGCCAAATAGGTCATTGATCCAGCAGATGTGATGGTTGGCCTTGGTTTCAAGTTCACCAACCAGGCGATCCCCGACCCAGGAGCAACCCTCCGGGGCGAGGTCTTCCACCATTAAAATCAAGTCAAAGCAGCTCAGGACCGCCCCCGTGTAGCGACGCATCGTCATATAATCGTCCAAGGCGGGCGGTACACCTTTTTGGCGATTCCTGGCTTCCCAGACGTTGCTCGAAAGATATTGCTCGACATGCGTCACGAAACGTTGCACCCACCTCGGCTCCGTTCGCGCGATAATTCTTTGAAGGATATCTCCGAGCGCCGCGCTCAACGGAAACTCGGGATCGGGATTGGCTTCCCCTCGCAGCAGGGCCAATAGCGGCCGGTCCATTGCTTGTTGTTTGGAGGCATGACGGCCGATATTCGAGTCGTCGCACACATCATCGTGGACAAAAAGCCAGCTATGCCAATCGGTAGCCAGCTTAAGATCTTCCACGTCGATCTCGGGATGGGTCAGAGCCGCAAGCCTCGCGAACTCTGCCTCGGGAAAACGCCGGGCTTGCGGGCTGCCCGGCGCGACAAGCCCGAATTTTCCAACCCAGGCGATGGTATGCTCGTGAGCCCGGGTGAAGTATTTATTTAATTTGACCGGGAACGGGCAATCCGGCTTGGGTATCGTAAAGTCGCTGGTTGGGTACTGATAACCAGTAGCAAACAATTCAGCGTGATTCATATTCAATCTATTCGCCACTGTAATCATAAACAGTCAATTGCGAGAGTTGTTGTGGGCGGACCGTTCTGTTGAACGAAACGCAAGGCGTTTCGATGAACTTCGGGCCCCTTGTATTTTTTGTGGTGAGTCGTTACCAACATCCAATCGCATGATTTCGTGATTTCTAAACCCAATGGCAAAAAGTCTTCGACGTTCATATCGGTGTCTCACGACGAGCTGGTTTTCTTCGGGAATGAACTGCTGTACAAACTGGAACTATCTGCGCTTGGCCTCCCGATATAATAACCTTGAACAAAGTCCACCCCAATCTTATTCAGTATAGAAAGAGTTTCGTAGTCTTCAACCCCTTCGCCGACAACTTGTTTGCCAAACGCGTGCACCATGGTGGTAATCGCATTGACGAAATCCCGTTCATCTTTGTCCGTGGCGATGTTTTTCACCAGCGAGCGATCCAATTTCACATAGGCAATCGGAAGCTGCTTTAAATAATAGAGCGAACTGAATCCGGCGCCAAAATCATCCACCGCGAACCGAAAGCCATGCTTGGTGATCGCATCCGCGATCTCCTTGGCCTTGTCCATATCGGCAATGACAGCGGTTTCCGTGATTTCAAAAATGAGTCGCTTCGGGTCGAATCGTTGCTCGCGCACGGCTTCGATCAAGGGTTGCGTCCAACTGTCGTCGGTAAACGCGGCGGTCGTCAGGTTAATCGAGAGGCGCTTCTCCGGATCCGCGTACAGCGTATTCAACGCCGTGCGCACCACGAACAGATCCAACTCATAAGACAGGCCGGCTCGCTGCCCGTGGCCGAGAAATTCAGCGGGACTCGCGATCCGGCCGTCGGCCATTCGAAGTCTCAGCAAGGCTTCATGGTAAACGATATCTCTGGAGGATGACTGGACAACCGGTTGAAAATGGAAAAATAAGTCTCCTTCGGCGAGCGCCCGAATCAGTACATCCTTCCAGAATACGGTTTGGGTGAGTTGGTCGGCGTGTCCTTGCTCGTAAGTAAAAAGATGTGCCCTCGAGCGTCCCGCGCGTTTCGCTTCGAACATGGCCATATCGGCATTGGCCAGCAATTCCTGGACATCACTGCCGTGGTGGGGCAACAATGCGATGCCGATACTGACTCCGATGCGGTAGCGCTTTTCGCCAAAGGGAAAAACCCTGGCTCGGAACAGTTCAGTGAGTTTCTGAGCAAAAGCCTCGGCCCCGTAACCGTCCGTTTGCGGCATCAACACTCCGAATTCATCGCCACCAAGGCGGGCCACGATATCCGATTTCCTCGCCCTCGCCCGGATTTCTTCGGCGACAAAGCGCAGCAGGGCATCGCCCGCGGCATGCCCGCTGGTGTCGTTGATTTCCTTGAAATGATCCAAATCGTAGAGTAACAATGCAGAAGTCTGCCGGCTGCGAATGCTTTCGTTCAGGGCACGCGAGACTTCTTCGAGAAAACGGCGCCGGTTGACCAGACCGGTCAGCGGGTCATGGTTGGCGAGCCAGCGCATCCGCGATTCCGCCTTGACCCGCTTGGTGACATCGAGCCCGACCGACAGGATCGCGGTGCCGTCAATTTGCTCGGTTTTGAGCGAAGTATGAACCCACACGATCTGGCGCCGGTCGCCATCGTTCCGGACCAGCGCGTGTTCGTGCTCCAAGCGCTTCTGGCCTTCGGTATTCAGGGATTCCAGGCGCCTCAAAATTACTTGATGTGCTTTGCTGTCACCGATCAGTTCAGTAAATCGCCGGCCGTATAATTGCTCCGGAGTGTAGCCGGTGAGCTGCGCGGCAAAATCATTGGCCATTCGAATCACCCCGTGGCGGGTCTGCGTCATGACCAGGACTTGTGCCGAGGTCAACAGGCCGTGAATGAAGTCGCGCTCCATCGCGAGTTCCTGGTTCTTTTTGGCAATCGCCTCGCTGTTTTCCTCGAGTTGGTGGGAAAGCAGGACGGCGCTTTCATACAAGATATCAACCTCATCGCGAAGCAGCACCGATTCACGACGTGCGGAAAAGAAGTTTCTGGCCTGTTGATAACCTCCGGCAGCAAGCAGGGGAAGCCTGTGAGCAAAAAGTTCAAGACGCCGGATCGGTACACCGATCAAGTAGACAAGCCCCAATTCGGCCACCGCCAGAGCGATGATCGTGATAAACAGACTTTGTCTCGCGGCTTCATCGATCCGGCTGAGGCGCTCGGTCACATCCGAAACCAATAAGATCGAGCCTTCCAGATCATGCATGAATTCGGATAGCGGAATATGATGGATGTCGTAATTGGAGCCATTCCACTTGACGATTTTGCCCTCGTTCAGGGTGGCGGGGCCATCCAAACGCAGCGCCAGGTCCTGCAACAGAGGGTTTATCATTTCGGGGCTGGTAACCGCCGCGATTCGCGCGGACCACGGTTGCAAGACGCCACGCTCGACGTCCGGGCGCAGAGGCATGATCAAAGCGAGATTCGTGTTGGTCACCACATTAAACTCGATCACAAAGTCGGCAATCGATTGGCCGATGGCCATTACCCCGACGTTCTCGCCCTGTGACAGGATCGGCACGAAGGCATAAAACAGGCATTGAGGCTGACAGACCAACAGGCTCACCGGTCTCTCTTCATTGCGCACTTGCAGGACCGTGTGTTGGACCAGGGTGTCGGGGATGGTTCCGTCATTCGCCTGAGCCCATCGCCAGATCAAATCCGAATCAAGAGTATAGAGTTCTATTCTGTGAATTTCCAGTTCGTAACCGAGGTTTGCGTAGTAAGCGTTCGGGATTAATTTGGCCGCCTCGTGCCGGTCGCGCCAGCGCAACGCTTCGCCCAGATTCGTCATCGAGGCCAGGGCTCCGCTCAAACGGATGAGTCGATCCGTGGTTCTGGTCAGAAGGCCGTTAATCTGACGCCGGAGGTAGGTGAATTCGGTGTCCTGCTGGCTGCGGAATTGCGAGACCAGGTAATGGCGGTTCAGTACATAAAACACCGAGCTTAACGCGAGGAGCAGAAGACTGACCCATAAAAATCCTTTCCAGTGAAGCCCTAAAAACGGGCGCTTTCGAAGACTATCGTTCATCCTGCCATGTCTCAATCATTTTCCTGAAAAACCGACCCGATCAGAAACGAAACGAAAACATGAGGGCGAACAGATCCCATCGGGGATCGCCCCCTCCGGTCGCAAGATTGGGATTGTCCCTG
>JBOICY010000230.1:0-30608 GCA_050740335.1 Methylococcales bacterium | reverse complement strand
TTTTTAAAGGCGGCTTGCACTTCGGGATCGGCCTTGGCAGGTAGGATTCCGATCTTCAAGCGCCTGAGTCCGCACTTCTCTTTCAAGAACAAACGCACTTGGGTGGGCGAACCAGTAAGCCCGGTCAGCTCGGTGATCGCGGAAATACGCTTCAATCGCTTCTTGGTACGCCATCCGCTTGCCCTTTGCGGTTGACGGAAATGCAACTCCTTGAGCCGCCTGATCCGGCCCTCGACAACCTCCTGAAAGTAGCTGCGCAGGGTCTTGCCGCTCACCCCGGCCAACCCGCGCGATCTCTTGGGGCAGGCAAGCCCTTGGCTCTTCAGCCACAGCGCCTCCATTTTGCGTCGAACCCGAGGGTGGAAAGGCAATGAAAACGTTCGTGCCCCAAAACCCGCTTGTCAGCCCCTGCAAACGTCAGCCTCAACATCTTGGTCGTCTCCTATGAGCGAAAACATACCAAAATAATACACTATGTTAACATGTAAAGTTAAGGGCCTTTGTAGCCGTCGTTAGTATAAAACCGTGAAGCCCTTCATCCTCGGTTCGTTCCTGCTCGCCGTGGCCAGCGCGTCAATCTGGTATTACACTCGGCCCGAGCCGATTGTGGTCAGGCTCCATACGGTAGAAACCGGGACCGTCAAATCGACCGTATCCAATACCCGGGTCGGTATGGTCAAGGCTTGCAGGCGGGCATACCTCGCACCCGCGACCGGCCGGACAGGTTGCCGAACTCACGGTGCGAGAAGGCAGCGGTGTCACTCGGGGGCAAATCCTTATGACAGTCTGGACCCAGGACTTGCGAGCACAGATCGATTTGGCCCGAGCCGATGCAACAGCCGGCTGGGCCGCGAGCGGAGGAAATCTGCGCGATCTCGGCCGGCGCGAAGCGGATCGATTGCTGAAGCTGCGTCAGCACAGTGAGATCGTTTCCGAGGAAAGCGTGGATACGCGGGTCACCGAATCGGAATCCAGAGCCGCGGCGTGCAGGGCGGCGAAGGCCTCGGTCGCGGTCAATGAGGCGAGCATTCAAGCCGCCGAGGCGGCTCGCGAACACACCTTGGTCAAAGCGCTCTTCGATGGTGTGGTGGCCGAAGTCCAAACACCTTCGCCAAGCCGGAAAACACCTTTGGCTTGCTTTAAAGATTCTGCCGCTCGACCTAATAGGTTTTGCCATTGGTGGTCTTTTTGCGATGATAAGATTTCCGGCTTTTCAAAAATTATCGTAACTATTCACCATAGGAGCAATCCCGTTTAGCCTGTGTTCATAAATGGCGGGGATTGACCGCGAAACAATCGGTTTAAAGCCTTGCTTGCCGAAATGTTATTTTTTCGACAGGGGCAGACAAGTAGCTACGTACGCGGCAGAAGATTTTGGCGCCATCGAGGGATCGAAAGCAACCGGAGATTTTCTGCTGCACCTTGATCATTCTGAGGTCGTTTTCTGCCTGGTTGTTGGTGAACGGAACGGTTTGATTTTCTGCCTGAAGCGCAGCACATCGGCTTCATAATTTTGCAGCCGCTCGAGCAGGATTCTCGATTTCGATCGTTTCAAGCGTCCGCGCTGGCGGTTGCGCTGGTTTTCATGCGGTGGCGGGCATTCCAGTTCCGCCTCGGCCAAAAGTCCGCGCTAGTGTTGCCGTTGGATTTCGGCGTCTTCGGGTGATAATACGCCACCGGCCAGTTCCACCGCATTGTGGATGTCCACCAGTAGTTCCTGGAGCTTTTTCGCCCAAGCTTGCTGATCTTGCTCGAAGGCGCGTTGCAGTTCTCGAAGATGGTGCGCATTGCACAGCGCATGGGTGCACGAATACCGGTAGTAGGGTTTCCAGGGCAGTCATGGCACAGTACGCCTTAGAAGCGCGGCAGGATTCCTGCCTCATCCAAGGCTTCGGTCCCGCGCTTGGCATGTGGATAAAACCAAGTGCAGGCGGCATTCGTCGCACAGTGCAGCCATTATCGCTTGCCGCCAATGTTGATGCCGGTCTCATCCGCATGAAGAAGCGCGGAGTTCGCGAGTTGGGTTTTGACCCACTGTTCGAAGTGCTCCAACCGCTCATAGGCCTCCTGGTTGAAGTTGAAGACCGAGCCGACGCTCAAAGGAATCCGAAGCTGTTCCTGAAAGGGCAATCCCGGATCCGATCGTAGGGAATCAACTGGTGCTGCGACAAATAGACCGCGTGAACCTTCACGTTGAGCCCGTACTGGACGGGTCGCGTCACCCCGGCAGGAAAGGCTGCCACAAACCGCTTCCCGCGATCGTCCTGAACCACTTGGGCGCGGTATTCGATCACGAATCGTGAAATGTCGAGTTCGAGGCAACCTGCCGGGTTTCATAACCGGTCTCCTGGTAGTTCCGACCCTTGGGCAGACCGTTGCAGTCGATCCGCAATACCTGGACTTCGTCGGGATCTGCCACCGGTTCCAAGCTGACTCCGGCGCGCCCTTTCTGGCCACCCGGCTGGTTATCGCCGGAACCATGCCGGTCGGACTTCCTGCGGTTTAGGTCCGTCGACGGCGGCTGGCTGCTGTTGCGGCTGGTCAGGGTCAGCCGACTCAGCAACGCCGCCACCAAAACCAGCAAGACTTCCAGGGCCGACTTCAACGCCGGCGACAAACCACGCTCCTTCTCGAGAAGCCTTTTCACCGAGTGGATCGCTGAATCCACCTCAATGCCTTCTATCTTCAACGGCCTGTATCCAATCTGCCCCTTTCGCATGCCGTTTATTATCGCATCGATTTTTTAGACGATTATTTAGCCCCTGTAAGCCATTTTGAAGCCATTTATCAAATAATCCCGTCCCCCTTCCTCGCGTATTCCGCATCTTCCGATAACGCGCTTCATAGAGCCATCCAGCGAGTACATCGCCAGTGATTGTCAGATGTCAGTGAATTTGCAAAAATCACTGAAAAACCTTGTCAAGTACTTTTTTCAGTTTTTTGCTGAATAGTTACAAATTATCAAGACACAATTCATTAGCGGCCCGTGTCGCCGTAGAAACGCCGGTTACCCGACCCCCCCCCGGCACAGATCCCGGCGTGCAGATTTCCCGCTGCCTTCGCTCCTCAGTCATACTCACTCGCGCAGAAGAACCGGTCTTCACGCAACCCGCCTTGATGGATATTGCTTGCAGGACGGTTGGCTCGTCGAGTTCCGGCCCGACTTGGTCCGGTGCGAGTGGCCTTTGCAAGCGGTGTATGACTGTCAGCCCACAACCCCAAGTGATCGGACCTACCGTCTCGGAGTACTCCGGGGTGAATCCTGCTCCCTGGCCGCCTTCGGCTGCTTCTCCGTTTCGCGGGGTTCGGCTCGCCTGCCTGGATCGGACGTTTCGGGCGCCGGTAGGCTCCAGCCCGGATCCGTCTCCTGATTGCTCATTCGTGCCTCGTTAGCTGTATGCCATCAATACCCGCCGTTTTCGACCAGGAACAACCCGGGTCTCCCGCGTTCACGACGCATCTCTTGTTACATGCCCTAGGAGCCTGTCGGACTTAAATAGCAATGAATCTCATTTATGGTAGAATATTAGCCCGTTTTGATCGTTCTACCGGTAGATTTCCATGAGTCGCTTTATTCCGTTCAGTCGTGAACAACAGTATTTACTTCCGCCGTCCAGGCAAATGACTGGTTACCCGAGGATCATCTGGCGCGATTTATTGTAGAAGGACAGTCGAACAGCTGGATTGATCGAAATTGATGCGGCGGCTTTCCGGAAGCGGTTTGGCGGCGTATTGCCCCCGGCGGTGATGCTGGCTTTACTGGTTGAAGGTTTAGCCAGCGGAGTTTTCTCGAGTCGGAAAATCGAGCGGGCAAGGTATGATTCGGTTGCGTTTCGATAGATTGCAGCACAACAGTATCCGGACCACGAACCGTTGGCGAATTTTCGTACGACCTTTGTGGTGGAGTTGGCAGATCTGTCTGGGCAGGTACTGACGCTGGCCCAGACGATGAAACTGGTCAAGGTGGATCAGATCTCGCTGGATGGCACCCAAGTTAAAGCCAATGCTTTCAAGCACCAGGCCTGGTCGTACCGGCCTATCGAGAAGTTGGAAGCACAGCTGCGCGAAGAAGTGCAGGCGTTGCTGAAGCTTCGCTTTCGAAGCGGACCCGCAGGAGTTGGCGGAGGGTATTGATTTACCGGATGAAACAGCCAGAAGGGAAGATCGGTTGCAAGCCTTGGGTGAGGCCAAGGCTACATTTTCGAGCGGGTGAAAGAAAAACACGGGCAGGCGCAAAAGGCATACGCAGAGAAAGCGGCCCGCCGGGAAAGCCAACGTGCGGCGGGTCAAAAACCCAAGGGTCGGGAACCGCTTACCGCCACAAAGCGGTCCGCGCGCCAAAGACCCAATCAACCTGACCGACGAAGCGTCGCGGATTATGCCAAGTGCACAAGGTTTCGTGCAAGGTTACACCGCACAAGCGGTGGTCGATGTCGACACGCTGTTGGTGCTGGCCCCGGCGGTCAGCCAAGAACCGAATGACAAACAACCGGTTGAACCGATGCTTGAGGAGCTGAGCGCTTTGCCCTCCAACCTCGGGACCCCGGAAGTTCTGCTGACGGACAACGGCTACTTCAGCCAGGCCAACGTCGCGGCCTGTGTCGCCCGGGAGATTGCCCCCCGCTCATCGCAGCGGGTCGCGAAAGCCATCAGATGCCTTTGGAGGAACGTTTGGCAGTTGCTCAAGCGCCTCCCGAAACCACCGACCTGGTCGTCACAATGGTTCATGAACTGAAGACCCGGAAGGGGCGAGCGTTGTATGGTCGAACCGGTGTTTGGCTCAAGTTTAACAGTTCCGAATATATTCTTTTTCTATATCAGCTGGTTATGGGCACGCAAACAGAGCGTGGCACTACGCTCTGCTGTATGCGGGGATGAAGGGATCAGGTAAGCTGGCTTGCCTGCGGAAGTTGGCAGACAGTTTGCGGGAGTGCGACGCCAACGGCGCGGAACACCGAGTTGCAGGTGCCCCTTACCTGGGTGCGGATACGGAAGCGCTTGTCTTGATGCGTGACCTCAACCTGTTGCAGAGCATCAAGGTCGCGGATGACATCGGCCCACTCGAAGTCATGGCCGGCGGCTTCGAGGCGTTCGAGCAAGGCTTTGCGTACGATCAGCGCCAGGAAGGAACAGAAGACGTGGCCACGAATGGTTTCGTCGCACTGGTGGAAAATGGGCCGCGTGTCGAGCAACGACTTGGTATCACGAAACAGCGATTCGACTTGCCAAAGCTGCTTGTATTTGAGCGCGACGTCTTCCGCGGACAGTTGTGTGTTGGTTCGCAACACCCACTTCCCATCGTAACGGGCTTCGGTTTTGAGTTTGTCTTCGTCGATCGCAAAGTGCGCGCCTGCTCCTTTGAGATACTTGCGATAGCCGCGGTTACCGATCAGCGATTTGTCACCCTTTTTGAGTTGCTCGCGCAAGCACGCGACGATGGCCTCACGGTCGGCGGCATCTTTCTTGGCTTGTTTTTCGTTGACACAGACGACATAGCGGCGATCTCCGACCATCACCTGCTTGACTTTGAGCGGCGCCGGCCCATCTTCGCCTGATTCCGGGGTACGAACCACACGATAGCGTCCGGCCCGAGCCAGCACTGGTTCGGTGACTTCTTTCTGGCTCCGCATCCGCGCGCCGAGGATATAAGGCCAGTTCTGTTTTTCCAGTTCTTCGATCGTCTCGCGGCTAATCATGCCCCGGTCGGCAACCAGGCAGACCCGTTGAATCGCGAAACGTCGGCTCAAGCGTTGCGCCACCGGCAGCAGTGCTTTCACGTCCGTCGTGTTACCCGGCCACAATTCACAGGCGATCGGCCGTCCGTACTCATCCAACACGGCGCCCACCACCATCTGCTTGAGGTCCGGCCGATGGTCCTTGCTGAAACCGCGTCGCCCCAAACTCTCGCCACCTTCCCCTTGGAAGTAGATCGACGTCGTATCAAAGAACACCAACTCAAGATCGCTGAACAGGTCCCGGCGTCGTGCGAACAACGCCTCCTCGATGCGGTCTTTCGTGCAGCGCGGGCCAAACGGTGTAGCACCCTGCTGGTCAGCCAACTCCTCACCCAGCCACGCCATCGCCCGGTAAAGATGATGTAGATCAAGTCCTTCGATAGCGTCGATGGCGTAGTCTTCTCGCCAGCGCTTACAGGCTCGATCCGAACCGGGCGCGATCAGCCTGTGCAGTACGGTTAGAAAGATCGCCCGTTCGACGGGAAATTCAAATCGCCGCGAACGCAGCAGGTCAAGCACGACCCCCTGGCACCCGGTTTCATGCCACAAGCGCTCGAATACGTTCACGGCCCCCATCCGCTTGGTGTTGACCACCGGCAGTTCGCCTTGCTGATGGGCCGAAATCAACAACACCTTCTCTGAAAACCGCACGCCGGACTGGAACAAGGCTTCGAGCTTCCCACCCTCTCGAAGTTGATCGAGACGCCCCAAAGTCGCGATGACACGTTGCTTGACTTTCCCCTCCTCGCGTCGGTTTTCGACGATCTGGAGGTATTCACGCGTTTGTGATTTCTTGATACGGAAGAACATGGCGTCCATCTTAACAGGACACCATGAAAATAACAATATTACAAAGTAAAAAAGACTATTATAGGCTAATGCGTGACACTACGTTCTCAACCGAAATCAAATCGAAAAAAACATAATGTATTGAGATTCTACACTTTTCCAATGCCGGTACTGAAAATCTTGTGGCTTAACTGTAAAACTTGAGCTTGGCTGGAGACAGCAAGCGATACAGGGATTGAGCAGCAGTGAAGGTGGCTCCTGGGTAGGCCGAGATGGCCACGATCTTTGCTAACACCTTGGGTTTTTCTACAGCAGCGATGATTTTCACATTAGCGGGGTTTTCGGCATTCTGCTATTAGCCCCCTGGGAGTCCAATTCATATTTCATGGGTTTAGACCAAGCGGGGTGGCCGGGGCTTGATTACCGCCAACCGCCAATGAACTGTCTGGCTTAGATTTCTCCCCGATTCAGCAATGGTACAGTCCGGAATTCCAAACCCGCCCCTTTGAATTCATTTTTCAGGGCCCTAACCAGTTCAACCAGCCGGTCTTTCGGAAGCGGAAGGTGGAAGCTTTGTTGCTGTTTACGTCCGGTGACCTGTTCCGAAAGGCTATAACCGGAATGGCTGCGCCTGTGGACTGCCATCGGAAAAATCGTGAATTCGATTTCGCTGTCGTACTCGAGCAAAAAATCCACCAGCGATTCTTCGAGTTCCGGGGGAACGTCGAGCATGAACAGGAGCATTTCGTCGTTCATTCCAGGCTGCCTCCGGGTTGGCCGTAGCGGTGATATAGAATCGGAACCAAGAGCAGCGTCAATAGCGTGGAGGTAATCAGGCCTCCGATCACCACGATCGCAAGAGGCCGCTGAATTTCGGAACCGGGACCGGTCGCGAACAGCAGGGGCGCCAATCCGAACGCGGCGATACTCGCGGTCATGAGCACCGGTCTCAACCGGCGTTTGGCGCCCCGCGTTACGGTTTCCATCCGATCGCAACCCTGACTGTGGAGCTGGTTGAAATAGCCGACCAGCACGACGCCGTTCAGGACCGCGATGCCTAGCAGCGCGATGAAACCGACCGAGGCCGGAACCGAAAGATATTCTCCGGACAGGCCCAATGCGAAAACCCCTCCGATCAAGGCCAGGGGGATATTGGTTAAAACCAGAAATGCCTGGCGCACCGAGCCAAAACTGGTGAACAACAGTAAAAATATAAGACTGATCGCGACCGGTACCACCAGCATCAGTCTATTGGCGGCGCGTTGCTGATTTTCAAACTGGCCGCCCCAGGTAATGTAGTATCCGGTCGGAAGCTCGATATCCCGGGCCACCCGTTGTTTCGCTTCATTGACGAAACTGACCAGGTCCCTGTCGGTGACGTTGCAGCGAACCACCGCATAGCGTTGACCCCGCTCGCGCAAGACCGAAACGACTCCTGCGCCTTCGCTGAACTTGGCGACCGCCGAGAAGGGCAGACTCCGGCCATCCGGCAATGGAATCGTGAGCGACTCGAGCGACAGCCGGTCTCCATGAGCCTTCAAGGTCAATGGAGTCCTTTTAATTCCCTCCTGGATCGTGCCGATCCGGCGCCCTTCGATGATCGCGCGCAGCAGCTCTTCGAGTGTGTCGATATCCAATCCGAAACGCCCCGCGGCGGTCCGGTCGATCACAATATTCGAATACAAAACCCCCTCGTTCCGCTTCGCGAAAACGTCGCTGGCTCCCGGAGTTTTCCGGATCAAATCCGCTATCTCCGCTGCTTTATCGTTCAATACCGATAAATCAGTCCCGAACAATTTGATTGCGACATCGCCCCGTACCCCGGTCAGCATTTCGGTCACGCGCATCTGGATCGGTTGGGTAAATCCATAGGCAAAGCCGGAAAATTCGTCGAGAACTCCGCGGATCTTGTCGATCAATTCTTCTTTGGTCTTAACCAGCCAATCCTCGTGTTGGTTCAATACGAAAAAGGCATCGGTATCATTCAGCCCCATCGGATCCAGGCCGATCTCATCCACCCCCACCCGGGAAATAATCTGGCGGACTTCCGGCACCCCTTCGAGGACCGCTTTTTGAACCTGCATGTCCATCTCGACCGATTGCTGGAGGGTAATCGAGGGCAGCTTTTCGATCTGCACGACGATGTCGCCTTCATCCATGACCGGCATGAAGGATTTACCGACCTGGCTGAATACCAGAAGAGCACAAACGAATAAGATTGCGGTACCGATGTAAACAGGCTTTGGATGAGCCAGGCTCCATTCGAGAACCGGTTCATAAATATTCGCGAGCTTAGCGGGCAGCCAGGGCTCCTTCGCCGGCGGGAGGATAATCAGATAGGAGGAGATTACCGGGATAATGGTCAAGGACATGATGAGCGAACTCGCGAGTGCGAGCACGATGGTTTTGGCGACCGGTGAAAACAATTTGCCTTCCAGGCCTTCAAGAGTCAACAAAGGGACGAAAACCAGCATGATAATCAGAATGCCCGTGGTTACGGGAACCGCGACTTCCTTAACCGCCCGGTAGATGATATGGAGTCTGGGCAGCCTGGAATGCGCGGAATGGGACAGGCCTTCGCTGATGTTTTCCACGACCACCACCGCGGCGTCCACCAACATGCCGATCGCAATCGCGAGGCCGCCGAGGCTCATCAGGTTGGCGGTCAGGTCGATCTGATGCATCATCACAAACGTGGCGCAAGCCGCCAGAGGCAGAACAATCGCAACCGAAACCGCGGCCGGGATATTGCCTAGAAACAGAAAAAGCAGCACCAACACCAGTACGACGGCTTCCATGAGTGCCTTGCCGACCGTGTAAATGGCCTTTTTAACCAGATCGCCGCGATTGTAGAATGGCTTTATTTCAATGCCTTCGGGCAACGACGATTTGATTTCGTCGAGTTTTTTCTGGATCGCGGTCACCGTATCTTTTGCGTTGCTGCCCCTGAGACCGAGAACCAACCCTTCGACTGTTTCGGCGCTCCCGTTTTGACTCACCGCGCCGTAACGGGTCAGGAAACCGTAGGCGACCGAAGCGATGTCGGAGACCCGGGTCGGAAGGCCGTTTTCAGCGTGGACCACGGTCTCCCGGACATCGTCCAATGTTTCAATCCGGCCTTCCGCGCGGACCAGTATCGATTCCTCCCCGTCCGAAAGGCGGCCCGCTCCGTCATTCCGGTTATTCGCCGTGAGCGCTTCTACAAGCTGCTGCATGGAGATACCGCGCGCGGTCATGCGGGCCGGGTCCGGCATCACTTCGAAGGTTTTGACCATCCCCCCGAGCGCATCCACATCGGCAACCCCCTCGACCGTCCGGAGTATCGGACGGATCACCCAATCCAGAAGCTCGCGTTTGCCTCTGAGGTCAAGCCCCTCGCCTTCCACGGTGAACATGAACATTTCACCGAGCGGTGTCGTCATGGGCGCGATACCGCCTTGCACGCCTTCGGGAAGATTAGTCCAGATCCCGTTGATTCTTTCAGCGACCTGTTGTCTGGCCCAATAGATATCGGTGCCTTCCTTGAAATCCAATGTGATATCGGTCAACGCATAATACGCGATTGAGCGTAACATGGTTTGATTCGGAATGCCGAGCAGTTCGATTTCGATCGGCGCGGTGATTCGGGTTTCGACTTCTTCCGGGGTCATACCCGGTGATTTCACGATAATTTTCACCTGCGTTGGCGAGATATCCGGGAATGCATCGATCGGCAGACTGACAGCCGCCAGATACCCGGCAAAAGACAACGCAAGGCCTAGAATCAGGATCATCAGCCGCTGGGATAGCGCAAAATGAATTAATCGATCGATCATTGTCCACCCCCGAACCCGAGCCAGTGCGCCTTGATGGCAATGGTACCCTGAACCGCGATCTGATCATTCAGGCCGACATTCCCCTGGATGATGACATTGCCATCGGTTTCCACCATCGGTTCAACGAATCGCGGGATGAAACCGTTTTCCGAGCGGACAAATAATAAGGTCTTCCCCTGATGGCGGACCAGACTGGCTTTCGGGACCATCCAGAGGTCCTGCTGCCGCGGCCGGCGAACCGTGACCTGGACGCTCTGCCCGGGCCGGATAGGTCCCTCGGGATGCTCGATCAGCGCACGAACCAGCACACTTTGATGCTTTTCATCGACCTTGCTGTCAATCAGAATAATCTGTCCGGCGACCGGGATGCCTGGAATTTCCATCACGTCATCCGAGCGGATCAGTGAGACGTTCGGCTGCGACACAGCGGCTTCCAGCCAGAGCCTGGATAAATCCGCGATACTGAATAATGGATCACGGACTTCGATACGCTGTCCGACCGCTACAAACTTATGGAGAATCACGCCCGCCGCGGGCGCGTGTAAACTTTTTGAAATCCGCAACTGCCCGGTACGGATCAAGGTTGCAAGCTCGGATTTTGAAAAACCGCCAATGGCCAGCATCTGGCGCGCTTCGTCGCGCGAAACGCGGGCCTGTTGAAAATGCGTATCGGCTTCCTGCAGCCTTTTCTCGGCGATTACGCCCTGATCGAACAGCGATTTTTCCCGATTAAACTGGCGTTCGGCGAGTTGGTAGTGCGATTGAGCCATGAGCAAGTCTCTTTGCGAGCCCAATAGGCCCGGGCTAATAATTTCGATGAGTTTCTGCCCTTTCGTGACCGTCTCGCCTTCCGAGACAAAAATCTGCCTGATCACCCCGCCATTCGGATCGGTTACCACAATTTCTTGGGCCGGTGGAACCGTTACCATCGCGGGCGCGGTAAAAAGCGGGCGTGGTCCGGCTTTTTCGGGCGGGCTGGTTGTGAGCCTGAGATTGGCGATCTGCTCCCTGGTGAACACGATTTCATTTTCGCCATGGACGTGACCGGCAAAACAAAACAGTTGAATCAACATCGCGATCGACGCATTTATTTTCATGGCAGAACTCCGACCACCTGGTTATAAACTGCAATGTCGCGCTTCAGAGCGATCTGTTGTTGTTCCAAACTGCGGATCGCTTGAAAGGCTCGTTTTCGCGCGATCAAGAGGTCGCTCAAACTGACCTCTCCATTCTTGAATCCGAACTCCTGCGTTGCGATGTATTTTTCTGCGAGATCGGCGCGGCTTTCGGCCAGTTCCAGATTGACCCGCCCGACCTGGATATTGTGCTCTGCTTCATGCAACCGCAATTGAAGGCTGCGCATTAAGGTTTCGCGTTGTGCGATCGTTTCGTTGACCACGACATTCTGGGAAGCCGCCAGCGCATTAAGCCGCTGCGGCGCGCCGAACGGTACGTCGACCGTAAGACCCAGGCTGTTTTGAGGCGTTGAGCCAAACGATGAGTGTTGTCGGGTAAAACCGACGCTCACCAATAACTGGCTGTTGGATTGGAATCTGAGGTACGTTATCCTGGCTTTTTCTTTTTCGATAACGGCGTTGATGGATCGGATCGCAATATGATTCATGTTGATCACATCGAGCGGACTCTGAATTTCCTCGAAATTGCCCGGCATTTCGTCCAGTCCGGTGATCGAGATATAAGCTCGGCGGGAATGCATGAGTTCGGCTTCGGCACGAATCACTTCCGCTTTGGAATCCAGATATTCGGATCTGGCCAGGAGAAGGTCGGCCTGGGCCAGATCCCCCGCCGCGACTCGAATCTTTACCGACTCAAGCAGGTCTTGCGCCAAGTCATTTATTTTTTTTGCGTTTTCGAATTCAAACAGGCTCAACGAAATACGCCATAGCGATTCGCGAACCAATTCAGCGACCGTATAGCGGATAAATTTCTGGTAAACCGCATGGTCAGCATCCGCCGCATCGGCGATTCTTTCCACCGCGCTGTGTTCACCCCATCGCCACATTTGCACCGACAGGCCCGCATCGAACAGTCGCTGGCCGTTATTATCCACCGGTCTATCGTCTGAATAGCCGACATGCCCGATATGTTCACCGGCGAACGGAGTATCGGCGAATTCGTGATAGGCTACCGCCTCTTCCGCTTTCGCTCTCAGCAATGCCATGGTCGGATACCTTTCAGCGGTGTGTGCGATCACGTCGTTTAACGTCAACGAAGCATTGGCTCTGAGTTCATCAATATGATTGACATGGAAATTCGATTCGTCCGGCGGCGGACTTGCTCCACCGGCCAGACACAGCAAGTAGATCAAAGTTGGCATATAAAACCTTCTGAAACCGTAAATTGCCCAAGGATTTTTTTGCAGAGGGTCACGTTAAGCCAATGTTGAAACACGCGCGGACGATTCGATCATCGCGGTGCGCGCCGGACACTGCAAAACTGGAATTTAACAGAAAGGCAATTCGGCCCGGGTGATCATCCTTCATCAAAGACCGGAAAACCGGTTCTCGAGTGCCGATCAACCGTTGATCGGGCTATCGTTGATTTCTGTGAAGCTAGAAATGCGGGGGAGCACGTGAAGGCTGGTGGGCCCAGCCATGATGAATGGGCGGGATCAGATACCAGGCTTGCGAAGGCGCACCCGTGCATAGGAATACGCCCGCAAATACCGAGGGAGTCATTGCAAAAAACCCTTGTCCATCGAAACTCAATTCATCCTGGTATTTTGTTTCGATGCCACTTGCGATACTGACGATCAGTTCCAGCCCGGAGTATTGGAATCCAGTAGTGGAACCGATATCGATTCGCTTGCCGGTCCTGGAAAGATTTTCGAATCCGGGCATGTGAAAGCCTCGGATCGGTTCATCGTAACCACCATGACCGTGGATTAAAGGCGACAGAATCTGCGTCACAACCAACAAGGTGACGAAGAGAGGCACGCTAATCTGGTCAAAACGGTGGATAAATCGCAAAGGTTCAATCCTTTATAGAGATAATAATTTTCAATTATATCTTATCATTTAGTTATCCGTTTATTTCTTTGTGAATTCCTTTTTCACCAAACCTGAAATGACAATCCCGATGCCCAACCGATTATTCAGAAACCCCGCCCCCGTCGCGTGCCTCTCCGAACCGCCCAGGCTCGGCATGGATTCGGAGTCCCTGGCCCTTGATTTCAGCAAACATTATGGCATTACACTCGCGCGTGACAGACACTGCCAGTCGATCCACTACGCCTATAACGCAATCGCCTTGACGGTTAGGGACCGCTTGATGGAGCGCTGGAAGGACACCAACCAGGCCTACGATCAGAATCATTGCAGGCAGGCCTACTATGTTTCGATGGAATTTTTGATGGGGCGGGCATTCGGCAATGCGGTCCTGAATCTCGGGATCGAGCACGAAGTTTCCAAGGCGGTTTTTAAGCAAACTTTAAACCTGGAGGACCTGGCCGATGCCGAGCATGATGCCGGGTTGGGCAATGGCGGGCTCGGACGGCTGGCCGCGTGTTTAATCGACAGCTGCGCGACTTTGCAGCTTCCGGTCCGAGGTTACGGGATTCGCTACGAGTACGGAATGTTTCGACAGCGTATCGAAAACGGTTATCAGGTTGAAGAACCCGATCACTGGCTGCGGGAAGGCCATGTCTGGGAACTCGAACGGCCAGAACTGACTCAGCGGGTTCATTTCGGTGGCCGCACGGAGTTTTTTACCGGTTCGAATGGCGAATTCAGAGTCCGCTGGATCGATACGCATGATGTTTTCGCGGTTCCTTACGACAATCCGGTCCCGGGCTACCAAAACGGCACGGTAAATACTCTGAGACTCTGGAAATCCGCGGCGACCGACGAGTTCGATCTCGACGAATTCAATGCCGGAAGTTATCCGGAATCGGTTGCCCAGAAAAATAGCGCGGAACACATTTCGATGGTGCTTTACCCGAATGATGCGAGTGAAAACGGTAAGGAACTGCGACTCAAGCAGCAATACTTTCTCGCTTCGGCCAGTCTGCAGGATGTGATCCGTACCTGGGTCCAAGTCCACGGCGATGATTTCTCGAATTTCGTCGATAAAAACTGCTTCCAACTCAACGACACCCATCCCAGTATCGCGGTGGCCGAGCTGATGCGGCTGCTCATGGATGCGCATGGTCTGGGCTGGGATCGAGCCTGGGAGATCACCCGCCGTACCATGGCCTATACCAACCATACCTTGCTGCCGGAAGCACTGGAGAAATGGCCGGTTCGCCTGTTCCGGCAACTGCTGCCCCGGTTGCTGGAAATCATTTTTGAAATCAATGCCCGCTTCATCGCCGAAGTCGCACGGCGCTGGCCCGGGGACAATGACCGACTCGCGGCCATGTCTCTGATCGAAGAAGGCGCGGAACCACAGATCCGCATGGCCTACCTCGCGATCGTTGGCAGTTTCTCGATGAACGGGGTGGCCGAGCTGCATTCGCGTCTGCTGCAACAGGGACTATTCAAGGATTTTTACGAGTTGTGGCCGCACAAATTCAATAATAAAACCAATGGAATCACGCCCCGTCGCTGGATTGTTCACTGCAATCCGAAATTGACCGAGTTGATCAC
This sequence comes from Methylococcales bacterium, assembly GCA_050740335.1. Lineage (GTDB taxonomy): Bacteria > Pseudomonadota > Gammaproteobacteria > Methylococcales > UBA1147 > UBA1147. The sequence goes on along the minus strand of JBOICY010000230.1, from coordinate 15,662 downwards.
CGAAACCATTGGAGACGATTGGATCCGCGACCTGAGCCGGTTGCGAGAACTAGCGCCTTTTGCGGAAAACGCCGAATTTCGAAAGCGCTGGAGGGCAATCAAACAATATAACAAACGACGTCTTTTGGAATTCAAAAATGCGGAATTGGGTATTGAAATGAATGCCTGCGCTCTGTTCGATGTTCAGGTCAAGCGTATCCATGAATACAAACGTCAATTATTGAATGCCTTGCATGTCATTCACCTGTACGATCGGATCAAGCGTGGTGACACGGCCCGCTGGGTATCCCGATGTATCCTGATCGGAGGCAAGGCCGCGCCTGGCTACGCGATGGCGAAACTGATCATCAAGCTGATCAATAATGTTGCGAGCGTGGTCAACCAGGATCCCGAGGTCCAGGGCCTCCTTAAACTCTGCTTTATACCGAACTACCGGGTTTCCGCCATGGAGATGATCTGTCCGGCGGCCGACCTTTCCGAACAGATCTCTACCGCGGGCAAGGAAGCCTCCGGAACCGGTAACATGAAGTTCATGATGAACGGAGCGATCACGATCGGAACCCTGGATGGTGCGAATATCGAAATCCGTGAGGAAGTCGGCGACGAAAATTTCTTTCTGTTCGGACTGACTGCCGAGGAGGTCGAATCCATGCGCGGGAATTACCATCCGAACTCCATAATCGAACTAGACCCGGATCTGAAACGAGTGATGGATCTGATCGAATGCGGACATTTCAGTCAGTTCGAACCGAAACTCTTCGCAGAGATCATTCATGGGATTCGAAGCGAGCACGATCCCTGGATGACCGCCGCCGATTTTCGAAGCTTTGTGGACACCCAAAAGCGGGTATCCGAAACCTTTACCGACACCGAAACATGGGCTCGTATGAGTATCCTGAATTGCGCCGCGAGCGGCAAATTCTCGTCGGACCGCACGATCGCGGAATATAATAAGGAAATTTGGAGACTCGAAAGCGTATCGCCGGAAGCAACCAATCCATGCTAAAAACCAAATGCCAGCACCGGACGGGCACTATCCAGTAAAACGTTGTTCCATATCGTCCTTTTCCAACCGGAAATTCCTCCGAATACGGGCAATATCATCCGTCTCTGTGCGAATACCGGCGCGTATCTGCATTTGATCCATCCATTCGGATTCGAAATGGAAGATCGAAAACTGCGCAGAGCGGGCCTGGACTACCGGGAATGGGCCGAGGTCAGGGAATACCACTCGTATGCTGAATTTATCGAAAAGACACCGGTTCAAAGCTTATACGGTCTAAGCACCAGGGGAACTTGCCGCTATACTGAAAAATCGTTCAGCGCCGGAGACGCCTTTCTATTCGGGCCGGAAACCCGTGGCCTTCCCGGCGAGATACTCAACAGCCTGCCCGCCGAAAACCGTCTCTATGTTCCGATGCTGGCCCACAGCAGAAGCTTGAACCTGTCGAATTCGGTTGCCGTGGTACTCTACGAAGCGTGGCGGCAGCTGCGGTTCGAAGGCGCGAAAAGCCAGTAAAACCCGAAAAGCGGGAAGAGTCATTCTGCTTTTTTATATCCATTTTTTCGGGAAACCCGGGCACCTTGCCCCCCGCTCATCGCGATCTATACTTAAGATCTACTTGGGGAGCCAAAACTACAATGAACTCAGACCTTAAACTGGAATTGCGCCAGATTTTGGACGCCTGCGCCGAAATGATCTTGATCTGCGATCCCGGCGGTCGGATCCAGTATGCCAATCCACCGCTGTGCGCGACAAGCGGCTGCACGGAACAGGAACTCATCGGCCATCCCGCCCGGATGCTGGACGTTGCAAACGCCGATTTCGAAACCAGACAGCATATGTCGGCCGCCCTGAAAATTGGCAAATCCTGGACCGGCAGGCTTCTGCTGCGATGCAAAGACCGCCCACCCATTGCCAGCGAAAGCCAACCAACCTTTTCCGATCGAAACCAATATTGGGCGGAGGTGACAATTTCACCGATCCACAGTCTCGACCAAACCCTGTTAGGTTACGTCCAAATCCAACGCGATATCAGTGCCGAGATCGAAGCCGAAAACCGCCAGCATAGAGAAGCGGTCGACACCCGGGCTCGCCTTCAAATCGCCCGAGTCCTGGCCGAACCTATTCCGTTCGAGGCTCGTCTGATTCAAACTCTGGACATCCTGTTCGAGCTGGAAGGGCTCGGATCACAGCGCAAAGGTGGACTCTTCCAACGACGCGAGGACGGCTTGCACCTGATGCTGCTGCATGGATCATTCTCCGATGAATACCCCGAGCAGAAACGATTCGTCGCTTCCGGAGAAGCGCTGTACGGCCAGGCTTTCCTCGCCGAGGAGATCCTGATCTCGGACGATTGCGGTTGCGACCCCCATCAGGAATACACATCCCAAGGGGTGCGGAGCCACGGCCATTACCTGGTCCCCTTGCGGCATAACGGAACGACCCTGGGCGTCCTGTTCCTTAACACTGGCCCTTATCCCAACCGCGATTCGGTCCGTCAAGCGCTGCTTTCACAAGTGGGTGAACTGATCGCGATGGCTTTGCTCCGCGAAAATATCCAGGTGGCGCTGACCGAGGCCCGCAACCAGGCACTCCAGGCCGCAGAGGCGAAAGCCGCCTTTTTGGCCAATATGAGCCACGAGATCCGCACGCCGATGAACGGGGTGCTGGGAATGCTCGAACTCATCAGGGACACAATCCTTACGCCGGAACAGCGCGACTTGCTGGAAACCGCTTCCGGCTCCGCCGAGGCGCTTCTCGATATCCTGAATGACATCCTTGATTTTTCAAAATTGGAGGCTGGCAAACTGGAGATCGAAACCGTGCCATTCGATTTGGCCGAACTGGTCGAAGAAACCTGCGCCGTCCTGGCCCCCCAGGCCCACGCTAAAGGTATCGAACTGAATCTGGACCTTCCGTCCGGCTTTGCTTCAAAGCGGCGTGGCGATCCGATCCGCATCCGCCAGGTGCTAACCAATCTAATTGGCAACGCCGTGAAGTTCACCATAACAGGCGAAGTGACGGTCGCTCTTCGCGCCCGCGGAGAACGCGTTGATTTTGAAATCCAAGACACCGGGATTGGCATTGCCCGGGAGATCCAGGCACTTTTGTTTCAGCCCTTCACCCAGGGCCGATGCCTCCACCACCCGCTATTTTGGCGGCACGGGCCTGGGACTCGCGATCAGCAGACAACTGGTCGAACGCATGGGCGGCTGGATCGGAGTGGAAAGCAGCCCGGGCAAAGGTGCCATCTTCCGCTTCGAACTGCGGCTGGCGGAGATCGATGAGCAACCGGATCAAACACCGGTTGTGTTGTCAGGCAAAAGGGTGTTGATCGTGGACGACAACGCTACCAATCGCCGCATCGTCAATTCCCATTTGACCCATCTGGGTATGACCGCAGTGGAAAACCAGGACGGTGCGCAGGCACTGTCACGTTTACAGAAAGACCCGGACTTCGACCTGGTGATCCTCGACTATCACATGCCCTGCCTGGATGGCGTGCAGTTGGCCGAAGCGATGCAAGCCGATCCCCGCCTGGCTCTTATCCCGCGCGTTTTACTCGCTTCCGGAGCACAGATTGCGGCCGAACGCCGTCGGAAAATCGGTATTCTGGCCTGCCTGCTCAAACCCATCCGGCGTGAAGGGCTCAGGCGGGCCCTGATCGAGACCTTAGAGATCGATCCGATCCCATTTGCCGCACCTACCCGTGCGGCTGCCGACCCCGCCTGGCACGGCCGGAAAGTGTTGGTGGCCGAAGATAATCCGGTCAATCAAAAAGTCATCATTCGCCTGTTGAGTAAATTCGGCTTGAGCGTCGAGTTGGTCGCAAACGGCGCCGAGGCGCTCGCAATCTTGGCAGGCAAGCGTTTCGATCTAGTCATAATGGACTGCCAAATGCCGGTCATGGACGGTTATCTGGCCACCAGAACCTTGCGCATTCGGGAGCAGGCTGAACACCTGCCGCGCACCAAAGTGATTGCCTTGACTGCCCATGCCGGTGAAGGCGAGCGCGAAAAGTGTCTGAGCGCCGGGATGGACGACTACCTGGCCAAACCAGTCACCAAACAGACGCTGATCGAAATGTTGGCCCGCCACTTTCCAACCGATGCGGTTGAAAATTCTGATGCGTCGCACGAGGATGAGCCGGTCTGTAATCTCAAGGCGGCACTCGAAACCCTGGATGGGGACCGGGAACTGTTGGAAGATATGATCAGCCTGTTCCTGGAGGACGCCCCAATCCGACTGGAAGTCTTGCAGCGTGCGCAGGCAATCCGAGATGCGGATTCCCTGGCCGAGGCGGCCCATGCCTTCAAAGGCATGGTCTTACACTTCCATGCGGCCAAGTGCCGGGAACTGGCCGCCGACCTGGAACAAGCCGCAAAAGACAAATACCCCGACACCAGCGGTGACCGGACCCGAAAGTTGGCGGCGGCGGTTCGTGAACTGATGACCGATCTTAAAGAGCGGGCGGCGTATGTTTGAGGCGCGGTTTGTCGAACTCAAGGCGGTCGAACGCCTCCCTTCGCCGGAAGGCATCGCCTTCAAGGTGATCGAGCTGAGCAGCCAGGACAACGCTTCCCTAGAAGATTTAGCTCACCTGATCCAGGCCGACCAGGCCTTGAGCGCAAAGATCCTGAAATTCGCCAATTCGCCTTTGATTGCTCCGCGTCGGCCGATCGTCGCCATCCTGGATGCGGTGATCCGAATCGGTTTAATGGCGGTGCGCAATCTGGTACTCGGACTGTCTTTGATCGGAAAATACCGCGAGGGGCCCTGCCGGGGCTTCGATTACCCGCGCTATTGGATCCACTCGCTCGCCGTGGCGGTGGCGATGGGGTTTCTGGCCGCTCGCCGGCGAATTATCGCGTCAGAAGAGGCCTTCACCCTGGGACTGCTCGCCGACATCGGGCAGCTTGCCCTGGCCACTGCCTGGCCGGAGGAATATACCCGAGGTATTGAGGAAGCGGCTCAAGGCGATTTGATCGCCTGGGAACGGTTGCATTTTAATCTCGACCACCACAAACTCACCCAATTGCTGTTGACCGATTGGAAACTGCCCGAGATCTATTCCGATGCGCTCGCTCACGAAAACGATCCCGCCTCGGCAACCAATCGCCGAACGTCTGATTTAGCCCGCCAACTCGGGATGGCGCGCACTGTGGCGGACTGGTGTGTGTCTCCGGAGCGGGAGAAAATACTTGCTGCGCTGGAACGCACGGCTGGCGAACACCTGATTACTCAGAATCAGCTCCCGGGGTTTCTGGAGGAAATTGAAACCGCCTGGAACGCCTGGGGCAAATTGATTGACATCCAAACCGACTTGCCCAAGCCAACCGGCAAAATTACTCACGCTTCCCAGGAAAACCAGTTGCCGGGTCTGGACATCGTGCTGGTCGACGATGACCCTTTACTCCTGGCGCGACTGAGCAAACAGCTTTCCACCGCAGGCCACCGGTTGCGCAGCTGCCGCAGCGGCCAGGCGGCGTTGAAAGAAATCTTCGCCAAGGTCCCTCAATTGGTCCTGACCGACTGGTCCATGCAGCCCATGGACGGGCTGACCTTATGCCAGACCTTGCGCCAATCGGCCATCGGCCGGAATGTATACCTGATCATGCTGACCGCTCATGAAGGCAAGGACGATTTGATCAAAGCCTTCGAGGCTGGAATCGACGATTACATCACGAAACCGATCAACTTCAAGGTGCTCGTGGCGCGCATCCGCGCCGGCCAGCGAATCTGTGCCTTACAGACCGAACTGACCAAGGAGCGCGCCGAACTGGAACAACAAGCCAATGCGCTGGCCCTTGCAAACCGCCAATTGGAACAGGTCGCCAACACCGATTTACTCACCGGTCTACCCAACCGCCGCTATGGCCTGCACCGCCTCGATCAGGAATTTGCGCAGGCGCATCGCTACGGCCGCCCATTGAGCGTGATGATCCTCGATCTGGATCATTTCAAATCGGTCAACGATACCTTGGGCCACGCCGCCGGCGACGCAGTGCTCAAATATGCCGTTAAGGTCATGCAACAAGCCCTGCGCACCTCCGATATCCTGTGCCGCTGGGGTGGAGAGGAGTTTATCGCCATCGTGCCCAATGCTGACCTTTCCTCCGCCGCGAAACTGGCCGAACGGTTGCGCAACGCCCTGGTCTCCCAGCAACCTGAAGGGCTCGCAGTCAAGCGGCCGGTCACGGTCAGTATCGGGGTGGCGGCATATCCTGTTGCACGCGATGTCGAACACCTCGTTCACCTGGCCGATCAAGCCCTCTACCGCGCCAAAGACAAAGGTCGCAACCGGGTCGAGACCGCTTGATGTTTTCCGTCACCTGCTATCCACGCGGTTGGGTGTCTGGACTGTATAGTATTCCCCCCATCGCATTCGACGCATTTCCCGCTTACTCCCATTCCGGATGGGCCTTCAGTGGATAATAGTTTCGAAGATCGGGTTCAATTTTATCGAGATTGATTTCCTCGATGTCCATCGTGTCGTGGCTTTTCAAATTCAGCGAGGGGTGGGTGGTCAGCATGTACCATGCGAGATAGGATTTTTCCATGCGGCTATAGATATTCGCCTTTTTCAGTTCGCGAAATGCACTCGTAAAACTTTCCCGGGCCGCATCCGTCTGACCGAGTTCATGTTGCGCATGTCCTTGCGTGATGTAAAATTCGGTCGTCCATTGTGCGAGTGGACTGATCTCCGGTCCGCGCATGCGTCTGATCCATTTCAAACAGGAGAGCGTTTTTTTAAATTTGGAACGTACGCTCAGATCTCTGGCCCTGACCCAGTAAAAACTGATCACGGGAGTCAACCACCAGGATAGACGAAGATAGTGCATGGCCTTGTCCGCTTATTTCTACTTTGTCATATTTGAAACGAACGCGTCATGCCTGCCGCGAAGCAGGCATCCAGCGCCATGGATGGCAAGCTCGAAACCATCCATGGAGCCTGGATTCCGGCAATCCCCGTATCCAGTACGGGGCAGGCTCTGCCGGAATGACGATCTCGAAAAACAGGGATAATGTAATCTGACAAAGTAGAATTATCGTCTTTACAGAAATGCGTATGGTATCAGAGACCATTAAAGCCGCCAAATTCCCGTGCCGGGTTCGCGCTCGACGCAACAATCCCCGATCAGGAATTCGATGGAGTTCCCGGAAACAGATGGTGTTCCATGAGCGCCCATGCGAAAGCGGTGGAACTGTACAGATAGTAGAGTTGATGGTACAGCAATCCCCCGAGCGCGAATAAACCCCCCTGGCGCCGGAAAAAACACCGTGCCAGATTCCAGTTCGCCGCGGTAACCGTTGCCAACGCAAGCCCCAGGGACCAAAACGGCAGGATTCCGAATACGACCGCGATCAGGTTTAAAACGAACAGCGCCGCGAGCAGGGCTTTGACGCGTTCTCCCGCTCCGACATTCAAATCGTCGATCAACCCGCTGTTTCGGATAATCAACCGCGACCAGGGTAGTGCTCTGCGAAAAAATTCGGTGTGGACCAGGTTCACGAATCTCCAAACCTTCAGATGGGTGCACTGTAAATCGGTCAGCAGATGAATCCTGCCGCCCGAGGCACAGACGCGGTAGCCCAACTCAATATCCTCGATCGAGGGATACTTGAAGGTTTCAACGTCAAAACCTCCAACTTCGAGAAAGGTCTTTTTCTGGATTGCTCCGCATCCAGACCAGAATGTGGATGCGTTTTTCTTGGCTCGCTGGTGATAGAAATGATGCACCAGATTTTTATACTGTGACAAAAAGTTATTCGCGGGCGGTTGGTTGTCATAGGAGCCGAACACCGCGTCGATTTCGTGATGCGCAAATTCCGCATAAATGATTCTCGCGGCGTTTTCGTGCACCACGACATCCGCATCGATAAACCACAGAATTTCTCCTGCGGCAGCCTCGGCGGCCAGATTGCGCGCCGCGCCGGGCCCGAGCCGGCCGTTCGTGGACAGAATACGGGCCTGCATCGAGCGCGCAACTTCAACGGAGTCATCGGTCGACCCGTCATCGACTATCAAGAGTTCCAGAATCTCTTTGCGGTCCAGCATCGCGACCAGGGGCGGCAGGCTTTGCCGGATAAAGTCCGCTCCATTGTAGACCGGCATGATGACGCTGATTCGCCGGGAACCCTTGTAGTTTGTGTTCATAGGACCTGGATCGATAACGAAAGAAAGGATACCTTGGAGCCGATAGTTCCCATTCCCGGCTGGTGCACGTTCAAAGGCCGGTTATTGACTTCCCCGGATGCTGCGCAAAAGTCCGCGAAACCGAAGATACGAGCGGGTGAGCGGCGAATTCAGCCGGCGATGCAGAAAGGCCGGTTTCAGATAAAAACTGTCGAGGCGAGGCAGGGCCGACGGATCATCCCCGGCCTTCAGATCACGAAGTTCCGTCGTAAAACTCCCGCGGTAACGGTTGCGCATGAAGTTTCGCGTGTTTTCATCATGGAAGCCATAAGGATAGGCAAAATAGCGGGGCCGTCGACCGATTTTCTGTTCGATGATCGCATCGCTCGATTCACACTCAATGCGGAGTCCATCGCGCTGCAGTCTACGCAGATCCGAATGCCGATGCGTATGGGATTCGATGAAGAATCCGCCCGAATGACACGCCTCGATTTGTGTCCAATCCAACATTTTGAATTCCGGGGCGAGCGGAGGATTGCCGGGCCAGCGATTGGTTTTCCCGACTACTCCGGTCGTCAGAAACAAATGGGCTTTCACGCCGTATTCCCTCATGATTGGCAGCGCATTCGAATAGACCGATTCCATTCCGTCATCGAAGGTTATCGCAATCCCTTGGTCCGTGCCGGGATCCAGAAGTGAATCCAATTCACAACAACGAAGTTCGGACCTTGCAAGGGCATCGATAAAGCTCCTGAAAGCATCGCACGGGAAGGAAATCACAGAACCGCTGTCGTCGATGCTGTGGAAAGTAATGACTGCTTTCACGGGCTGGTAGCCTCATTTGCAAATTGCCGCGGTCTTCCGGGATTCGCCCGGCTCAGCCAACCGCCGACTGGCCATAATGGTCCCGCTTCGGGCCCTGCAGGCTCTTCTCTTCGTGATAGCTATGTTCGGTATTGACCTGCATATGGTCGACCGCATGCCCCAGGATCTTGCGTCCGAGCATCAGTCCCATTTCGATGGAATGATCCGCATTGTTATAGCGGAAGGTCCCGCCGCGCCCGGCTATGTGCAGACCTTCGAAGCGGCCCAGGAATTCGGTCACTGTACTGACCTTGTTACGGTAATCCAGATCGTAAACCGGATAGGCATGTCCGGTCCGGATCACGGTCCAACCCTCGACTTCGTGGCGCTCGATAAAGCCGAGTTCGTCGACCAGGTCGTCGACGCAGCGTTTGGCGACCTCGTCATCGGAGAGCGACCAGAGAGGATCATTGATGGTACAGAATACCTCGAGAACCAGCGAGGTATGGTCGGCATCGGGCACCATCGCGGGACTCCAGTTCTTGGGTTCATGCAAGCGACCGAAAACCAGGCTCTTGTCCTGCAGATACAGCCAGGTATCGGTAGACACCTGTTTCTTTTTCAACATCAGATTGACGGTGATCAGATCGCGAAATTCCATGCTTTTGGCCGCTTTCAGCACGTTTGCCTCACAGGCTGGCTCGATAATCTGGGCAAGAATACCCATGGGAATGGTCGAAACCACCGAATCCGCTTGAACGGATTGTTCCGAACCCTCTTCGGATCGGTACAGAATTTCGAAATTGCGCGGGCCCTTATAGATAATTTTCTTCACACCGCTGTTCAATAGAACCTCGTTACCGGCCCCTGTGATATCTTCAGCCATCCGCTCGGGAATACGTACATACCCGTCACGCGGGTACATGAATTCTTCTACCAGACTGACGACGTTGCGACTCTTGACGATCGCCTCACGGATCACGGTGAGAATATTCAATCCCTTGCTTCGCTGGGTGACCCAGTCGGCGGACAGTTGCTCGCAGGGTAATCCCCAAACCTTTTCGGTATAAAGTTTGAAGAACATCTCATAGAGTTTGCTGCCGAACTGCATGGTATAGGCATCCTTCATATTCTTTACCGGCCGGTTCAGCACACTATAAACTATGAAGGACTGCACATAAGTCAGACCCGCCCCGAGAATTGTGAATATGCCGGTGTTTTTGATGACATCGGCGAAAGCGATCGGATAGTTGAAATATTTTCCGTCATAGTAAATTCGGCTGATCCGGTTGACCAGAATGATCTCTCCTTCCATCAGACGCCGGAACCAGTTGTTCAATGATTCATTCTGAGTGAACCACCTGTGGCCGCCCAAATCGAATTTATAGCCCTTGGAATGCACCGTGCGGCACAGGCCTCCCACATAACTGTTTTTTTCCAGCACCGTGACTTTCGTACCGTTCACACTGAGTTCATGCCCGGTCGCGAGTCCGGCCGGGCCCGCGCCGAGGATGCAGACATGATCGGCGGGTTTCAGCGGAATCGGTTTGGGTTTTACCGGTTGATAATCGATTAACGATGGAATATCCCGATTGCGCAGAGCGACAACCTTATTGTAGGTGTAGCCAAATACGATTGTGATCAAGTAGACCAGAACAAATAACTCGGCGCTTCCGATCAGACTTCCGGCGAAACTGACCCGATAACCGGGCAGGTAATTCGACAACAACGCGGCATTCATGCTGAATTGAGCCGTTCCGCGTATAACCAGGGTGTTGGTGGATAGAAACAGCAGCAACGCGGAACCAAGGCCAGTGGCTACACCCAGATAATGGCCTTCGATTTTCAGTATTTGAGGGCCCTGCAGAAGAATATCGGGATCTTCGACGGCGAAATAATTCGCAATTTTTTCACCCAGTGTGCGTGCGTAGGCCCAGTAAACCAGGGAGCCGAACATTGCACCGACCACGGAACCCCAGAAAAAGCCGATAAACGCTCCGACTACGGAGACATCGTATCCCGGCAGAAAAACTCCGAGCAGGTTCAGAAATTCGTAATGACCAGGGTGGAAAGAGCGCAGTACCGCAGACACTATGGTTGCAGTAAACAACAGAAAACCCGATGTGAGCCCAAACACCAATGCCAGTAATTTGGTGTTGATGCGGATTGCTGCTCTTAAAAATTCCTGATTCATACCGTTTATACTAGGTTTGAAAACGTTCCCGATGAATACTTGTCCGCACCGCTTCGGCGTGCGTATAAAGGAGCCTTAACGACTGACTCCAAACCGGTGTAAACCGCCGCAGCAGATGCCGGCATTCTTCGCGCGCTCGAAAGATTATTTGAAGACCGGACGCCGCCAACCAATCCGCCGGCCTCGGCGCTGTCAACGATCATAGGCCTATAACGACCCGGCGGGCCGGCGGGTAAATGGTGAACCGGAAGTCACTCATTAAAGTAATGAATACGACTCACAATCAGGGCTAGATAAAAATAATGGCTTAGATTCCAAAGCAGAGAAATAAAGTACCCAACGACTCCACCGATCATTCCACCGTACAGGACGCCCAGGAAACCACCGGCCCAGCTCACCCGATATCCCGGAAGATAATCACCGAGGAAAGCGAGATGCGGGCCGATCGGTATCCCACCGGTACTCCCCTGTAACACCAGCCCAAGCGTCAGAAACATCAATCCCAGTCCGAAAATCAAAGCGGTCGATACAACCATGCCGACCGGGTCCAATTTTGCAAAAATTGCATGGATTAGCGCGCGATCCATCGGTTCTTTGATATTTTCAATCATGCAGCCACTCCAGTGTAATCAATTTTATCGGTCAACCTGCTTGAAAAAACAATATGGAATACAAGTTGTTGGTTTCGCAGGAAAGCTAAACGCGGTTTGCGGGCCATTACACATCGCCCAGTCTATCCCAATAGGATAGACTAAATCTGTGATTACTATAACACCAGCCTCCCGGCAACGCGTAAAAATTCTGCCGTTGTTGAAATCCGGAAATCGAAAGAGAGTCGCGGATTCCGAGCTGAATGACGCTCGTAATTTTTCGATACCGGCCCGACCGCGATCCCTGTTCCACCATCCAAAGATTATAGGACACGCGTTTTGGTCTGTTGAACGACTGGCGAATCCGGATTTGATGTAATAATATGCGATCATTTTACGGGTCATCTCACCGATTTCGAATCTCCGTGATCGGATCGGTCGAATGAGGAGATCCGCTAACGGCTCGTTCCGGCCCGGTCATCCCGGACTGTCGCTTGAATATCACGTTTAGTCCCGGAGCGTTTATGGAACGTCTTAAATCGTATATCAGGGATATTCCCGATTTCCCGAAGCCCGGAATCCTGTTTAAGGACATTACACCACTGGTCAAAGACCCGGAGACCTTGAGATTGGCCGTGCATCAGATCCTGCATCCATTTGTCGGGACACAAATCACGGCCGTCGCCGGTATGGAAGCCCGGGGATTCATATTCGGCGCGCTGGTTGCCTGGGAACTCGGAGTCGGGTTCATACCGCTGCGGAAACCCGGCAAACTCCCATACAATGTGCATACGGTTTCCTACGACCTCGAATATGGCTCGGCGGCTCTGGAAGTTCATATCGATGCCCTGGAGCTGGGAGACCGGGTCTTGTTAATCGACGATCTTCTCGCGACTGGCGGAACCGCTAAGGCGAGTTGCGAACTGATCGAGTATTGCGGAGCCGAAGTCGTCGGTTGCGCGTTCGTGATCGAACTCGATGACCTTCGAGGCCGTGAATTGATCGGTCGCTATCGGGTCCATTCTCTGCTGCATTATTAGAGTATAAGGTCACGGACACCAATCCTGCGTTTGTAACGGGTATCTGAACGGATTGCTGATAACATGAATTTCAATTGAGCCTGGATGTCCGCAAAATGACCACCATACCGGAGAACAAACTGAACGCGGGATTTATCGGCCTGGGAGCGATGGGTGCGTCGATGGCGCGCAATGTAGCAGCTTCCGGTCAGTTATCGGCAGTGTGGAATCGAAGGCGTTCCATTGCGCTTGAATTCGCGAACAAACTGGGGGTGGAAGCCTGCGAAAACCCGGCCGATCTCGCCGCCAGATCTAAGGTCGTATTCATTTGTGTATCGGCTGATCCCGATGTGTTGGAGGTGGTGGACGCCCTGATGCCAGGATTGCAATCTGACAGCGTTGTAGTCGATTTTTCGACCGTAAGTGCTGAAACCGCTCGGCGGGCGGCCGCAATGCTTGAGCAATGCGGGGTGGCCTTTCTCGATTGTCCGGTCTCGGGAGGCGTCGAGGGAGCCCATAATGGAACCCTCGCCATGATGGTCGGAGGCGACGAAAAGGTACTGCACCGCCTGATGCCAATTATGAAAACCATGGGCAAACGGATCGTTCATATGGGACCGATCGGCGCAGGGCAGGCAACTAAAGCCGTGAATCAGATTATGGTCGCGGGCATTAATCAGGCCGTAACGGAAGCCTTGGCATTCGGGGAATATCAGGGATTGCCCATCGAAGGGCTGATCGAAGTAATCGCGAGCGGGGCCGCGGGCAACTGGTTCCTGGATCACCGGGGACTCACGATGACGCAAAATAGCTTTAATCCAGGATTCAAGTTGAAGCTGCATCATAAAGACCTGATGATCTGTAAAGCCATGGCCCGGAAAATGAACTTGGATTCGAGACTGATCGATACCACGCTCGAGGATTATGCCCACCTGATGGAACAGGGCTATGGCGATGAAGACATCTCGACGCTGTATCGATTAAAAAAGCCGCAATGAGCAATTTGGCGGCAGCATTGGAGAGACATCAGGGTGCGCTCAAATCCTGCGACCTCTGCCCGGACATGATTGGACCCGTGGTTACCGGACAGCCGGTAATCTCTTCTGTATTCCTGATAGGTCAGGCGCCGGGTATCAAGGAGGGCGAATTCGGAAAACCCTTCGCTTGGACGGCCGGCAAAACAATGTTCCATTGGTTTACGGAAATCGGGTTGAACGAAGAAACCTTTCGCCAGAGAGTTTACATGGCCGCGGTATGCCGGTGTTTTCCGGGTAAGAATCCCAAAGGCGGCGACCGGGTACCGAGCAAGGTGGAAGTCGAACAATGCGCGACCTGGATGGACCGCGAGCTGAAATTGTTGCGGCCCGCGTTGATCATCCCGGTCGGTAAGCTCGCCATATCACAACTCATGCCGGTCGCTAAACTCAACGATGTGGTTGGCCAAACTTACCGTCTAACCGTACAACAATTCGACAGCGACGTGATCCCATTGCCCCATCCCTCGGGAGCATCGACCTGGCATCGAAGCGAGCCAGGCAAGACACTACTTTGGCGCTCATTGCAATTGATTGAGGCACATCCGGCCTGGAAAACAATTTGCCGCGGCCGAGTAAAGATCGATGGCGATCCCACTTTCAAGTTACGATAAAACCCCGGGCACTTCTGGTCATCGGGTCGCTTCGGTGGATCTTTTGCGGGGAATCGTAATTATTCTGATGGCCCTGGATCACGTCCGGGATTTTTGGAGCATGACGCCTTTTTCGACGACCGACTTGGATCAATCGACTCCGGTTTATTTCTTCACCCGCTGGGTTACCCACTTCTGCGCTCCAGTCTTTATGTTCCTGTGTGGTACCAGTGCCTGGCTGTATCGCCGTAACCATCTTGGTTCGACGCAAAGGCTTTCAAGGTTCTTGCTGACCCGGGGTTTATGGCTGATTCTGGTTGAAATTACCGTGATCAGCTATGTCTGGCAAGCCACCTACCAAATGATTGTTTTCCAGGTGATCTGGGCCATCGGATGTTCGATGATCGTGCTCGGTTTTCTGGTCTTTCTACCCCGATTTCTGATTGTCGGTTTCGGACTTGTACTGGTGGTTTTCCATAATACTCTGGATTCAATAGAAGCAGAGCGATTTCCCGGATTCGAATGGCTTTGGACGATATTGCACATAAGCAAACTGTTAGCGGTATCCTGGATGCATCCTATTCGAGGGATCGAGGTAGTCTACCCACTGATCCCCTGGCTGGGTGTGATCGCGCTGGGGTACGGATTCGGCGCGCTCCTGGAGCTTCCGAGCGGAACACGGCAGACGAGAACGTTGCTCATCGGTGCCCTGTCCATCGCCGCTTTCCTGGTGCTCAGGTTATTGAACCTTTACGGCGATTCGGGGCTTGGTTCGGCAGACGCTCCGTGGCATAACCACGGCCGTGGTGCGGTCTATGCCTTCCTGTCGATTCTGAATACAACCAAGTATCCGCCCTCCTTACACTATCTGTTGATGACGCTCGGCCCCGCGGTCGCGCTGCTCCCGTTACTTGAAAAATGGCACGGACGCATCGCGGATTGGATCATGGTTTTCGGCCGTGTGCCATTTTTCTTCTATGTCCTCCACCTCTATCTGATCCATGGCTCGGCGAGCATTTGGTTCGGAATACACTATGATACCTGGAATATCGCTCCCTTCGACCCCTTGACATGGCCCGCGGATTACACACCGGATTTAGTTCGCGCGTATGGCGTATGGGCGTTATTGCTCTGGATTCTATATTGGCCCTGCCGTTGGTTTGCGGGTATTCGGAAAAAATACGATTATCGCTGGTTGAGCTACCTTTGAGCGGTTTGGCCTGGGAGAGGCCCCAAAAAACCCCCGGAGGCTATCCGGGGTATTGGGAAAGGAGCCTGGCGATTCCC
>JBOICY010000229.1:0-26546 GCA_050740335.1 Methylococcales bacterium | reverse complement strand
GCGCTCTCCCAGCTGAGCTATGGCCCCGAGAAGGAACGCGGATTCTACGCGAATTGTTCAGATCTGTCCAGCCTGGACTTTCGATATAATTTACATCCGAACCGCGCGAACAGAAAGTGCGTCGCCGCGAGGTCGCAACCGATCCCCCGGTTTCACGAAACCACGGACCGAATGCATTCTCACACGCGCGAAGTAAAATTCAAGCTCTTGTCCTGAATCATACTCTCCGTTATGGTAAACCCAAGTTCCCTATAGGATTCGAACTGCACTTCGTCAAAGAATTGGTCGGAGGTACTCTGATGAGGAAATGCGGGGTTTTGGGCTTTGTAGCCTTTAATCTTGAAATTGGAGTTTTTGAGCAAAGTCGACTTGATATAGACCAACAAGCCCTGGTATTTTTCGCCCTCGCTCGGATCGGAATCGGGACGCGGGTACAAGATATCGGCGAGCAGATAACCTTGCCAGGAAAATTTTGTGTCGGGAGGATAGGCTGGGGTTTGGCGCGCATAGGGTATGACCGAATCGGGTCCGTCATCGCGAAAACGAATCCGGACTCCGAAATCGCTTTCGATCCTGCGTACCGTGGTTTGAAAATCCGAAAAGGTAAAATCCGCGTCTTCTCCGCCGTCACTGACCAGGATCAGCCTGGCCCTGCGGCGGATCAGTTCATACATGGCCATATTTTCGAAATGGCCACCGTCGCTTAATTCGACAAATGTACCATTTTCATTAAAACCTCCGGATCGGAATACGCTGCCCAAGGCATAAGCCACGCCCGGAATAAAATGATTCGGAATTCGCAACACCTTCGGAATTTTCTTGATCGGATTGTGCGCCCAGTAACTCAGGCGCAAATTTAACAGCGTTAAAACAAAGGACAAAATCCGGTTGCGCATGAGCCCCTGGCCCCCGACCCCCGCGTTCGGACTCACGGCCGCGCCGGAAATCGCCATCGCGGTCGCGAGTGTCATTCCTCCGTCCATAAATTCGTCCGTAGGACACCATCCGGTCGCGTTGCTCCCGCAATAATAGGGTGAAAGAATGAAATTGTCCCCGCCCCGGGTTTCGTAAATCTTGTTCTTTGAATCGACCAATACAACATTGGTATTAATCAAGTGATAGGGACTGCTCGGGTTGTTCGTAAACTCGCATAAATAAGCCGAATCCGCTCCTTCAGCCGCGCCGGTTTTATTTTTCAGGGCCTTGTCGATATCCGGCATGAAGCTTTCCATGAGCCGGTCGCGATAGAAGCGATGGATGGAAATGTAATTGAGATTGACCCAGTACCCGCTAAAAACCGAACTCACCGCCAGGATCCCGATAACCAGTGCGCGCGTGTCCGGGTCATCGATCGTCCACACCGCATAACCGAGCTGAAACGCCAGGGCAAGAAAACCATACAGAAACAGCGCGGCTCCGATCGGCACCAGTATATCGGTGGACGGTTTGTTGTCCGTGCCGAGCGAATTGAGAAATCCGCGAAGATGCAGGACGATGCCAACTACAACGGCGAAAGGACCCATCGCACTCAAATAAGACGTCGCCGCCGGCAATAATCCGAGGATGAACAACAAGCCGGTCAAGGGAATCAGCGCGGACGCCCATTTTTCGGCCCGCCTGCGCCGGTCATACCAGACAGCCGAGCTGATATCGCTTTGCTTCGAGGCCCGTCGTTTCCTGGTAAGAAAGGAATAACCGACTATTCCGAGCAGCAACAGGATGACAATCAGCGCACCGAAGCGCAGCAGGAGTTCGTAACCATTAAACGCGTCCTCCCATGGGTAAACGCCATTCGGTATCGTATCCAACAGACTTTTCAGCCACGGCTCGCTAAACCTTAGCTTTGCGGGAATCCAAAAACCCGCGATCAACACCAACACGGTAACCGGCAGCCAAACGATCAGGTTCAAAGCGGTTCCGCGTAAGATCACACCGATCAGCGCAAAAATGTTGATGCCGGAGCCGGGCGCGAGATAGTAGCCATGACTTCGCAGAAAATCCAGCATGGCCCGCTGCGACGGACTGTCTTTTCGTGGACCATCCGGAGCGGGGCTGTCGGTCCCATACGGGAAATTCTCACGCCCGGCGCTGAATGCATGGGGATTTTCCTGTGCGGCCTGATTGGCTTCAAGACCGCACAGCCAAGTCAGTGCCGAGCCGATATAACCTCCGCCCGAGACCGTGGAAAGATAGTCGAATTTTTTCAGTAGATCATAATGCGCGAGGGCTTGCAGGACGCCCAGCGCGAATGTTGCCGAGCGTATTCCGCCTCCCGATAGAGCCAAACCGCTCAGGTTTTCGCGGAGACTCGTTTCGTCGACGCTTCGCCCTCCGGCCTCCCGCCACTTTTTGATATAAGCGCGTTCCGCATTCAGAAGCGCTTCGGTTCCGGAATCCGGCATCGCGCTGCGTTGGGCAAGGTCCAATTCCTGAAACGTTACGGCATTGATGCACCGGCTTTCGTCACATCCATTCGAGTGTTCTTCCATTTGGATTTCCCCTCCATTTCAATCTAAACAGGACGATCCACCAGATCGCGTGTCTCGGAGCCACGATCGAGTCAGGTGTCGAAACGCAAATCCGCGTCTTTGTTTCAAGAAGCCTCTTTCAGAATGACATCCGCCGCCTTTTCGCCGATCATATAAACGGACGATACGATGAAAAAACCCGGTATCCTCGGGAAAACAGAAGCATCGACCACGCGCAGCCCTGTAACGCCGCGTACTTTGAAATCGCCATCCAGTACCGCCATCGGGTCGTCTTCCCGGCCGATCGGGCAGGAGCAGGAGGCATGATGTCCCCACGCGTTGTAGCGCACGAAATCACGCAGTTGTTCATCGGTCTGAACGGCTTCGCCGGGACTTTCTTCTTCCGCGATAAGCCCCTTCTCGCGCAGCGGCGCCGTGAGTTTACGCACGAACTTCACGCCCTCGACGACCGAATCGAGATCTTCTCCCCGGCTATCCGAGCCTTCCTCGAAATAGCGAAAATTGATCGAGGGGCGATCTTTGGGGTCGTTCGATGCGAGCAGGACTTCACCGGCCCGATTCTGGGTATGGGCCTTGAGTACCGCCCAGGTCATATAATTGAGATTTTCTTTGATCAGGCTCGAATAGGTCGGGAAATAACCTTTGAATTTAGCCAGCAGGGCGAAGCAAAACAAATCAGGTAATGGCCGCTCCGGGGCCGAACGGAAAATCACGGCCAATACGGCTCCATTGGTAATGTAAACTCCAGCACGATGCTTCATCCACTGGGTATACTGAGGATCGCCTTGCGCATATTTCGCCTCTTTAAGCACATCCCAGCTTTCGAAATTCATGCGGTTCACGACCCCGACCTCGTAGCGGTCCTGCAGGTTTTTACCGACACCCGCTAAGTCCACGCGCACCGGAATATTATGCTCGGCCAATTCCTGGCCCGGTCCTATTCCGGACAGCATCAATAATTGCGGCGTGTTATAAGCTCCGCCGGCCAGAATTACTTCGCGAGACGCCTTGGCGGTACAGACTTCCCCCGCTTCACTGCTGGGATTCGGGTGCGCCCGATACAGCTTGGCGCCTTTCAAATATTCCACGCCGGTTGCGCGGTTGTCATCATCGAGCAAAACCCGCGTGACCAGGGCATCCATTTCTATGGTGAGAAACTGCGGGTACTTGGATTGCACATCCAGCAATCGTTCTCGTGTTCCGTGTCGTGCGTGTTTCTTGGTTGCGAGCGGCGGATAATGTAAGCCGACCGCATTATCCTGGACCAGACGCCAATCGTTCGGATCCAGCAAACCCATCCAAAACCATTTCAGGCGTCTAAAAAGATTCGGTAGATTGGTCAACTCCTGCTTAACCGACTGCTTGATGGTAGCGACCAGGCTCAAATCACCCAATGCGGTTTTCGGAATCGCTTTTTCGGTTTGAAACCAGCCGTCCCAGCCATGCCGCGTGGGATTGAATTTGAGCAATTTCGCGATCCATCGATATACCGGCCGGTGGCCGCAGTTCTCCATGCGCTCGAAATATTTCCGCATGTTGTCCGCGGACCACGACGTATCGCCGGTCAGTTCGGCGAGATCGTCCCAATCGGCATTATGCGGATACACCGTAATCATGGCATTGTGAGCCGTACAACCGCCGAGACACCCGGCCCGGGGGTAAAGGACGCCACGTTCTTCCCTGGTGTATTTGGGATCCTTTTCCTGCAGTTTTTCGTCGCTGAAATGGCGCACGAAGAAATCCCATTTCATCGCATCGTTTTCGGTTGAAAAGGGATGGAATACCGGCACATCGTAATCGTCCGGCAAGCGATTTTCGTTCGGATAGGGCGGGTCGCCACCTTGTAGCTTATGCGGGTCGCCGCCGGCTTCCAGCACCAGGACTTTTCTGCCTTGTTCGGCCAAACGCGCCGCGACGGTTCCGCCTCCGGCGCCTGATCCTACGACAATGTATTCGAAATCGGTATTACTGGTCATTTTGCTATCCTCCTGAGTAGCACCGGCGCTCTCGATACCGGTTCTGGCTCTATCTAAAGCGATGTTCAGATCCGTTCAAGGATGAAGAGAGCGGGCGGAGAAGAAAATCTGCCCCGCCCGTCTCGCGAATACACCGGATTATCGGGTTACAGGGTCTTAAGAAATGCGATCAACGCCTTCTTGTCGCCGTCACTCAATCCCGGCTCATCCGCATCCTGAAAGTAATCGGTCCCGAAATAATGACCGCGGTTGACGATATAATCCGGACACTTGCTGTTCTTGATCAAAGGTTCGACCAGATTGGCAAAAACCTGGCTCGCCTGCTCATCCGTGGCGTCCTTCGGCAGGGCTTTCAGATCCTTTTTGATCTTGATCAACAGATCCAGCAACTGCGCCTTATGTTTTACTCGATCGATGATGCCGTCCCTGCGATCCAAGTCGATATTGCTCAAGAAATTGATCGGCGTTCCTTTCGGGATCGGACCCAATTCGATCCCGTTTTCGCCGACCAGGGAACCGTGGCTGATCTTGTCGACCAATTTTTCCAGTAACGCAGGAACATAACCCGAGGGCACGCGCAGGTAACTCGTCACGCTGGTTTTATCGATCCAACCCGGAAGCATTTTGCCCGAGGCGGTCACGTATTGAATATTGCCATCGCGCTTTTCGGGCCAGAGCATTTTTTCGATAGAATCCTGGAACGATTCCATTCTGCCTTCGACCGAGGGGCTCGGGTTGAATGTACCAACCGTATTATTCAGCAGGTACGGCGCGGTCGACCACAAACTGATCAACGAAGCCGGGCGCGTATAACCACGCCCGCCACCGGGCATATCGACCTGCCAGGGTTTAGCGGTGAATGGATGATGAACGGTGTATTTCCCTACCGACGGCAGATTTTTATAAGACTCGGAGGTGAAATTATCCCAGATATTGCCGCGGATACCGTTGGTTGCCAAGGGACTGCAGGCGTTGGTTTCAAGCAGCGTAACCGGAATGCGCAAGTCGGTCGAAAGGAAATTATCCTTCAGGAAATCTTCCTTCATCACGATTGCTTTTATTTCATCCTTGAATTCCGGGGTCTTGGTCCACTTCCAATAGTTATTCCAGCAGGTGAGATAATCCTTGTTGACACAACCATCGGGGAAGAAGGTATAGGCCTTCTCCGGTAATTTACTGGAATGGCATCGCGCACAGCGATCGGCAAAGGTCTCCTTTCCCCTGTCCAGCGTTGCACTGTCTTCAATAAGATATATGTCACCAGCCGGTGCCTTGCTCAAATAATCCGGTTGCGCGGTCGCGAGGAAGAACAATGCCAAGTTCGGGGTCTGACTCTCGTTAGCCTCCCAATAAAGCGAATTCTTCCGTGCGGTTGTGATCGGTATCGGTGATATCTCCTTGCCGCCGACCAAGGGGTTGAAGTGCTCCAGCCATTCCTCGCTGAACAAACCGATATTCACGAATACCCGGTTCAACGCACCCAAGGCGCCGACCGAGTCGGCTCCGTCCTTGAGTACCCGCGGCGTCCAAACCGTATCCGGTGCCTTATAAAAAGCGGTCAAGGGGCCTCCGGCCGGAACATAATCGTTCAACTGCTTGTTGTCGAAACTCGCCCCGCCGAGTTTCTCCATTCCGAACTTTCGGGCGTTCTCCAAACGCGCCGCGAGGTTGTAAACCGCATTCATCGTGCGCGGATTATTGATATAGTCGCTCGAAACCAGAGAGGTATCCAGGGCACCCGGACGCGAGGTATGAAACAACTGATAGGGGAAGCTCGTCGGATCCGCCTCCCAGGTGAAGATTCGATCGATCCAGAAATATTGCGCGCCGGGATTCGAGTTCAGATTCGCCCATTCCGGGTTTTCGGGATCCTTGGGCGGGTTGGCCGGGTTGGGTCCGACATGGCAGAAACCGCAGGACATGCCGACCCGGTAAGGCCTGACGAGATCCTTATCATTGTAATAAGCGGGATCGGTATAGAACCGCTCGGGATCCCAGCGTTTTTGCGCTTTTTCGTCGAAATCGGGGTTCGGGAAGAGTCTGACACCGACGATGCCGGTTGCATATCCATAGTAGGAACCGGCCGGTATATTCTTACCGCGAGCGCCGATCTTAACCCCCGGGTATTTCGCGTCGTTTTCAAATGGATCCGGCGGGCAGTCCTGTTTACGGACATCGAGCCACAGGCCGAAGCGGTCCGGATTGGGTTGCGCGGCTTGTTCGAAACAAGGCTCGTTGACCAAGCCTAAATAATACCAGCGATTTTTCCGGCCGGATTTCAGACTCGGATGGCTGGACAGAGTTTTCAGGAAATCCACATTTCCCCGGCTGATGTAGCCGAGTTGATTCCAGAATCGGTCGTTACCGGCGGTCCAGACGATCCAATTATTACGGCCGATCGCGACCCTTTTCGCGGCATCCTCGGGTGAAATCCCGGGTACGTAAGGGTCCAGGGCCTTGGCAACCGCTTCCGGATCTTTCGTAATCCCATAATCCATATCACGAAAATAGTCTTCGTCCGCCGCGGGGAAGTCTTCCAGCGTTCGTCCCGCGCACCTCGCTTCGTCCAACACCTTGCCAGCCCCGCTACCACAGGATTTGGCCACACTATCGTGACTCAACCCGGTTAACAGTAGCGCTCCCAACCCCACCAACAAAATGGGTATACCTATGACTTTGCTCATCTCTATCCTCCTGACTCGTTCCTGCCTTTATCGGTACTATATCGTGAAGTTTCCCACGCTAAGCGGAATTCAATGACGAATTATTCGGCTGCTTTTAGCGATCTCCTGAATTTAAAGTTAAGGGGAAAGCTTTTTTGGGAGTGTAGAAGGGTACTGTGGATTAAACACCGTGTCAATCGGCCGGGCAGTTGCTGTAGAGAACAAATAAACTGTCCGGGTTTGTAGCACATGATTTGTCCGGTTTTAATCGGGACCCTCGGATTTACCTGGATGAATCGGACAAAGTGGCTACAGGAGACCGTTGCTAACACTCATTCACTCATGAATTCTTTCAACATCCCGACCGCAACCTTCGCGAGCCGCTCCATGCCTCCTCCGTCTCCGAGTCTTTCCCTGACCCTGTCAAGATTCCGGGACATTTGAGCGGCATATTCCGCATCGGAAAGGATCTTGTCGACCTCGTTCGCGATTGCATCCGGAGTAGCCCGGTGCTGGATCAATTCTTCGACGATCTTTCGTCCCGAAATGATATTGGGAAGCCCGATGAACGGAATATTGACCAGTAAACGCCCGATCAGATAAGTGATCGGCGTGACTTTATAGGTGATCACCATCGGGACGCCCAGCAATGCGACTTCGAGCGTCACGGTTCCCGATGACGTGATTACCGCATCACAACATTGGATCGCGTCATAGAGTCTTCCCTTGATAATCCGCAAATCGGGATCCAAAGGCTTCAAAATCCCTGCAATCTGACTGTCATTGACACTCGTAGCCTGGACCAGCACGAACTGAATTCCGGGGAACTTTTCCCGCAGTTTTCCCGAGGCTCGCATCATAACAGGCAGCAGGCGTTTAATCTCACCCGCGCGGCTCCCGGGCAACAATCCGACAATCGGTTTGGAATCGTCCAAATTCAACTGGTCGAGAGCCTCGGCTTTTGTCATAGACGGATGAACCGCATCGGCCAGAGGGTGGCCGACGAACGAGACGGGGATCCGGTGGGCTTCGTAAAAGGCTACTTCAAACGGGAAAATGACCGCCATGTGATCCACTACCCGGCCGTATTTTTTAACCCGTCCGGGGCGCCATGCCCAGAACTGGGGACTCACATAAAACAACACCTTCACGCCACTGGCCTTGGCGTGGCGCGCCAGTCTGAAATTGAATTCCTTGTAATCGACACAAATCAGTAAATCGGGCTGTTCGTCACACACCATCTTCTGCATGAATCGAAGCGCCTTTCGGATCGTCGGATAGCGCCTGATCAGTCCATCCAATCCGATCACCGCGATTTCGCTCGAATCGTAGCGAACATCGATCCCGGCTTTCCGCATGTTCGCGCCGCCCATACCGAAACCTCGGACGCCGGGAAGCTGCTCTTGCAATTCCAGAAACAGGTTTGCGGCGTGTTGATCCCCGGACGCTTCTCCCGCAACCAGCATCACGGCCGGAGGATTATGGTTCATCCTAAGAGTTCGCTTGGCCGGGGCATTCCTCGGGATTGCTCCTCACCAGGCAAATGCGAAGTTCAAGCCAATAGATTGGAAATTTCGATGGCCGTCGCAAGAGCCCGCCGGCCCGCTTGACCGGAAACCAGAGGCTCCCGGTTGTCACGGATGCAACCTAGGAAATGCCGGATTTCCTCACGCAGCGCGTCGCCATTTTCGAATTCGGATTTTTCGGTCAGTATTTCCGGAATGCCGGGATACATTTCCTGGTCTCCCATTTTGTGACACACCAGGGCACGATTCTGGAAATCGACCGAAACATAGGACTGCGGGCGGAAAAATCGCATCTTCCGTTCGATTTTCATACTGACACGACTCGCGGTGACGTTTGCGACACAACCGCTCTTGAACACGATCCGGGCATTCGCGATGTCGATCCCGTCGGTCAGCACTCGGGTGCCGCTCGCATCGATCCGATCCACCTCGGAAGCGACAATATCCAGAATGATGTCGATGTCGTGAATCATTAAATCAAGCACGACACTCACATCGTTCGCGCGCGGATTAAAGGGAGACAGGCGATGCGATTCGATGAACAACGGCTTGTCCCGGGTAAAATCGAGCTGCAGCAAGGCCGCATTGAAGCGCTCCAGATGCCCGACCTGCAACACCAGGTTTTGGTCTTTTGCGATTTTGATCAGATCATCCGCCTCATCCACGCTCACCGTGATCGGCTTTTCGATCAAGACGTGAATCCCCGCATTCAGAAAATCCCTTGCAATTGAGTGGTGCAGGCTGGTCGGTACCACGATACTCACCGCATCGACCTCCCCGAGCAATTCCCGGTAATCCTGAAAGGCACGGGTATTGTTCCTTGCGGCGACGTCCCGGGCCGAGGTGCCATCGACATCCACCACCGCCACCAACTCCGAATCCGGCAGTTGCGCATATTTCTCGGCATGGAATTTACCGAGATAACCGGTCCCGATCACGGCGGTTTTTATTTTTTTCATGCTGGAGATATTAAATCAAGAAAGGCTCAAAAAGGAACTGATCCCCCGTTTCGATGGGTTCGACAACCAGCTTCGGAGATAGGTCAACTCCGGACTATCGGGCAATCCGTCCAGGGCCTCTCGATTTTTCAGCCGTCGAAAGGCCCGGGACAGCAATTTATATCGGTCGCCGGTAATCCCCGCGCGTTTGAGCCCCACGATATTCAAGCGGTAATGACGGGCCGGGCTGTCACCGGCCATGGTATAGGGGATCACGTCCTGCAGGACACCGACGGTACCGGAAATCATCACCACGGCGCCAATCCGGCAGGACTGATGGACCTTGGCTCCCCCGCCGAGAAATGCCCGATCCCCGATTTCGACAAAACCACCGATTGCGACGTCACTCGCAAAAATCACCCGGTCACCGAGAACGCAATCATGAGCGACATGGCTGTTATTCATAAAATAACAATCCGAGCCGATCCGGGTCGCGGATCCGGGTGTGGTGGCCCGGTTCACGGTGACCCCCTCCCTGAACACATTATTGTCGCCGATTTGCACTTCGGTCCGATGATTCGGATCGAAGCCGGTGTCCTGCGGGAGCCCGCCGATAACCGCGTTCGGGAGCACCTGGTTCCCCTTGCCCATAACCACGAACGGACGAATGACCGTGTGTGCATCGATGTGACAGGCATCTCCGATTTCGACATTGTTTTCGATTATCGCATACGGGCCGACTTTAACATCGACCCCGAGCGACGCGGACGAAGCAACGATTGCGGTAGGATGGATCAGCGGAGCCATGAATTATCCCCTCGGATGGAACTTTGCATGAAGTTCTTTCAAACGTTCCTGCGCGACATGGGTATAAATCTGGGTTGTGGATAAATTACTGTGCCCCAGAAGCAACTGAACGACCCTGAGGTCCGCGCCGTGATTGAGCAAATGGGTGGCAAACGCATGTCTTAATGTATGGGGTGAGAGGTGTTTCTGAATTTCGGCTGCCTTGGTATGGAATTTAATAAGATGCCAGAATGCCTGACGCGTCATCGCGGAAGCCCTATTGGTCACAAACAGGTAATCGGTGACTCGTGCGCCGAGAATGACCGGTCGTATATTCTCAACATAGGTAAGCAACCAGGACAATGCTTCCTCCCCAACCGGCACCAGACGATCTTTGTTTCCTTTGCCGACCACCCGCACGACTCCTTGTCGAAAATTCAACTGAGCAAGCGTGAGTGTAACCAGTTCCGTGACCCTCAATCCGGTCGCATAGAGTAATTCGAGCATGGTTCGGTCTCTGTAGCCTTTGGCCGTCGAGGTATCCGGTGCGGTCAATAATTTTTCGACATCGTCTTCACTCAAGGATGCTGGCAGCAGTCGTCCGATATGCGGCGAATCGATATTGGTACAGGGGTTGGCCGTCAACAAGCCTTTTTCGACGAGATGGGCGAAAAACCGGCGCAAGCTGGATAAATGCCGGGCACCGGAGCGGGCGCTGCAACCCGCGCGGAATTTAAGAGCAAGATAATTCGAGATATCCTCGGCACCGGCACTCTGAAGAGATTTCGGATCGAGCCATCTGGAAAAAAGAACCAGGTCCGACGCATAGGCTTTAAGCGTGTGTTCACTCAAACCGTTTTCGAGCCAAAGGGTATCCTGGAACGATTCGATGAGCTGGTTTGAGCGGTCGGTTTTGGTACCGCTGGTCATCGGCAAATTTCCATATCGATACGAATCGGATACACCGCGGGCCATATCTGAACGCGCGGTCGCGAAGGACGCAGGCAGATTCGATGTATTACCCGATCAGAACCGACCCACGCAAGCAAGTTCGACCGTGCCTCGGGATCAATAGGCGACCGGGGCGGTCCCAAAAGCCCGTCCGGGTTCTTGTAGCCTAATTGATTTTTTCCTTGATCCGGGCCGCCTTACCGGTACGGTCGCGAAGATAATATAGCTTCGCACGTCTAACCGCGCCTCGTCGCTTTACCGTAATTTCCTGGACAACCGGACTGTAAGTCTGAAACACGCGTTCGACCCCTTCCCCATGCGAAATTTTCCGGACCGTAAAAGACGAGTTCAACCCGCGGTTGCGCTTTCCGATCACGATACCCTCGAAGGCCTGCACACGCTCGCGGTCACCTTCTTTAACTTTGATCTGAACCACCACCGTGTCGCCAGGTCCGAACGCAGGGATATCCTTCGTGGTCTGCTCCTTCTCCAATTCTTGAATGATATCGGTCATGGTTTACTCCTCTTCATTGTTTTTTGTTCACTAATTAACTCGTGGAGCAGGATTTTTTGCTCGTCGCTCAATTCCAGCTTTTCCAATAACTCAGGGCGTCGCAGCATAGTCCAGCCAAGGGACTGCTTCAATCGCCAACGTTCGATTTCCGCATGATCGCCGCTTTGCAGAACTTCGGGAACGGCTTGACCATCAATCCGATCCGGACGGGTATAATGCGGATGATCGAGCAAACCCTGCATAAACGATTCCTGCTGACTCGACTCCTCCGCTCCCAGTACCTTCGGCAACAGTCGTGTGACCCCGTCGATCACGACCAAGGCGGCCAGTTCGCCACCGCTGATTACATAGTCGCCCAATGACCATTCTTCATCGACATCCGTCTCCAGAAGACGTTGATCAATGCCTTCATAGCGGCCTGCGATCATCAGTATCCGTTCCTGTGTGGAAAAGCGGATGAAGTCCGCTTGTCTCAGCGGAACTCCCTGAGGGCTTAAATAAACCACCCGAACCGGGCCGGGGTCGGCGGCCTTGGCTGCCTGGATCGCCTGACGTAAAGGCTGCACCATCATGACCATACCCGGTCCGCCTCCATAAGGCCGATTATCCACGGTGCGTCGCTTGTCCGTCGTGTAATCCCTTGGATTCCAAAGTCCTAATCGAACCATTCTTCGCTCGATCGCTTTTCCCGTCACGCCGTAACTTGCGGCCCGCGCGATCATTTCCGGAAACAGAGTGATAACGTCGAAACGCATCCGTCTCAGAAATCAGGGTCCCACCCCACCACCAGGCGTCGATTTTCGATATCGACCGATTTCACAATTTGCTTCTGTACGAAGGGGATCAACCGTTCGCGATCCCCGCGTACCAGCAGAACGTCATTTGCACCGGTTTCCATCAAGCTGTCCACTACGCCGAAACAAATACCGTCTTCATTGAAAACATTCAATCCGACAAGATCAGCCCAATAAAATTCGTTTTCGGGCAATTCCGGTAATTCGGCGCGCTCGACGAAGATTCCGCGGCCGACTACCTTAGTGGCCTCGTCCCGGGTATCGATGCCTCCAAGTTTTGCGACAATTGTTTTCCCACGCCATCCGCCATCTTCAACTGAAAATCGTTCCGGTTGATCATTGCCCCCCAAAAGCCATGATGCAAACTTGAGAATGTTATCGCCGGGTTCCGTGTAGGAATAGACCTTAATCCATCCCTTGATACCGAAGACTCCCGACACAGTTCCAAGCTTTATTCCGGAACAGCCCTTCAATCGTAAGCAATCAGCCTGCCGTTTTTTGGGATTGCTTGATCAGACTGGCCACCCGCTCGGTCATTTGGGCTCCCTGCGATCTCCAGTATTGAATGCGTTCGTCATTCAACCGCAATCGCTCTTCCCCGCCTTTGGCAATTGGGTTAAAAAATCCGACCCGTTCAATGTATCGTCCGTCCCGGCGACTCCGGCTATCCGCAACAACCAAGTGATAGAATGGCCGCTTTTTTGCGCCGCCGCGGGACAATCGAATCGTTACCATCAATATTCCTCTTTTTTATAACGAACTTTCAATTGACTAAAATAAATCATTGTATGTGAAAATCCAATCATTTAAAAGCCAATCCACTTCTCATGCTTTCGTCCGCCGCTAAAAAGGCATTCTTCCGGGCAGGTTACCCTTGATTCCCCGTACCAGATTCATCAAATTGCCCTTGCTGATTTTCTTCATCATTTTCTGCATTTGCTTATGTTGCTTAAGCAAGCGGTTGATGTCCTGAATCTGGGTCCCGGAACCGTTGGCTATCCTGCGCTTCCGTGAACCGTTCAGAGTTGCCGGGTACTGGCGTTCCTGATGAGTCATTGAATCGATAATGGCAATCAGCCGGCCAAAAACCTTGTCATCGACTTGACTGCGTACATTTTGTGGCACATTCCCCATCCCGGGTAGTTTGTCTAACAGCGATTGAACTCCGCCCACGTTATTCATCTGCACGATCTGATCTTTGAAATCCGCCAAATCGAAGCCTTTTCCCTTCTTGATTTTTTTGGCCAATTTCTCGGCTTTCTTTTGATCGAACTTCCTTTCGACTTCTTCGATCAAACTCAGCAGATCGCCCATGCCCAGTATTCGCGAGGCAATCCGGTCTGGATGGAAAAGTTCCAGCGCGTCCGATTTCTCGCCGACCCCGATAAACTTGATCGGTTTACCGGTTACCTGGCGGACCGACAGCGCCGCGCCGCCGCGCGCGTCACCATCGGTCTTGGTCAAGATCACCCCGGTCAGCGCAAGCGCCTCATTGAATGCCTTTGCCGTATTCGCAGCATCCTGACCGGTCATACTGTCCACGACAAACAAGGTTTCTATCGGATCGACAGCCGAATGAAGTTCTTTGATTTCGCGCATCATCGTATCGTCGATGTGCAAACGCCCGGCGGTATCGATAATCAGTACATCGAGGAACTTCTTGCGCGCACTATCCAGAGCCCCGGTTGCGATGTCCACCGGATTCTGACTGGATTCACTCGGAAGAAACTCAAGGTCCTGTTCAGCGGCCAGGGTTTTCAATTGTTGAATTGCCGCGGGACGATAGACATCCACGCTGACAACCCCGACTTTCTTTTTTTGATTCTCTTTCAGCCAGCGCCCGAGCTTGGCAACTGTCGTCGTTTTGCCGGAACCTTGCAAGCCAGCCATTAATATGACCGCGGGTGGAGTTGTCCTGAGATTCAGCCCTTGATTGGCCTCTCCCATCAGGATAACCAACTCGTCGCGAACAATCTTGATTAAGGACTGCCCGGGGGTCAGGCTGGTTTGGACTTCCTGTCCGAGCGCTCGTGTTTTAACCTGTTCGACAAAATCCCGGACGACCGGCAAGGCCACATCGGCCTCCAGCAGCGCCATCCGAACCTCGCGCATCGTGTCCTGAATATTGTCGTCCGTCAGCCGCCCCTGGCCACGGATTTTCTTTAAAGTTTCGTTTAATCGTTCGCTAAGATTGTCAAACATACCTTACCCGGAATTTAATCGGGACGCCCCGCTTGATATTAGGATCTAAAACACTTTCCGAAAACCGAGTCCATGGGTCGACCGGAAACAGAAATGGCATCAAAATCAGGTTGGTGCGGTTGCTTCCGGCCTCGAACCTCAATTCCTGTACAGACATCGACGAAAATTTGCCAAATCGGTGACATCGTCCCGGCGCTTCAACTTCACCGCCCGTTATGCCAGACTAAGAGCCAAAGGAGATGACAATTGGCGTATTCTAACTTATTCGGCGTACTTTCAATACTGGTCTATGTCATCTCGACGGGACTGGAGTTGCGATCCATTTACAATAAGAACCCCGAATTGGGACACAAAAAACCGAAGCCCTTGCACTTCCTGGTACCCGCGGCAATCGCGGGTGTGTTGCATGCGGCATCACTGACTGGAGATTTCTTGAATAGGCAGGGAATGAATTTCAGCTTCATGAGCACTGCGTCTCTCGTGATATTGCTCATCGTTGTGATCCTGTTCACGACAGCCTTGGGCAAACCAGTCGAGAAACTCGGAATTGTGATTTTTCCACTTGCGGCCTTGATTCAGACTCTTAAATTGAGCCTTCCCCAACAAATTAATATTATCCGGGAGGTGAGCGTCGGCATGGATGTCCACATTTTGTCATCCATCCTGGCCTACAGTATCTTGAATATTGCGGCGGTTCAGGCGGTCCTTCTGGCCTTGCAGGATCGACAACTTCACCGCCACGCGAGCAATCCGTTCATAGATTCCTTTCCCCCGTTGCAGACGATGGAATCCCTGTTGTTTCAGATGATTGGCGTAGGTCTTCTATTATTGACCCTTTCCCTGACCAGCGGCCTACTATTCGTTCAGGATCTTTTAGCACAACACCTGGCGCACAAGACAGTTCTATCGATATTCGCCTGGATTTTGTTTTTTGTGCTGCTGATCGGCAGGGTGGTGTTCGGCTGGCGCGGGCAGACCGCTATCCGGTGGACACTGGGAGGGTTTATTTCGCTAATGCTGGCCTATTTTGGCAGCAAAATGGTACTCGAAATTTTCCTGCACAAAACATGGACCTTTTAGGGGTCTTCACATTGCAATCAACGATCAGACCGGCTCCTATAGATGAAAGTAGCCACTATCAACAAACGCACCCGGCACCCGGCATCCGGCATCCGACATCCGAATCAAAAGAATCGCCTAACAACCAAACCACGAGGTTTTATCCGACCGCGGAATAAGCCTCGACGGCATCTTTTCGTTGATTGAACTTATGCAGCGCTTTGCGCAACTTATCCCGCCTGGCTGCGCCGAGCCGAACAATTTCGCGGTCTTTTTCCAGAATGATCCGAATTCCGGCGGATAGATTCGAATTTCGCACGTTCAATGGCTTGGAGAAAAATCCGGCCAGTAGCTTTTTACGTTCCCGTTCAAATATCGTCACGTCATCCCACCTTTCCTGACGGGCATGCTCGAGCATTTGTTCACTGATTGTAATGATATTCTGAAAATCGTCTGGCTTATCTTCGTTCATAATAGTCCACCTTCTCCGCTATGCATTGCAATTTTTTGAAATTCCTCCGTAATCCTGTCCCAGGCAGCCTTAATATTGAGTAACAGCCCGGCTATTTCATCCAGCTTGGCTGACTCGTTATTAGCATTCGCTTGTACCAGGGTGAAACTCATATACTCATACAATCCTTCGAGATTTCGAGCGATTTCTCCCCCTTTATCATGATCCAGGCTTCTTTTCAGGCCATCGATTATTGAAATCGCGAGGCCGATATTTCGCCCCTTTTCAGCAATTTCGCCGCGCTCCATATTCCCTTTGGCGACAGCCAGTTTCTCCAGCGCTCCAGCCAAGAGCATCTGGATCAGTCGGTGCGGACTGCCACTGGCAACACCGCTGTGAACCGCCACCTGCCGGTAATGTTGGGCACCACGTCCAATTACTGAATTCATACATCGCTACCTATGATTATCTGTACTCAGGAAACTATTAGGTAATTTTCGAAATCGAAGTGTTTAACTGCCCCGTCGACCAAAACCAGGCAGATTCGATAACTGCTGGGTCAAAAACGTATTCGTTGTCTGTAGCTGGCTTATCAAAGTATCCAGCGCCGTAAACTGGGAAACCAGGCGAGCCTGATACGACGACAGGCGCCGGCTCTGTTCGACGCGTTGATCCCCGAGGTCTTTTATTCTGTCATTCAAATTGTTAGTTCTTGAATCAATGACGCTGTCGCTTTCTAGAATGCCATCGATCAAGTTGACCAACTTAGCGGAGACTCCTCGCGCGAATGATAAATCACCCCGATCTCCCAAGGCCCCTCCCGATACCTCGATCGAGAGGCCCGATGCGCTGCCGGTCCCGGTCAGGGTTTGTCCAGAACCGCTTGCCGGGAGCCCGCCAATTGTGCCAACCACATCCGCCCCGGCGGTTCCCGCCGCGGCGGAAAGGCCTAAAGTCGCCGCCGAAGCCGTTCCTACCGAAGTAATTTCCACCGAGGATGCGCTGCCATAACGATCCGATGAAATCTGAAACCTCCCCGATTGGATAGTTACCGAAACACGAACGCCCGCGGCCACTAATGCGGAGTCACTGTTTATTTTTCGCTGCAATTCCGTCGCGAGTTCATCGCCGGTGTTGTAGGACCCCTGGCCCAATTGAATTGTCGCCGAATCGACACCGTCCACCTTGATGCCCAGTGTATCGTTGGTGCTGTCTACGGTGAGCGGAAATCCGCTTACCGCAGTGCCTGAATAAGCACCCTGTGTGGCCAATTGGGTAACATTAATAGCGTATTTACCGGGGATACTGTTGTTTTCCGACCCGGAAAAGCGAAGCAGGGAATCCGGCACCTGCCCGGATTCGGAAAAAAGCCGGGCTACCGCGTCCGGATTCGCATCCACTGCGGCCTGCAATTTCGAGCTATCCAGTTTCAACGTACCATCCTTTTGAGTTGTAATCCCGATATCAGCCAGTGCAACTACTCCGCCAGTCAAACCGGTAACCGCATTGGTCAGGATATTTCGAACTTTTGATTCGACACCCCGGGCCGAAGAATCGCCGAATAGTGGTCCAGCCTGACCCGTCTCGGCATTGTAATGGTTTAAATTACCGAGGCTGCTGATCAATGTATTAAAATTATCCACGAATTGCTTGACCTTGTTCGTTACCGTTCCCGATTCGTTAGTGATCGTCAAATCGGTTGTGTTGCCAGGTGCAGCCGATTTCAGTTCCAAAGTGATACCCTCAATCACCCCTTCAATGGTATTTTCCGAGCGCGTGATTGTCAGGCCATCCACGACAAGCTGTGCATCCTTCGCGGCCACGGTTTCCGTCAGATTTTTGCCGCTGCCCGATCCCGCGGCAACCGGATCGTAG
The DNA here is from genome assembly GCA_050740335.1 of Methylococcales bacterium. Lineage (GTDB taxonomy): Bacteria > Pseudomonadota > Gammaproteobacteria > Methylococcales > UBA1147 > UBA1147. The sequence continues at coordinate 8,322 of JBOICY010000229.1, read as the reverse complement.
GCCAGTTGAGACAATCCGGCATCGTCCTGGTCATTGCCATCCAGATCGCTGCCGACTGTGATTTCAAAGCTGTTTTCGACTCCCGTATCGACTGATGAAAATACCAGTCGGTGACCCGTACCGTCGTCAACGATTGACGCGCGAACACCGATCTCTGCGTTGTTGACCGCATCTCGAATTCCGGCAAGTGTGTTGTTCGCCGGGTCGATGTTGACAGTTTGGATGGCTTTTTGAGAATTGGCGCTAAACGTATTCGAGCCACTGTCATAACTTCCGAAACGGAAAGTTAATGTACCGCTGCCGACAATGTCCGTATTGCTTGAAAAGGCCTTTGAAGCGAGCTTTTGCGAACGGGCGAGACTCTGAATTTCGATGCTGTGCTGCCCGATTCGGGCATCGGTATCCGCCTTGACCGTATACAGGCTGCTGTCCCCCGATTCAGCGGAAATCGTTTGAAAATCACCGATCGACAACAGTTCCTGCTGCGCCGACTTGAAGTCGGAAAGCGCGCTCTTGAAAAGCCCGAGCGCCGAGAGTTCGGACTGAAAATTCGCTTCTCGCCGGTCGAATCTTGCGCTCGTCGACTGCGCTTCGGCGGCGACCAGCTTCTGCACCAGTCCTGAAAGATCAAGGCCGGAACCGATACCCAAAGATGATATGCCAGGCATTTCAGATTACGCTGATTAAAAATTGGAAAATACAAAATCGTTATACATGAACATCAGGGCGATCGATGATTCAGGAAATCCTGACCCGAGTCTAAGCAATCACCTTGAGAAGGCGACCTTCCGTGCCACCCTCTGAAATATGTCTGGCCAATTGAAGCAACTCTTCCGAAGGAATTTGCCGGATGGTTTCTCCATTTTCAGCGTTCACGACTTTAACGACCACGCGTCCGCTTTCCTCATCCACACTGAAACGCAGCTCTCGCCTGACTGCTTGAATAGATTCATTGATTTGCAACACCGTATCTCTTAGCTTGGTTATTTCAGGCTCCCTGTCTTCCCTTCGGTTTTCCGGAACCTTCTCGGATCCCGTTGATTTCGGCTTGTTTGGACTACCCCTAAGCTCCGTTTCATGAGACCGCGTAATTTTTACCGAACTTATCGCCGAAGCCGGAATGTGCTGTAAGCCGATTTCTAGCGCCATTTCGTGAACCTCTGTTGAAACCTTCTACGCCTGATTCGTAAATCGGGTGAGCAGTCTTTCGGGCCGGTTGATCTGCGAGATAGAATCCATTTTCTCGGATGGGAAAAAACCGTCCCTGGTATCGCGCTCTTCCAAGAAATCAAAAAAAGATTATTTCGCTTAGCGGAGTAAGGACAATACGCTCTGCTGAACGGAATTCGCTTGAGCCAGAATAGCGGTACCGGCTTGTTGCAGGATTTGGTTCCGCGTCAGGTTCGCTGTTTCTTGAGCAAAGTCCGCGTCACGGATTCGCGACCGCGCGGCACTCAGATTCTCGGAACTGGTCTGCAGACTGTTGATGGTTGACGTAAAACGGTTCTGCAATGCACCGAACGCGGACCTTTGGTTATCCACTGTGGAAAGCGCCGCATCGACGATCTTGATTGCCTGGGTAGCGTTGGTCGCGGTGCTTACATCCAGAATTGAAACAGATAACAACGTAGAGGCCGCCGCAGCCACACCGAATCCGCTACCCGCATCGGTTGCATTGAATGATTTAGAAGAGTCCAGAGTGACCCGGCCGTTAATCACCGAAGTATCGGCGGTTGCATCCGCGGTAAGTGTAGCCGCACCAACGGTGACATTTCCAGCGTTGGCCGTGGTGGTATCCTTAAGGGTGATGTCGTTACCCGTAGCATTCACCAATCTGATTCCGGTTCCGCCACCATTCACCTGAGCAGTCACCCCGGTAACCCCGGCAGCATCGTTAAAAGCCGTCGCAGCTGCTTGGAGGGCCGAGTTACCCGTAGCAGCACTCAGAGAAAACGAAACCGTCTTAGCGGTCGTATTGTCCGATTGAACTGTCAGAGTATAGTTACCGGCGGCGGCAAAACTAATATCGAGTTCGGTTCGCGCCGAGGCCTCAACACCGGTATTTAGGTTATTGATCCCGGTTGCGATAGATTTTGCGGTGTCCCCGGCCTGGGTGGTATAGGTGCCGCTAGTAATCGAACCATTCACAACAATTGCTTGCGCGGCAACCAAGCGCGTCGCCGCGGCACCTGCCGAGGCGGTTCCTTGAATCTGGTAATCTCCGTACTGCGTTGTGCGAAGGTTGCTGGTGCTGGCACTGATGGTCTGGTTCGCGTTTGCACCGACCTGGTAAGTCGCGGTGCCAAAACTACCGTCAAACAGCTTCTGACCGTTGAACTCAGAAGTGGTTGCAATACGATCCAACTCCTGGGTCAGTGAGACAATTTCGTTTTGGATTTTGGCCCGGTCCCCGGTGGTATTCGTTGCGTTAACCGCCTGAACCGAGAGTTCCCGTATCCGTTGCAGGTTATTGTTAACTTCTTCCAATGCCCCTTCACCGGTCTGGGCCAGCGATATCGCGTCATTGGCGTTGCGTGCGGCCTGATTCTGACCGTTGATCTGCGCCGTAAATCGATTCGAAATTGCAAGCCCCGCCGCATCGTCCTTCGCGCTGTTGATCCGGAGACCGGATGACAAACGTTGCAAGGAAGTCGCGAGCGCGTCCTGGGATTTGCCCAGATTCCGCTGTGCATTCAGTGAAAAAACATTGGTATTAATGACTGATGCCATAACAATTCTCCGGTAAGCCCTCGCTGGTTCGGCAAGGGTCTTGAAAACACTGGCGGATATACGCATCGAACTGCATATTTACCGCCTCCGTAATCTTTAACGGCAGGCTTGGAGTAACCTTTAGCGGATAAAGTTAGAAAATTTGGAAATTATACTAACTGGCTATGCACTGGACCCCGGCTACAAGTTATGGTGTGTCGTCATGGCAGACGACAGCAGCCTTCCCGCGAGCGCCGAATACCCGCGAAGCTTTGAGGAGCGCGCGGGTGTTACGACTACGTCGGTAGGCCTCGCGGCTCGACCGATGGTGGCCAGGGACACATCAAGGTGCGAGCCGTGCCGGCGTTCGGAGCAAAAAGGTTACCGGTCCGTCGTTGGTCAGAGAAACCTGCATGTCTTCGCCAAAGCAACCGGATGCCGTGTTCGAATGTCTGGACCGCACCATCGCGACAAATTTCTCGAACATCGCCCGGCTCCGTTCCGGAGTGGCCGCCGCGCTGAAACTTGGACGGTTGCCTTTGCCGGTGTCGGCGAGGCTCAGGTTCATTTTGTTGTTCCGGTCCGGGAAGATCCGGTAACAGGTCAGACGCTCGGCGAGACGATTCATTTCCAGATCGGTGTCGTGTTTTTCGATCGCGATCAGGGCCAGGATGCCGGTCCCAATTTCGGCGAACTTTTTGCCGCCGATAGTCACTTCAGCCTGCGTCACGCGTTGAATGAGGGCGATCATGACCTTCCTATACGATCATTTCCGGCGATTGTCCGGTGACAAAACCGTTCGAGATGTCCAAAATCCCGATCGGTGTTCAGGCCTGGAAATCGCGGTGAGGATTCACCATATTGTATTCGATAAATGCTCGAAGGGATTAAAATGCCGGCGACCGTGTAGCATTGCGGGTGGAAAATTAGACTGACTTGCTGTAAATTCAACTAGACTTGACACGAATCGAGAAGCTTTTATTTTCAACCTTTCTTTACAACAAACTTATCACATATTTAGGGGTCGATAATCATGGGGATCAAGCGGATACAGGTACTCGGTTTGTATCTAACACTCATCAGTCCAGGCCTGGCGCCCGCGCTGGAAGTCGATATCAACGGCACCCCCTTGCAACCCTTGATCGAGGGCAACCCGTGTATCGACATCAGGGGAGAGTACGAGAGTTTTAATATTGTACCGAGTGAAGTCGGCATGATCCCGCAGATTTGTTTCGATAATATCGGGCAAAACCATCTGGAGATTCATCACGTGACTTTCGAGTCGACCGGGCCACCTTCGACGGTCAATCAAAAGGGGGGTGCGACGAATGAGGTTGTGATCACTTTCAGCCATGAATTTCCTCCCGGCCCAAATGGTGTGGTTACCGCGAGAGCCCATCTTTACGGCTTTTTCAGCGCCTCGTCGGGTGCCAAAGCACCAGTCGGGGATACTATTTCTCTGAAAGGTTATTTTTCTCAAGACGGGAACTATGACTTGATCGCCGATCCTTTTTTACATACGGTCGATGAAGCGATCGAGTCGGGCGTGTTTCAATTCGGAGCCAAGAAAAAATACCTGGTATCGGGGCGGCGTTTACTCCGGGGTGAATTGAGATTCTCATTTGCCCATGTCGGCGACCGACTGACCTTGCCGCTCGCAACCGGTGTAAAAGTCGATCTGGGTTCGCAATTTGAAGATCGTTTGGATGCCTTGGAGGCCGAACAGAACAACCCCGAAACCACTGGGCCCGCCAAGCAATAACGATCCCTTTATCCGGGCGTCCTTCAACGCTGGCAATCTGAACAGAAAAAGGTGGACCGCTGGCCGGTCCGGCATTGTTTGATCGGCGCTCCACAACGTGGGCATGGGTGCCCCTTCTTGTCGTAAACATTCAGGGTCTGCTGGAAATAACCCGGTTGTCCCTGTTCGTTGACGAAATCCCTGAGCGTCGTTCCGCCCTGTTCGATGGATCGGTTCAGTACGCTGGCAATCGCCGTGCACAGATCGTTCAATCGAGGCGTCGAAATCCTTCCCGCGCTTCGTCTGGGGTCGATACCGGACAGGAAAAGAGCCTCATTCGCATAAATGTTCCCGACCCCTACGACGATATGACTATCCATCAAGAATGCCTTGATGGCAATTTTGCGGTTTCTGGCCAGATCGTACAGGTATCTTCCGTTGAAACGGCTGGAAAGGGGTTCCGGGCCCATCGCAGCGAGCAATGCATGTTGCCCGGGGTTTTCCGTTGTCCACAAGATACACCCGAATCGGCGCGGGTCGTGAAAGCGTAGACAGAGACGATTGCGAAACACGAAATCGACGTGATCGTGCTTCCGCAACGGAGTGGATTCGTGCACCAGGCGCAGACTGCCGGACATGCCTAGATGGATGATCAGAGTACCGGCTTCGGCGTGCAGTAAAAGATACTTGCCACGGCGATTGATTGCTGTGAACCGTTGGTCGGGCAGGTCGGTACGCAGAATTTCGGGAACCGGCCAGCGCAACCGGGCTTCCCGAATAACCACGCGGTCGACCGGCAATTGCAGAATATAGGGCTCGATTCCCCGCCGTGTCGTTTCAACTTCCGGGAGTTCGGGCATTGCGAGTCGTTTGAGCGGTGCGGTTAATTCTACTTTGTCAGATTATGGCAAGCTCGTCAGACCCGCCGGGACGCGGGTATCCACTGCCATGGCGGCAGTAAGCTCAAATCCATCCATGGAGCCTACGGGGAAATTATTTTTCAAAATGAGAATTGCTGAGCTACGCCTGGTCATCGACATTCGCCGATCACACGCCCCGACCATTTTGCGATCATTTCCATATCCCTCCCCTGATGAAACACCCCTAAAGTCTTGGAACTTTTCCGAAATCGAGCAATGTCGGGTGTTTTCGAAGAAACTCGAAGCATCCAGTTCACTGATTCCGATACATTCGGTGGAAGCCTGGAAAGCGCCTGCGACATCGCGGGCAAACAGGTGAATGTGTGGATTCCCCACATTCCAGGTGTCATTCGGATGGTTTCGACAGCCAGACAGGGATGTGAAACAAAACAGGAAAGAATTGTCAACAGAAACTGTACATTTGCGTAAAATTTTGCAGTACAATCATCCGCCGGTAACAGAACCGAAAACCTGGAATCGCGGTCCCTCGTGACCGCGGACAAGCGGACGTTTCGATCTCCGCGTTGAATGCGAGCAGGAAGCGTCGCGAGGTATTCGGGTGGTTCGGGACCATCGATCATCTTTTGCGCTATCATGTAGTCGACAACTCTTATAATCTCAAACAGGTTAGATTACCGTCGAATTCCTGATCCGAATTCAAGACCCATTTCTGCTACAACCCCCACGGTGTTACTGATGAAATTGAAAATGATCGTGCGTTCGGTGCTCGCGACCGGGCTTTTAATTGGAATCACGCACGCTTTCGCGCTATCCGGCCCCCCGACGAACCATGGATTATCCCCCGAACCGGAGTTTTCAGATACATCGGTAAAAATAATCGAATATCTCAAGCTTGGCCATTATCAGCGCCTCGAACTCGATGACCGGCTGTCATCGAAAATGCTCGACGAGTATCTGCTCTACCTCGACAAATCGCGCAGTCACTTTACCCGAAGCGATGTGCGGGAATTCGAGGTCTACCGCCAGCGCCTCGACGACGATCTTAAAACTGGCAATCTGGACGCCGCCTATGCCATTTTCAACCGCTACACCCAGCGCACCGAGGAGCAGGTGACTTATATGCTGGCCCGGCTCGATAAGGGTCTCGGCTCGTTCGACTTCGAGCAGTTCGAATCCATAGACGTCGACCGTGAACAGGAGCCCTGGCCCGCGGACAGCAAGGAACTGGAAGACCTTTGGCGCAGACAACTGAAAAATGCGATCCTCCTGCTGCGTCTGGCGGATAAGACCGATCCCGAAATCATCGAAAAACTGAAATCGCGATACCAGAATCAAATCAAACAATGGCAACAGTTCAAGTCCAACGATGTATTTCAGGTTTACATGAATGCCTTTACCGGGCTCTACGATCCGCACACCCAGTATTTCAGCCCGCGAAGCTCCGAAAACTTCAATATCAATATGAAGCTTTCGCTGGAAGGGATTGGCGCGGTCTTGCAAAGCGAGGACGAATATACCAAAGTGCTCAGACTGGTTCCGGCGGGCCCCGCGGACAGCGGCGGACAACTCAAGCCAACGGATCGGATCATCGGCGTTGGCCAGGGTGAACTCGGGGCAATTGTCGATGTCGTGGGATGGCGGCTGGATGACGTGGTCGATCTGATCCGCGGTCCGAAAGGCTCCGTCGTGCGTCTCGAAATCATCCCCGGAAGCGACGCCAAGGCAGACCGGGCGGCCAGAATCATCCACATCACGCGCGATACGGTCCGGTTGGAAGAACAATCCGCCAAGAAGGACATTCTGGAAATCAAGACCGACAGTAAAAAACCGCGCAGGATCGGCATCATCGATATTCCTGCTTTTTATATGGACTACCGCGCTCAGCAGGCCGGCGACCCGAATTTCAAGAGCACGACTCGCGATGTCCGCGAGCTTCTCGACGAGCTGAACAAGGAAGGCATCGATGGTCTGGTCGTCGATCTGCGCAACAATGGCGGCGGTTCATTATCCGAAGCGATTACCCTGACCGGACTTTTTATCGAAACCGGACCCACGGTACAGATTCGCAACGCCAACGGCTCGGTCCGGGTACTCGAGGACCGTGATCCGACGTATGCCTACTCGGGCCCGCTGGCGGTCCTGGTCAACCGGTTGAGCGCCTCGGCCTCCGAAATTTTCGCGGGCGCCATACAGGATTACCAGCGCGGAGTCGTGATCGGCAGTCAGACCTTCGGCAAGGGTACGGTTCAATCCCTGCAGCCCCTGGACCAAGGCCAGTTAAAACTCACGCAATCGAAATTTTATCGTATTTCCGGGGCAAGCACCCAGAATCGCGGAGTCGTTCCGGACATTCTGCTGCCCAGTTTGTTCGACAGCACCGAAATCGGTGAAAGCACCATGCCGAACGCGCTGCCCTGGGACACGATTTCCACCGTAAGCTACCCGAAATATGGAAATATCAACCAATGGCTCGGCGAACTCCTGAAGCGCCACGAAGCGAGATCGAATGGCTCGAGCGAGTTCGAGTATCTGTTGGAGAAGAAGAAGATTCAGGATGAGATGAAACAAAAATCCAAACTATCGCTCAACGAAGCGATCCGCAAAATGGAGCGCAATCAAAGCGATTCGACGCTACTGAAACTGGAAAACAAAAGGCGTCTTGCCGCCGGCGAGAAAGAACTGAAGGATCTTGCCGAACTGGAAGAAAAGCCATTGGATGACAACACCAATGAGATCGACCAGGCGGACCCATTACTGAAGGAAAGCGCCCAAATCCTGAATGACTATATCAATCTGAGCATCCCGGCAATCGCAGTTAAATAGGATATCCGGGCGGCACTGGATTTGTCTCCCGTAGCAAACGTTCGTGTAGAGAACAAATAAACTGTCCGGGTTTGTAGCACATGATTTGTCCGGTTTTTAATCCGGTACCGAGGAGGTACTCGGATGAAACGGACAAAATGGCTACAGGAGACTCGGAAGATGAGGTTT
>JBOICY010000228.1:0-8068 GCA_050740335.1 Methylococcales bacterium | reverse complement strand
GCGAAGTGGTTCGGCTTGCGTTCAATCAGGAGTTCGCCCGGCCGGCACGGGAGACGGGTTCGGCGTTTGTGCCGTTCCTCTCGGCAAGGATAACTGCGGGCGTTTTGTACGACTGGTCCTGCAAATTCCTCAGGATCGTTTTCGATGCCATTACGTCAATGCCAAGGTCCGGGTCCATCGCTACCCGGACGGCTCTCTGGCCGTGTTTCACGGCCCTCGGCTATTGGCCGACGCCCTGGGACGGTGCCCGGAGCCCGCAAAACAGGACGCTGCGTAAGCCCGAGGGATGCCATCCCCCGACGCCGTCAGACCCGTGGCATGCAGGAAAATAAGGAGTGGGGCAGATAAGCCAAGGACGGCTCTGGGCAGACAAGCGGATGGACAACCAACCAGCAGGTTGTCTGCCCCGGTTGCCGCACAGGCCGCCCACAGCTTACCTGCCCCACGGTTTTTTTAGATACCACAACAATTTGTTTCGAACACAAGAAATAGCTTGACAATGGGGTCCGCTTTAGATCTAAAAGCGGACAGTTTATTTGCTACCGAACCGGACATTTCTATTTGTTACTAACAAAGTAGATGATAACCCATCCACCAGTTAAGCGGTATCCGCCTTGGCGGGTTTAAGTCACCCTCAAGCAATTCCGATTTTTTGCATCAGAAAATCTGTCAAGCTTTTTTTGATGCGTTTTATGGGGTGAGTAGTTACGGTTCGGTGGCGCAGACCGGATGGAGCCTGTTGAACGTCCCGTTTTCGTAAAAAATGTGCCGGTCCGGAGCTTCCATGTCAATCGCGACTGCATCGACATAAAGACGCTTGAACCGCTTCCAACCGGAAGAGCCTCTCAAATAGACATATCCTCTGACGAGAGCAAGAAAGCTCTCGGTTTGAAAGCCAGATCCTTCGCCGCCTCGCTGTGATCGAACACCAGATCGCGATTCATGCGCTCCGCCATGGCCGCGGTCCAGTTTCGATAACGGGGCAGGAATCGAAGCATCGCGACAGCCATCCGAAAAGCGGACAGCGGTACGGATAACATCCTCGGAGGACGACCCAGCGCCATGAAAACACGGTTGATCATTTCGTGATAGGACAGAATCTCCCCACCGGAAAGGTTGTAGGCCCGGTTTGCTGCGCCGGGTGTTTGCAAAGCCGCCAGACAGGCTTCCGCCAGATCCTGCACATGGATGGGTTGACGCAGGCCGTTTGCCCTGCCAAACAACGGAAATAATCCAAAACGGCGGATAAAACGAGCGACCTCGACCAGATTTTTATCCCGTCCCAAGCCATAGATCATGGTGGGACGCAGAATGATCCAATCGATGTTATTGGCTTCGGCCCATTGCTGCAATCGCGACTCGCCTTCAACGAGCCGTCTTACCGCTGCCTGTTCCGAAAGGTCCGAGGAATCTTCTTTGGTAAAGCGACTGGTCGACGACAAGGCCACGACCCGCCTGGCTCCGAGCGAGGCCATCCGATGGAAATATTCCGGTAATACCGAGATTGGAGCCACACAGACCCATTGTTCGACTTTAACCGCACCAAGCGTATCCGTAAGGGATGGATTGGACCATACAACTCGAGGATTTTTCTGAACAACGGAGCGTCTGGAAAACGCCAGCACGTTCCATTGATTTTCCAGGATCAACGGAAACAGGCACTCCCCCACAAAACTGGTCGCACCGAGCACGCCCACCCACCGCTCATTCACGAACCAAGCCCATCTTGAGTTCCAACGAATGCCCGGTGTGATAGGTCGCTATTCCTAAAAAGTGCAGCCAGACTCCGAGCACCACCAGCCACATCAACACCCCAGGGTATTGATCCCGGAAAAACTTGCGATAAAACCGTATCATTCCCAAGTGTTTGTGCCACTCGACAAAGATCGGACGGCAATGGCTGCTTCCGCCCTTGTGATGCACGATTCGGGTATCCGGCACAAACAGGATTTTCCAGCCTTTGCGGCGCAGGCTCATCGAAAAATCGAGATCCTCGCAATGTAAAAAATACCCCTCATCCCATTGCCCGACATCCCGCATCGCGGAACGCCGGACCAGCATACAAGCTCCGGAAATCGCCTCCACTTCGATCGGGTGGGCAGGCAGAGGCTGCTTGTCCAGATGAAAATCGAAAAACAGGCGAGGCCATCGATCGGAGAATCTCGACAAGCCGAACGCGCGAACAAATGAGCGCCAAGGCGTCGGAACCGCCCTGCGACCGCCTCCTTGTTCCCTGCCATCAGGGCCAACCAGCAGTCCGCCGACCATGCCTGCATCCGGGAAATCCCGAAGCACCTGGAGTAAGCGCGTCACAGAACCGGGCTCGAGCACGCAATCGGGGTTCAGAAACATCAAAAAATTGCCCGTCGAATGGCCAAGTCCGGCATTACAGGCCGCCGAAAAGCCAAGGTTCTGGCCATTTCGAATTATCCGAAGCTTTTTCTCTCCCGGGAATGCGGTTTCGAGTTGCTTCAAGCTCGTATCGGTTGAAGCATTGTCGACCACAATCAACTCATCTACCTGATTGATCGCGGAGGCAACGCATGAATGAAGGAACGCGCCGCCATTGTAATTAACCACGGTTAGAGACACCGCCTTTGGCATTTGGCCGTCCATATTGATTTAATTCCTCCCGACACGGTTTTGTCCGGTCAGTATAATGCGCGGATCCATGAACCGCTAGATCTCACGCGGTTGCGGCGCGGGTTCACTAAATCAGAAGCCGTATACGGCCAGCAATTCTCAATGTGAAAAATAATATCCGCGTGGATACTTTGTTCAAAGCCAATCAATAAATGGATGATTTTGACTATCCGGCAGCTACCGGAAATGCATAAAATCGCGTGTTAGCGAAAGGCTCGTCGTGTTTCAACATCGTGTGGATCGCAGGAAGCAATTTGCGCATGACCGCACAGACCGCCTGGGTTTCCTGCCGTTGGCGATAAGATGCTGGAAACAGGCACAGACTTGCGGGTCGTGGGTTTTGGCGCTGGAGGCCGGCATATGGAGGGCTGAACGAAGATACCGGTGACCAGCCTTCGACAACCGCGTTTTCTTGTGGATGCTTTGGCCGGAGTCAAAGGATTTGGGATCGAGTCCTGCAACCTTCACCCATTCCCTACGGGACAGTCCGGGCAGCGCCAGCAGAGGCCGGCGTTCAACGCAGCGCTCGTTACGATTGGGCCATAACGGCGCAGAAAACCTGGAACCAGTATCTTCCGGCTGATCAACCAAGCACCCGCCGACTGACGCCGATCTTGGGTCAACATGGAACAGCTCGTGTTAAGGAACGGCGGACTTGGTCGGATTATTATTCGACCCGTTATTACCGGCCGGTACATCGATTCCCCCGGCGGGCGGCGGTTTGTCGAGACGGCGATACTGGAAAATATCGAAGAGCGACAGCGAAACGGAGGAGCCGTACGACCAGAAACTCGTGGCGAGCTTAACCAGATTGAAAGCGTGATCTTCGAAACCGCCACCGGCCTCGAAGACCACATTCGGATAAAACGCGGCGCGCGCGATGCCGATGGCACGGTTCGCTTGCGCCATCCGGCGCTCCATCGCGGCGATATCGGGTCGACGCTAGAGCAGGGTGGACGGGAGATCCTGCGGCATCCTGAAATTCACGATTCGAAGCCCGTCGACCGGCTCGATACTGAAGCTCGCGGACGCCCTGTTCACGAGGATGGCGGTCGCATTTCCCTCCACTTCCCACTGGCCTCGTTGTCAATCGTGAATTCGGTGACCGCCGTGCGCGTATTCACATCGAATCCACGCGCGACGGTCAGGAATTTCGCGGTGAAATGCCGATTGGGCAATCGAGCCACCGTGACGTCGGCCGTCAGGCCAGGCTTGAGGAAGGCACCCAAAGACTCCGGCACGTTGACGAAGAGACGCATCCTGTGGATGTCGGCCACGGTAAACAGATTGCTGATTGCGCCCGGAGCGCTCATCGTGCCTTCCTTGTTTACGTAATCACCGACGTTGATGTTGCGCACGGTGACCACGCCGTCATAGGGTGCAACGATAGTTTTGAAGCGAATCAGAGCTTCGAAATTCTTAACGCTCTGTTCAGCCGCCTTGACCGTTGCTGCTTGGGCTTTCGCCTCCGCGACCTTCACCGAGATGGACTGCTCGGAAACCGCATGGTTTGTGCGTAGCGCCAAATAGCGTTTCGCGGTCAGCTCGGCCAGAGCATATTCGGCGCGCACCGATTCTAGATCCGCCTTGGCCTGCTCGTATTGGGCATCGAGCGCCGGCGCGTTGATTTCCGCAAGGACGTCGCCTTTCTTTACCTGAGCTCCGTAATCCTTGTCCCACATTTGCACGTAGCCCGAGACTTGCGCGTAGATCGGCGCCTCGAACCAGGCCTGAATATTGCCTAGCGCATCGCCGTGCAGTTCGAGGCGCTCGCGGGCGTAGGCCACGACGAGGATGGAATTGGAGGTCGCCGTTCCCATGGTCATGATGGCGCCGGTCAGCGCGGGCGTGGAAAGATTTGTGTGGGTCAGGAACAGGAACCATGCGATCCCCGCCAACGCGCCGGGCAAGGCCGAAATGATGATGAAGGGATCGAGCCAGGAGTGAAAGTTGATGACGATCAACAGATAAACCAGCACGATTGCGGCGAGGAGGCCGCCGATCATCTCGATATAGGTCTGGCGCATGGTTTCCGCCTGACCGCGGATGGCAAGTTCCGCGCTGCGCGGCATCTCCGTCTCCAATTGGTGCGCTGCTTTCTCGACATCCTCCAGCACGGCCCCGAGTTCGCGCCCTTCGGGGGACACATAAATGTCGAACAACGGCATGATGTTGCCGTGCGTCACCGCGCCCGGCGTTCCGCCCGCCGACAATGTGGCCACATTGCCGAGCAGTTCCGGGTTGGTTTGCGACGAGTCGCCATCGTCTCGATCGACCGGGACGGTCAACAGATCGTTCAGGCTCGTGAGCTGGGACTGCGGCGTATAGACATTGATCCGGTAGGACACGCCGGTCTTGCGGTCGAGCCAATATTGCTGATCGACCTGCTGGCTGCCGGCGGTCGTCATGAGCAGATTGTCGCCGAAGTCCTGCTGGCTAAGGTTGACACCCAGCCCGAATGAGCGGTTGGCTTCAACGAGCAGGGTCGGCGTGCGCATCGTCTGCTGGATCACCACATCCCTGGCGCCGGGAATGTGGCGCAGCTTGCCCGCCAGCTTGCGGCCGAAGAAGCCTCGCGCGCTCTCGGCCTCGTAATCGGGATCCGGCACCGCTACGGCGAAATGAGTGCCGCCGGTATTAGCCAGCGCTTCTTCCTCGGCCTCCTGGTTAGTCAGGTCGTAGACGGCTTCGGCCGCCTGGTCGTCTTCGGGATGCCCGGGGTGCGGATGCGCCTTAGGCGCGTTGTGATCGACCAGAATATACTTCGCCATGGTCGGCAGCAGCGTGAACGACAGGGCGAAGGAGGCAAGCATCGCGAAGATGATCGCTTCCGCCATCGGCATGAACAGCCAGCCGGATACCCCGCTGAGATCGAAGAACGGGAACCAGACGATCGCGATGGCAAGGGTGGCGACAAAGGTCGGAAGCACGATCTGATTGGCGGCGTCAATGATCGCCGTTTCGAGCGGCTTGCCCATTTCAATGTGGGTGTCGATATTCTCGATCATCACGGTCGCGTTGTCGACGAGCACGCCGACAGCGAGCGCCAAGCCGCCCAAAGTCATCACGTTGATCGACTGGCCTGTCTCGTGCAGGACGATGAGCGAGATCAGAATGGAAAGCGGGATCGTGGTGGCAATGACGAGCGTCGGCCGCCAGGAGCCGAGCAACAGCACGATGAGACCAACCAGCGCGGCGGCGGTCAGCATTTCGTGGACGACGTCCGAAATTGAATCCTTCACGAAGGTCGAGGCGTCGTTGATGAGTTTGACTTTCACGCCCTCGGGCATGACCTTTTCAATGCGCGGGATCATCTCCTTGATTCCATCGACCACCTCCAGAGTCGAAGCTTCGCTGCTCTTCATCACGACAATCATGACCGACTGTTTGCCATCCACCAGCACGGAGTTCGTTTGCACCCGGCCCGCGAGACGTGCGTCGGCGACGTCGTGCAGATAGATGTAGGCATTTCCCTCTCTCTTGGTCGGGATGTTGTTGAAATCCTTGAGTTGCAGTGCGGACGCGCTGGTCAAGACAATCCAGTCGGTTGAATTGATTTTCTGGTCGCCCCCGGCAGCACAAGGTTCTGCTTACTGAGGGCTTTGTGGACGTCTGCCGGGGTGAGGTGACGGGCCAGCAATTTCTGCTGGTCGAGATTGACCATGATCTGCATGTCCTGCCCGCCATAAGGATGCGGCAGAATCTCCCCCGGCACGGTGACGAGCAGGGGACGGATGCGCATGATGGAAAGGTTAAAGAGCTCCGCCGGCGTCAGCGTATCGAAAGAAACTCTTGAACAGGCCAGGGATGGCTATGCCACCCGTGTCCGAACGGAAACTACCCAAGCAACGTCGGTGCCATTTGTCTGTTAGTATAGAAAAGCTTTTGAAATTAAGGACGAAAGAGTTTTTGTGAGATTCGGATTCTGCAATCGAATCCGGTGCTCATCGGTTGATTTCACCCCCTGCCGGACCGAATAAACCGCCGCCAGAATACGTATCATCGTTTGAGCGCCGAGATCTTTGAGGAACGCTGCGGACCAGAATAGCCGGGCCACGGACCCGCTGTGCACGCGTGTCCTGTCTATAAATTACGAACTATCTCTTTTTACCGGAGTTAAAGATACGAATGAATTTAACAAATTCTCGTTCAGATAAAGTCTGCGCCATGCGCATCGGGCAGGGTCGTTTGGCCGAGGATCGGTCGGCAGGCTTGGGGAAAGGTTGTAAACGTCGACATACTCGTTGGGAACAATCGCTTTCGTTCCCAAACTGACGGCTTTCTTCAATAGCCCTTGAGGAGTAGCTTCGAAATCTGTGATCTCATAAGCAGGTCAACGGCTGCTCTTGGCCGCTACCGGCCATCCAAAATCGTAGAAAAAAAACCTAAAGTTTCGCGGACGGGACCGGAGCACGAGCAAGGCCGGGCCATTCCGGCCGGATGTGAAAAGTTCATTCACCCTCTTCGCACGATTCATAAAACCAGGAAGGCCTCTGTCGTAACCTATACCTGGAAGCGCCAGCGAAAGCCCCCCTAATCAGTGGTTTGTTTCGCCGCGGCTGGCGCGAATCGAGATCCGGATTGCCGCGGACCCAGCTTCGATAAATACCGGTGGATCCCTTTTCCTGCGCGAATGTCTGCAGTGCCACGGAGGAGGCGGAAAAGGAGACGGACCGGTATTCGCCTACCTCTGCTTCAAGGTGGAAAGCCTGACGAGCCCCGTGTTTTTAAAACAACCGGATGGTGCGATCTACACAAAGATCAGAAACGGCAAATGTCGATGCCCGGGTTCAAAAACTCTCTGGCAAAGGAAGAAATCTGGAATCTGATCCAATTCATTCGCGCGGAATTCGGGACTAAGGGCAGCGGATCCGATCCGGAAGGTAACTTGCGGTTCTGCGGTTCAAACGGCCGATAAAGCGCGCCAGGCGCTGTTCAAACAATCCGAAATTTCATCGGCCCAGGAGTGCGGCGGTGCCATTTGCAAATCTACCGCGAGTGATCCGTCTCGCGTCATGCCTTCGCGCACCCGTACCCGCAGCGACCCGCATGAAGGCCGGCCGGTTGTTGGTCTCCGTTTTGAGCATGCGATCGCCAGCATCATGTACTTCAGTCTGGATTCGATCGCGGCCGGACAGGAGGAAAAGGAGATGGCTTGCGGTTTGCGTACTGACTGCGTTGTTTAAAGAGCTTTTCTCATCATCCAGGAGGTTTTCAGGTCTGATCACAGAGAGGTACCGCCATTCAAGTTGGAATCGACGCAAGACACGCTGACGGCACAAGCCGGGCTAGCGTTGTTCGGCGAGTCCCCGCACGCGACGGGGGGATTATGATTGACATCACACACCCTTCATCGGTAGATTTTGATTTCCCGATAAAAAGGGCGTTTACGTTGTCGGAGCAAAGCAATGATGTGGTTTCCGAT